>JBBIST010000102.1:0-10313 GCA_037441125.1 Burkholderiales bacterium
CGGCCAGCGCCGCCTCCAGCAGCGCATGCGCGGCGGCGCCGTGCAGCGGCTGCGTGATGCGCAGCTCGATGCGCGCCAGCGACAGGCGCACGCGCGCGTCGACCGCCAGCGCCAGGCGCAGTTCACGGGCGTCGACCGTGTCGAGCTCGGTTGCCCACAGTGCGCGCAGCCGCCACAGCAGCGGCAGGTTCGACAGCAGGCCGCGCCGCGCGAAGCACTGGCCGACCGCGGCCAGCGCGAATTCGCTGCTCGCGCCTGCGTGCGCGACCTCCCAGCCGCGGCGGCCGACCGTGCGCGACAGCAGCAGCGTCTCGGCCATCGGCGTTCGGCTCAGCGCGGATCGGCCGGATCGGCGTCGTCGGCCTCGGCCTGCGCCGCTGCCTGCTCGGCCTCGAACTGCACCAGCCAGCGCGGCTTGCGCTTGGCGAGGAAGGCGGCGACGCCCTCGCGCCCGTCGTCGGAGGCGCGCATCTGCGCGATGCGCTCGGCGGTGTCGGCCATCAGCGCGTCGTCGAGCGCGCGCCCGGCGACCTCGCGCACCAGCCGCTTGGCCGCGGCCACCGCCTGGGCGCTGGTGGCCAGCAGCGCACCGAGCAGCTCGTTGACCTTGGCGTCCAGTTCGTCCGGCGGCGCGATGTCGTGCACGAGGCCGATGCGGAAGGCCTCCGAGGCGTCGAACTTCTCGGCGGTGAGGAAGTAGCGGCGCGCGGCGTTGGCGCCAATCGCGCGCAGCACGTAGGGGCCGATCGTCGCCGGAATCAGGCCGAGCCGGGTCTCGCTCAGGCAGAAGCTCGCCGCGGTCGAGGCGAGCGCGATGTCGCACGCGGCCACGAGGCCAAGGCCGCCGGCATAGGCGTCGCCGTGCACGCGGGCGACGGTCGGCTTCGGGCACTCGTACAGCGTGCGCAGCATGGTCGCGAGCGCCAGCGCGTCGCGCCGGTTGTCGTCGAGCGAGTAGGTGCTCATGCGCCGCATCCAGTCGAGATCGGCGCCGGCGCAGAAGGCCGGCCCCTGTGCCGCGAGCACGATCGCGCGCAGCTCGGGATCGGCGCCGAGCGCGCGCACCGCCGCTGTCAGCTCGGCGATCATCGTCTCGTTGAAGGCGTTGCGCACCTTCTCGCGCGCCAGCCAGACGATCGCCACCCGGTGCGCGGTCTCGATTTGCAGCGTTTCGTACTTCGGCTCGGTGCTCACTGCGGTGTCTCCTGCAAATGTAACTGGCCAGCGCACAAGTCGGCGCAGTTGCCGACTTGCAGCGACGCTCGCAGCGCCGGCAACAGCTCTTTGTCGATGTTGTCGAAGATGCGCGGCATCGCCCTGCCTGGGCGCGACGGTCAGGGCCTCCAGATCCGCACCGCCCGCGCGCGCCGCAGCTTGGCGTCATGCGTCGCCAGCCGCAGCGCGCGCGAACGAGCGGTCGCGACGATGATGCGATCGGCCGGATCACCGTGGAACGTCGGCGGCAGGCCGTGCAGTGCCTGGATCACTTCGACATCGATCGGCACGATCGTCACAATCTCGGGTCCGGCCATTCGCTCGATCCATGCCGCAAAGCCTTCGGTCGGTCGCACGCGCCCCTTGGCCACCAGCATCTGCGCCTCCCAGAGGCTGATGGCCGAGATCGCCGGCAGCTCGCGCTCCGCCGCCGCGCCGAGCGCGCGCCGTTCCGCTGCCGACAGCCTGCCCGCGCCGGTCAACCACCAAAGCCACACGTGCGTGTCGAGCAGCAGGCTCAACGCATGGCCTCGAAATCCTCGTCGCGCAGCACGGACTCGCCCGGTTCGAAGTGGCAGACCGCCGTTCCCCGCAGTTGCTCCCAGGGCTTCAGCTTCGCGTGCACCGTGCGCTGTGCCGGCGGCGCCAGCCGCGCGACCACCTTGCCGCGGCGGGTGATCACGACCGGGCGCCCGGTGCGCTCGACGCGCCGGATGACTTCGAGGCAGCGCTGCTTGAATTCCGTGACGGAAATGTCCATGTCGACATTCTAGGTGGACAGTTTGCCGCCGAGCAAGCGGCGGCAACCCGCTACATGCGGAACACGCCGAACCTCGTCTGCGCAATCGGCGCATTGAGCGCTGCGCTCAACCCCAGCGCCAGCGTCATCCGCGTGTCCAGCGGATCGATCACGCCGTCTTCCCGCAGCCGCGCGCTGGCGTAGTACGGGTGGCCCTGGTGCTCGTACTGGGCGAGGATCGGCGCCTTGAACGCGTCTGCAAGCGCGTTCGGTGCGACCTCGCGCTCGACAAAGCGCGCGACCGGACGGCGCAGTTTGGCGTGTTCGGGGCGGTCGCAGACGTTCACTTCTCGGGTCTGACCGTGTCGCTCATGCGAGGGGTTGCTCGGCCAGTTGGCCGATGCGGTCGAGGACATCGACGGCAAGCGACTTGAAGTCGCTGCGTGCGTCGCGCACGGCATACGCGTGGCTGCCGATCGCACCGTCGGCGGCGGTCAGGTGAAATATCGGCTTGCGCACCTCCTGCGCCATCGGCATCAGGCTGCGATAGTGCTTGAGGCGCGCCAGACAATGGCTGTCGGTCGGTGCGAGCTGTGCAGGCTTCGGTTCTCCAAGCACGCTTTCGCGGTAGGTCGAGGGGATTCGATCGACCCATTTCTTGTACGCCTTGGCGGGGCGCGACAGGCGGTCGACGTGCTGCATCACGATGTAGCCGCGCGGCTGCATCGCCCCTGCCGGCAGAGGGAACGCGGGGCTCGGCCAGTTGTCCAGCCGCTTGCGCCACTCGGCACGCCACGCGCGCAGCGTGGGCCCCAGGTTGCGCAGACCCTGCAGTGAGAAGAGGTCGGCGGCCAGCGGAATGACGACGTTGTCCGACGCGATCAGCGCCGAGCGGTTAATGGCGCCGAGATTCGGGCCGACGTCGGCCAGGATCAGGTCGGCATCGTGCTGCTGTGCCGCCTGCTGCGCGACATGCCAGAAGCAGGAGAGCACGCGGAAGGGACGCGCCAGGCTGCCGGTGCGCAGCGCGTTCGGCCACTCCTGCGACAGAAAGTCCTCGAACCCGGCAAGCGCAAGATCGCCGGGCACGAGGTGCAGCCGCGGCGCGATGCGCTGCGTCTGCGGCGACCGGATGTCGCCCATCTCCGTCAGCGGCTGCAGGCACTGGAAGATGGTGCCGTTGCGCTGGGCGCCGTCGTCGACATCCCACAGGATTTCGAGATCGTCCTCGGACAGGAAAGCCGAGGTGAGATTGGCCTGCGGATCGAGGTCGACGGCGACGACGCGCTTGCCTAGCTCCGAAAGCATCCAGGCGAGATGGAACACGAGCGACGTCTTGCCGACGCCGCCCTTGTTGTTGAAGAACGTGACGACCGGCGTGCTCATGGGGCGCTCCGTACGGTCGCGAGCACGAACGTGGGCTCCACTTCGAATTGAACCGGCGGATTGCCGTTCGCGGCAAGCGCGCGGTTGGCCTCGGCGATGCCGGCGCCGAAGCGCTGCACGAATCCCAGGGTCTTGAGGACCGCCGCAATCGCCGGATTGCGATAGTCGGCAATGCCGGGACGGCCGAAATTCTCCTTGGTCACGATGCCGTACGGCCCGCCGGGATTCAGGACTTCGATCCGGTCATCGAACCAGTTCACACGTACCGGCGCATTCGTGCCTTCGTACGTCCGGTGCATCACGGCGTTGCGGGTCAATTGCTGCAGGGCGCTCAGCGGATAGGGCGTAGTGCGCACTTCCGTCGTGGTGCCGGAGGCGAATTCAACGGCCACCGTCAGCGTGGCCCGCAGCTTGTCGTCCAGGCGTCGAAGAACCTGGTCGAGCGTGCCGTCGATCTCCAGCTCGTCGGCGATCGGGTCCGACAAGGTCGTGCCGCGGATGCGCAGGAACTGGATGTAGGCGCAGGGAACCCAGGTACGCGCCGACTTACCCACCGTCAGTACACCGACGACGGTCGGCGTCGGATCGTCGACCGAGGCGATCATCCCCGTGGCGGCGAGTCGCTCTTCGTAGTTGCGCTCGTTGGCCGCGAGGACATCCGCCGCGACGGCGTTGGGCAGGTACTCGTATTCGAAGGCAACGCGGTTCAGTTCGGTCAACGGGCAGCCGCGGATCGGCTGCGTATCGAACGAGCGGTCCTTTGCGCGCCGCTTCTCGTTCAGGATGCGCTCGTCTTGCGCGCTTGCCGTGCCGCGGCGGGGGCCGATTCGGATCCAGACTCGACCGTCGCAACGCACTGGCGGTGCGTCGGCGGGCCAGACGGTGACGGCCGCGATCGGCACGCCGCGATATGTGCGCTTCTCCACCGTCAGCGCGGGCGGCGGAAGGAGTCTCCCGTCCGTCTTGATGTCGGCGAGCGTCTGCAGCAGCCGATCCGTGATCGCGATTCCCGCCGGATTGCCGTTGTCGTCGACGCCGATCGCGAGAACCCCAGGCAGGTCGTGACCCGGCAGATCGTTCGCAAACGCGCAGACCGCCTGCCGTGCCTTGTCCGGCGCGTCTCTATCCCATGCGCGCTTGCGCTCGACGCGGTCGGATTCGAGGTCGCCAAGCAGTCGGGCCAGTTCCTCGTCGCTGATTGGCGCCATGGCTATCTGTCCTGATGCTGGCGAACGGCTGTGATCAGTTCTGAAAACCGCACCGCAGTTCGGCTAGCGGCGGAAGGCGTCGTACTCGGGCGGCGCGTGGCCATCGCGCGGATGTTACTGCCCGACCTGCGCTGGCCGCTACGCTCGCTCACATGCGAAACACCCCGAACCTCGTCTCCTGAATCGGCGCGTTCAAGGCCGCGCTCAACCCCAGCGCCAAGGTCATCCGCGTATCCAGCGGATCGATCACGCCGTCGTCCCACAGGCGCGCGCTGGCGTAGTACGGGTGGCCCTGGTGCTCGTACTGGGCGAGGATCGGCGCCTTGAACGCGTCTTCTTCTTCGGCGCTCCACTGCCCGCCCTTGGTCTCGATGCCGTCGCGCCTGACGGTGGCGAGCACGCTCGCGGCCTGCTCGCCGCCCATGACGCTGATGCGCGCGTTCGGCCACATCCACAGGAAGCGCGGTCCGAAGGCGCGGCCGCACATGCCGTAGTTGCCGGCGCCGAACGAGCCGCCGATGATCAGCGTGAACTTGGGCACCTGCGCGCAGGCCACCGCGGTGACCATCTTGGCGCCGTGGCGCGCGATGCCCTCGTTTTCGTATTTGCGGCCCACCATGAAGCCGGTGATGTTCTGCAGGAATACGAGCGGCACCCGTCGCTGGCAGCACAGTTCGATGAAGTGCGCGCCCTTGCCCGCGCTCTCGGAAAACAGGATGCCGTTGTTGGCAACGATGCCCACCGGCATGCCGTGGATCCAGGCGAAGCCGGTCACGAGCGTCGTACCGTACCTCGCCTTCCATTCGTCGAACTCGGATCCGTCGACGATGCGCGCGATCACCTCGCGCACGTCGTAGGGCTTGCGCGTGTCGCCGGGGATCACGCCGTAGAGCTCGGCCGGGTCGTGCTTCGGCTCGCGCGGTTCGCGCAGTTGCATGAAGCTGGGCTTCACGTAGTTGGTGGTGGCGACGATCCGTCGCGCCAGCGCCAGCGCGTGCGCGTCGTTGACCGCCAGATGGTCGGCCACGCCGCTCAAGCGCGTGTGCACGTCGCCGCCGCCCAGGTCCTCGGCGCTCACCTCCTCGCCGGTGGCCGCCTTCACCAGCGGCGGGCCGCCGAGGAAGATCGTGCCCTGATTCTTGACGATGATCGACTCATCGGACATCGCCGGCACGTAGGCGCCGCCGGCCGTGCACGAGCCCATCACCACGGCGATCTGCGGGATGCCGAGCGCGCTGAGTGCGGCCTGGTTGTAGAAGATGCGGCCGAAGTGTTCGCGGTCCGGGAACACGTCGTCCTGGTTCGGCAGGTTGGCGCCGCCCGAGTCGACGAGGTAGATGCACGGCAGCCGGTTCTCGCGTGCCACCTCCTGCGCGCGCAGGTGCTTCTTGACCGTCATCGGGTAGTAGGTGCCGCCCTTGACCGTGGCGTCGTTGCACACGATCACGCACTCGCGCCCCGAGACGCGGCCCACCCCGGTGACGATGCCGGCGCACGGCGCCTCGTCGTTGTACATGCCGTAAGCGGCCAGTTGCGACAGCTCCAGGAAGGGCGTGCCGGGGTCGAGCAGCAGCGTCACGCGCTCGCGCGGCAGCAGCTTGCCGCGCGCGCTGTGCTTGGCGCGCGCGGCCTCGCCGCCGCCTTCGGCGATCTTCTCGACCTTGCGCCTGAGGTCATCGACAAGCGCGCGCATGCGCTCGGCGGCGGCGCGAAACTCGTCGCTGCGCGGGTTGATCTGGGTGGCGAGGATCGACATTGGCAGCGCTCGGACGGGGATCGGGCGGGCGGCGCGCCGGTTGACGCGCACGTCAATGCGCGCATGGTAGTCGCTGCCGGCGCGCGCGCGGCAGCGGTGCCGCGGCTAGCGGACCGGCACCGCCGGAGCGGCCGGCGCCGGCTGGCGCGCGAAGTGGCGCGCCGCGAGCGCCAGCGCCGTGGCCGCCAGCAGAGCCGACATGAAGAACGGCGCGCCGATGCGCCAGTCGCCGGCCGGCAGGTGGCTGACTTCGGCCAGCAGCGGCGCGCCGATCAGCGGTGCTGCCACCGCCATCAGCGAATTGAGCGCCATCAGCGACCCCATCGAGACGCCCTGCGCCGACGGATCGGCCGCCTTGGAGACGATCGCGTGCAGCGCCGGTCCGACCGCGAACGCGAGCAGGTTGGCGAAGATGATCGCGTACATCATCCAGCCGGCGGTCGACAGTCCGTAGGCGACGTAGGCGATCGCGCCCGAGGCGAGCCCGGCCAGCACCAGGCGCCGCTCGCCCAGACGACGCAGCAATACGCCGAGCAGCGCGCCCTGCACCAGCGCCGCCATCAGGCCGACCGCGAACAGCGACAGGCCGGCCTCGCGCGGACCCCAGTCGAAGCGGAAGGTCGTGTACAGGACCCAGGTGCCGTGCAGGATGAACTGCCCGAGGTTGGCCACCGCGATCACCGCCACCAGCGTGCCCACCGGCCGCAGCGCCGCCAGTCCGGCGAGCGCAGCGAACGGCGCCGCACTCTTCCACGCGAACGGCTTGCGCCGCTCGCGCGGCAGCGACTCGGGCACCACGAACCAGCCGTACAGGAAGTTCGCCACCGACAGCGCCGCGGCGACGTAAAACGGCAACCGTATGTCGATCGTGCCAAGCAGCCCGCCCACCATCGGTCCGATCACGTAGCCGATGCCGAAGGCCGCGCCGACCAGGCCAAAGCTGCGCGCGCGGTTCTCGGGCGTGGTCAGATCGGCGACGTAGGCGTTGGCAACCGCGAAGTTCGCGGCCAGCATGCCGCCGAAGACGCGCGCCAGCAGCAGCCAGGTGAGCGAGGTGGCGAGCGCCGAGGCGAGGAACATCACCCCGAGCCCGAAGATCGACGCCAGCAGCACCGGCCGCCGGCCGAAGCGGTCCGACAGCGCGCCGAGCACCGGCGCGCAGAAGAACTGGGTCAGCCCGAAGGTCAGGATCATCGCGCCGTACCAGTAGGTCTGCGCGTCGCGGCTGTCGGTGAACTCGCCCACCAGCGCCGGCAGCACCGGCAGCAGCATGCCGAAGCCCATCACGTCGATCAGCAACGTGATCAGGATGAACGGCGGTGCGGGCTGGCGCTTCATCGGCGGAGGTCGGCGAAAGGCGCGATCGTACTGGGGCGAACCCGATCCTCGTTGACCCAGGTCGCGGCAGCCTGCCGCGCTCAGCGCGAACGGCCGCCGGCGACGCGCGAGGACAGTTGGATCAGCACCACGCCGGCGACGATCAGCGCGATGCCGACCAGTTGCCCGAGTGCCAGCGCCTGATCGAAGGCGGCAAAACCGATCAGCGTGATCAGGGCGATGCCGACCCCGGACCAGATCGCGTAGGCGATGCCCACCGGGATCACGCGCAGCGCGCGCGTGAGCGCGACGAACGACGCCAGGTAGGCGAATGCCAGCACCGCCACCGGACCGACCCGGGTGAAGCCTTCGCTTTGCGCCAGCGCCGAGGTGCCGGTGACGCCGAAGACGATCGCCACCAGCAGGAAGGCGTAGGCGCGCACGCGCGTGCGCGGCCGCCGGTGCGTGCGATGCAGGTGCTCGTCGATCTCCTCGCCGGCGGCGCGCCCGAGGTCGGCGAGCGGCTCGTGCACGCCCGGACCGACGTCGAACAGCGGCGCGCGGCCGGGGCGCGCGCCGGCGGTGGCGCCATCGCGCCTGCGGTCGTCTTCGCCCGACGGTGCGCTCACAGCGCCCCCGACGACGAGTAGAAGCGGATCACGACCACGCCGGCGACGATCAGAAAGATTCCGGCCAGCGCCGGCCCATCGAGCCGCTGCTTGAACACCAGCCAGCCGATCAGCGTGATCAGCGCCACGCCCACGCCCGACCAGATCGCGTAGGCCACACCGACCGGGATCGTCTTCAGCGCCAGCGCCAGGAAGTAGAACGCGATGCCGTAGCCGACCACGACGATCAGCGACGGCAGCAGGCGCGTGAAGCCGGCGGTGGCCTTCAGCGCCGAGGTGCCGATCACCTCGAACACGATGGCGACCATCAGGTACAGGTAGGCGACCGAGGCCCGGCCGGCGACGGTCGCGATCGCCGTCTCGACGAAGTCGGCGCCGTTCACCGCCGCCTTCCCCCGCCGCTGCCAGCGCGTCGCGACGCCTCGGTCCCGCAGCCGGCCATCGCCGCAGCCCCCAGGCTCAGAACGGTCCGTACTGCAGCCAGCGCTCGATCTGCGGCAGCCGGTCGTTGCCCCAGAACGGCTCGCCGTCGACGAACACGAACGGCGCGCCAAAGACGCCGCGCGCGATCGCCTCGTCGACCGCCGCCCTCAGCCGCTCCTTGATCGCCGCATCCTGGGTGGCCGCCAGCAGCGCCTGCGGGTCGATGCCGAGTTCGCCGGCGATCTCGACCAGCACCGCCGGTTCGCTGACGTTGCGGCCCTGGGCGAAGTAGGCGCGGAACACCTGGTGCACGAACGGCACCGACTTGGCCGAGCCGGTCGACTGCAGCCACAGCAGCGCCCGCGCCGCAGCGACAGTGGAGATCGGAAACGGCTCGGGCAGCCGGTAGCTGATACCGGCGAAGCGCGCGCTGCGCGCCAGGTCGCGCGCGCTGTACTCGCCCTTCAGCGGCACCGCGAGCAGCGGCCCCAGGCCAGTCACCTTGAACGCGGCGCCGAGCAGAATCGGCTTGTACGTGACGCTGCGGCCGTACTTGCCGGCCACCGCCTCGATCTGCTCGGACAGCAGGTACGAGTAAGGCGAGGAGAAGTCGAAGTAAAACTCGATCGGTTTCATGCTCGGTCTGCCCTCCGCCGCTGCGGCAGCGGGGTCGTGGACTTGGGTTGCCGGTTCGGACGCGGGATTGTGCCGCACGCGGCCGTCGGCCCGCGAGCGCGAGTCTTCGGGCGGGGGCCGGATCGAGAGAGCGTCGTGGCGCTGAATACAAGGGCCGGGCCGCACGCCTGCGAGCAACAACCGCTGTTGCCGCAGTGGCATGAAGCCGCGTTGCGAGCAGCGACTCGTGGTGGCAACATGCCCCGCACGACTGTCTCTGGAGGAAAACACCATGCCCACTCCCGTGCGTGCGAGCAACACGCCGTTTCCGGTGGCGGTGGAAGCGGGCAAGGAGTACTGGTGGTGTGCCTGCGGACAGAGCAAGAACCAGCCGTTCTGCGACGGTTCACACAAGGCCGAACGCCAGTTCACCCCGGTGAAGTTCACTGCGACTGAAACCAAGACCGTCTACTTCTGCGGCTGCAAGGGCACCGGCAAGGCGCCGCTGTGCGACGGTACGCACAGCAAGCCGATCTGAAGTTGCGGCCGCCGTGCCACCTCTGAGCACGGCGGCAAACGTTTGCGGCGGCGGCCGGAGGACCCAGATTCCCCGAAGGCGGCCTGGCGGGTACTCCCGGATGTCGGAGAAGCCCAGGTCAAGCGTGACGAGGACCCGGTCCTTGGCTATGCGGGCAGCGAGCAACCGGGAATCGGTTGCGCCGGCCAAGCCCTCGGACTCTGCGGTTTCGACCTCATGCCCGAGGTCGCGCGGCGCACGGGCAACTACTCAAGGTTAGGCCTCACTGCGGATGCCACTCGAAGGCCCTCTCTCCGAGGTTGAACACTGCGACACCCGACTGCTGCATGGGAAGGCGAAACAGCACTTCTCCGTCAGGCGCAGCTACTGTACTTCCGCCGGCTTGTGCGCTCTCCTCGGGCCGCTTCAGGGCGTTGGGCCAGTTCGTGTGTATGAACTGGTCCCCGAAAAATGGACGCCACGGAGTTTGCTACTTTGACTTCGTGGA
>JBBIST010000103.1:0-10185 GCA_037441125.1 Burkholderiales bacterium
AAGCTGTTGGCCGACGCCGGCCTGGCTGCGGCGCAGGTCACGGGCACGGGGCGCGACGGCCGCATCACCAAGGGTGACGTGATCGGCGTGCTCGAGTCAGGTGCGCGGGCCAGCGCTCCGGCCGTGGCGCCCGCGGCCGCACCGGCCGCCGCTCGCCCAGCGCTGCCGGAGGTGAAAGCGCCGCTCGATCTGGCCGCACTCGCCAACCGCCCCGAGCAGCGGGTGCCGATGTCGCGCCTGCGGCAGCGCGTCGCCGAGCGCCTGGTGCAGAGTCAGTCGACCGCCGCCATCCTGACCACGTTCAACGAGGTCAACATGCAGCCGGTGATGGACCTGCGCAACCGCTACAAGGACAAGTTCGAGAAGGAGCACGGCGCCAAGCTCGGCTTCATGTCGTTCTTCGTCAAGGCGGCGGTGGCGGCGCTGAAGAAGTACCCGGTGGTCAATGCCTCGATCGACGGCAACGACATCGTCTACCACGGCTACTTCGACATCGGCATCGCCGTGGGCTCGCCGCGCGGCCTCGTGGTGCCGATCCTGCGCGATGCCGATCAGCTCGGCTTCGCCGAAATCGAGAAGAGAATCGCTGACTTCGGCAAGCGCGCCGGCGAAGGCAAGCTGGCGCTGGAGGAACTGACCGGCGGCACCTTCTCGATTTCCAACGGCGGCGTGTTCGGCTCGATGCTGTCGACGCCGATCATCAATCCGCCGCAAAGCGCGATCCTCGGCATCCACGCCACCAAGGAGCGGCCGGTGGTCGAGAACGGCCAGATCGTGATCCGGCCGATCAACTACCTGGCGCTG
Organism: Burkholderiales bacterium; assembly: GCA_037441125.1. Classification (GTDB taxonomy): domain Bacteria; phylum Pseudomonadota; class Gammaproteobacteria; order Burkholderiales; family Burkholderiaceae_F; genus JALHMQ01. The sequence continues at coordinate 805 of JBBIST010000103.1, forward strand.
TCCTACGACCACCGGATCATCGACGGCCGCGAAGCGGTGCTGTCGCTGGTGGCGATGAAGGAAGCGCTCGAGGATCCGGCGCGGCTGCTGCTGGAAGTGTGAGCGGCGGGATTCGGGATTCACTCAGGATTCAGGATTCGGGATTCAGGATTCAGGGGCGCCGTGCGACCCTCGTGCCCCCGATTGCCGTTCCCCGAGCCCCGGATCCTGAATCCCGAATCCATTCTTTCAATCCCTTTGAGCGGCCGCGCTGCCCGGCGGGCGCGACGGCACCCGAAAGACACACGATGAGCAAGAACTTCGACGTCGTCGTCATCGGCGCCGGGCCGGGCGGATACATCGCCGCGATCCGCGCCGCCCAGCTAGGGATGTCGGTGGCTTGCATCGACGAGTGGAAGAACGCCGCCGGCGGCCCGGCGCCGGGCGGCACTTGCACCAATGTCGGCTGCATCCCGTCCAAGGCGCTGCTGCAGTCCTCCGAACACTACGAGCACGCCGCGCACCGCTTCAAGGAGCACGGCATCGAGGTCCAGGGGTTGGCGATCGATGTCGGCCGCATGCTGGCGCGCAAGCGCGCGGTGGTGAAGCAGAACAACGAAGGCATCCTGTACCTGCTGAAGAAGAACAAGGTCGACTTCTTCCACGGTCGCGGCAGCTTCGGCGCCAGGGTCGACGGCGGCTACGAGGTCAAGGTCAACGATGAAGTGCTGGTCGCCAGGCAGGTGATCGTCGCCACCGGATCGAGCGCGCGCGCGCTGCCGGGCGTGCCTTTCGACGAGAAGCAGATCCTCAGCAACGACGGTGCGCTCGAGATCGGCGCCGTGCCGAAGCGGCTCGGTGTGGTCGGTGCCGGCGTGATCGGGCTCGAGATGGGCTCGGTCTGGCGCCGTCTCGGCGCCGAGGTGACGATTCTCGAGGCACTGCCTGAGTTCCTCGGGGCCGCCGATGCGCAGATCGCGCGCGAGGCGGCCAAGGCCTTCGCCAAGCAGGGGCTGAAGATCGCACTCGGCGTCAAGATCTCGGCGGTCAAGGCCGACAAGAAGGCGGTCACGGTCGAGTACGTGGACGCGCAGGGCGCGGCGCAGGCGCTGGTGGTCGACCGGCTGATCGTCTCGATCGGCCGCGTGCCGAACACCGTCGGCCTGAACGCCGAGGGCGTCGGACTGGCGCTCGATGCGCGCGGCTTCATCGAGGTCGACGACGACTGCCGCAGCAATCTGCCCGGCGTCTGGGCGATCGGCGACGTCGTGCGCGGGCCGATGCTCGCGCACAAGGCCGAGGAGGAGGGCGTGGCGGTGGCCGAACGCATCGCCGGCCAGCACGGGCACTTCAATCTCGGCACGATTCCGTGGGTCATCTACACCTCGCCCGAGATCGCCTGGGTCGGCCAGACCGAGCAGCAGGTCAAGGCGAGCGGACGCGCCTATCGGACCGGCAATTTCCCGTTCGCCGCCAACGGTCGCGCGCGCGCGCTCGGCGACACCACGGGGCTGGTCAAGTTCATCGCCGATGCCAAGACCGACGAGATCCTCGGCGTGCACATGATCGGCCCGATGGTCTCGGAACTGATCGCCGAGGCGGTGCTGGCGATGGAGTTCAAGGCCAGCAGCGAAGACATCGCCCGCATCTGCCACGCGCATCCGTCGCTGTCCGAAGCGACCAAGGAAGCGGCGCTGGCGGTCGACAAGCGGACGCTGAACTACTAGGTGAAAGGTGAAAAGTGAAATGTGAAACGTGAACTGCGAGCCTCGGCACGCCGGCTTTCACGTTTCACGTTTCACATTTCACGTTTCACGTTCCCCCGAGTGACCTTCAAATCCCACCTCGACCACGCACTGGCCGCGCGCGGCTACGTGCTTGACGATGCGCAGCGTGCGGCGGCCGAGCGGCTGCAGCGGCTGTTCGAAGAGTGGGTCCAATACAAGGCAAAGCGTGCCAACGCGGTGACGCGGCTGTTGCGGCGGCCGCCGATTCCGCGCGGCGTCTACCTGTGGGGCGGCGTCGGCCGCGGCAAGAGCTTCCTGATGGACGCTTTCTTCGCCGAGGTGCCGCTGGTGCGCAAGAAGCGCGTCCACTTTCACGAGTTCATGCGCGCCGTGCACCGCGAGCTCGACGAGCTGAAGGGCACGACCGACCCGCTCGACGCGGTGGCGGCGCGTATCGCCCGCCGCCACCGGCTGATCTGCTTCGACGAGTTCCACGTCGGCGACATCGCCGACGCGATGATCCTGCATCGGCTGCTCGCGCGCCTGTTCGATCTCGGCGTCGGCCTCGTGATCACGTCCAACTACGCGCCCGATGCGCTCTATCCCGACGGCCTGCACCGCGACCGGCTGCTGCCGGCAATCGCGCTGCTCGAGGAACGGCTCGACGTTCTGCGGGTGGACGCCGGCGTCGACTACCGGCGGCAGGCAATGCAGCGCGTCGAGGCCTATCTGACGCCGTGCTCGGCGTCGGCTGAGGCGCGGCTCAAGGCGGCGTTCGAGCGCATCGCCGAGAGCGACGACGAAGGCACCGTGCTGATGGTCGAAGGGCGCCAGATCCGCGCCCGGCGGCGCGCCGGCGGCGTGGTCTGGTTCGACTTCAATGTCCTGTGCGGCGGCCCGCGCTCGCAGAACGACTACCTGGAACTCGCGGCGCGCTTTCACACGCTGCTGCTGTCGAACGTGCCGCAGATGAGCGCCGGCCACGCCTCGGAGGCGCGCCGCTTCACCTGGCTGGTCGACGTGCTCTACGACCACCGGGTCAAGCTGCTGCTGTCGGCGGCGGTGCCGCCGGAGTCGCTGTACACCGCCGGGCCGATGGCAGGCGAGTTCGAGCGCGCGGTCTCGCGCCTGCTCGAGATGCAGTCGGCGCAGTACCTCGAGGCGCCGCGCCGCGCCGCAGTCGCGCGCGCGGCCTGAACGACGCTGCGCGGCGATTGCGGCTCGAACTGCCGCAGCCGCGCGCTGTGGTCATCGACCGGTCATCCGCAGTTCACGCGTTCGTCGCCTGGCGGGACCAGAGTGCGGACCCGCGATCCCGCCACCGGAGCCGACGATGAAACAGCGCGAAGACGACGCCACCAGCAACCCCAGCCGCAACCCGCACCTGCAATCGGTCGTCGACCAACAGGTCGACTCACCGGCACGCCGCGCCGCGATCCGTCGCGGCTTCGGACTCGCCACCGTGCCGTTCCTCGGCGGCGCCTCGGCGCTGTCGCTGAGCGCCTGCGGCAGCGGCGACGAGGCGGTGGCGGCGCCGGCGCCGACCCAACTGCTCGGCTTTGCGCCGATCAACATCTCGACCGGCGACGAGGTCGTCGTCCCGCACGGCTACATCGCCCAGCCGATCCTGCTCTGGGGCGACCCGATCCGCGCCGGCGCGCCGGCGTTCCTGCGCGACGCCTCGCAAGGCTGGGCCGAGCAGGAGCAGCAGTTCGGCGACAACCACGACGGCATCCACTTCTTCCCGCTCAACGCCGCCGCCGACGCCCCCGGCACACGCAGCGACGAGGGGCTGCTGGTGCAGAACCACGAGTACATCAACCCCGAGTACCTGTATGCGCCCGGCAACGACGCCAACGACTGGCTGGCGCCGTTCACCTTCGACAAGGTGCGCAAGGGGCTGGCCGCGCACGGCGTCTCGATTGCCCATCTGCGGCGCGCGGCCGACGGCCGGATCAGCCACGTGGCGGACTCGCGCTTCAATCGGCGCATCACCGGCTACACGCCGATGGACGTGACCGGCCCGGCGGCCGGCCACGAGCTGCTGCGCACGGCGCAGGATCCGACCGGGCGCGAGGTGCTGGGCACGCTCAACAACTGCGCCCACGGCTACACGCCCTGGGGCACCTACCTGACCTGCGAGGAAAACTTCAACGGCTACTTCGGCTGGAACGGCGCGCGCACGCCGACCGCGCTCGAAAACCGCTACGGCGTGACCGCGAACGGTTTCGGCTATCGCTGGCACACGGCCGATCCGCGCTTCGACGTCAACGCCACGCCGAACGAGCCCAATCGCTTCGGCTGGGTGGTCGAGATCGATCCCTTCGATCCCGCCTCGAAGCCGCGCAAGCGCACGGCGCTCGGCCGCTTCAAGCACGAGAACGCCGAGCACGTGCTCGCCGCCGACGGCACCGTGGTCGTCTACATGGGCGACGACGAGCGCAACGAGTACCTGTACAAGTTCGTCACCTCCGGCCGCTTCGATGCCGCCAATCCGCGCTCCGAGGCCAACCGCAACCTGCTCGACAGCGGCACGCTGTACGTGGCGAAGTTCGACGGCGGCACCACCCCCGGCCGCGGCACCGGCACCTGGATCGCGCTCGTGCAAGGCCAAAATGGGTTGACAGCGGCCAACGGCTTCACCGATCAGGCGGCGATCCTGATCAACACCCGCGCCGCCGCCGATCGCGTCGGCGCGACGATGCTCGATCGTCCGGAGTGGGTCGCCGCCGATCCGACGCGGCGCGGCGAGGTCTACTGCGCGCTGACCAACAACAACCGGCGCGGCACGACACCGGCGAGCTCGAACAACGCCGACGGCAGCACGGTGGCCGGCAGCGCGCGGCCACCGGTCGATGCGGTCAACCCGCGCAGCAACAACGCCTGGGGCCACATCGTGCGCTGGACCGAGACCGGCAATGACCCGCGCGCAACCACCTTCGCCTGGGACCTCTTCCTGCTCGCCGGGCAGCCGTCGATCACCGGCGAGCGGGCGCCGTCGGCGAACGTCAACGCCGGCAACGTCTTCAACAGTCCGGACGGCATCGTCTTCGATCGCGACGGCCGCTTGTGGATCCTGTCCGACGGCAGCTTCTCCAACAGCGGCGACTTCGCCAACATGGGCAACAACCAGGTGCTGTGCGCCGACCCGCGCTCGGGCGAGGTGCGCCGCTTCGCGGTCGGTCCCGCGGGCTGCGAGTTCACCGGCGCGGTGGTCACGCCCGACGGCCGGACGATGTTCCTCAACGTCCAGCACCCAGGCGAACTCGGCTCGCATCCGAACGCGCCGCGCAATCCGCCGACCGGGCAGCAGACCGTCGGCACGGTGTGGAGCGACAACCAGATCGCCCGCGATCCGACCCGCTTTTCGCGCTTTCCCGAGGGCAGCGCCTCGGGCCGGCCGCGCTCGTGCACGATGGCAATCCGCCGCATCGACGGCGGCGTGATCGGCGCCTGAGCATCCGCGGGCGGCGCCGCGCGCGGCGCCGCCCGGCGATTGCCTGCCGCCACCGGCCTGCCGCGCGCCGGCGGCCGGAGTATCCTTCGCACTCGCTCACAGCGCGACGCGGGAGAGCGTGACGGCAACTCGCAAGGTCGCCGGCACCGCCGAAGGCGCAACGCCCGTAATCGCTCAGGCACCGAAAACCGCCCCGCGCGAGCGACTCTGGAGAGACCGGCATCGACCGATGCCGGCGCCGAAGGTGCAGCGGCGCGGACGCAAGTCCGCACCCAAACTCTCAGGCAAAAGGACAGAGGGGCATCCGCAGCAAGTCGCCATGCCTGTCGGCATGTCGGCCTGCGGATGCCGCATCGGCTCGCGGGCCGATGCGGTCCGAACCCAGACTGTCCGGTGCCCTGATGAGCCTCAAACGCACGCCGCTGTACGACACGCACCTCGCCTGCGGCGCGAAGATGGTCGACTTCGGCGGCTGGGACATGCCGCTGCACTACGGCTCGCAGATCGACGAGCACCACGCGGTGCGCCGCGACGCCGGCATGTTCGATGTCTCGCACATGTGTCCGGTGGACCTCGCCGGTGCCGGCGCCGGGTCCTTCCTGCGCTACCTGCTCGCCAACGACGTCGCCAAGCTGACGCAGCCCGGCAAGGCGCTGTACGGCGCGATGCTCAACGACGCCGGTGGCTGCGTCGACGACCTGATCGTCTACTTCATCGCCGCCGATAGCTATCGCGTCGTCGTCAATGCCGGCACGGCCGACAAGGACCTGGCGTGGATGCAGAAGCTGCGCGCCGAGCGCGGCTTCGCGGTGGCGATCGCGCCGCGGCGCGACCTAGCGCTGATCGCGGTGCAGGGGCCGAACGCGCGCGAAAGGTTCTGGCAGGTGCGGCCCGACGCGCGGGCGGCAACGGCAGCGCTCGGCGCGTACTTCGCCGCCGAGACCGGTGAGCTTTTCGTCGCCCGCACCGGCTACACCGGCGAGGACGGCTTCGAGGTGATGCTGCCGGCAGCCGCGGCGCCGCAACTATGGATCGAGCTGAAGGCGGCCGCAGTGACCCCCTGCGGCCTCGGCGCGCGCGACACGCTGCGGCTGGAAGCGGGAATGAATCTGTACGGCAACGACATGGACGAGGGTGTGTCGCCGCTCGATGCCGGGCTCGGCTGGACCGTCGACCTGAAGTCGCCGCGCGAGTTCGTCGGCCGCGCCGCGCTCGAGCGCGACGGCCGCAGGAGTGCATTCGTCGGCCTGAAGCTGATCGACCGCGGCGTGCTGCGCTCGCACCAGAAGGTGATGACGCCGCATGGCGAGGGCGAGATCACCAGCGGCAGCTTCTCGCCGACGCTCGGCTGCTCGATCGCACTCGCGCGCGTGCCGGTGCAGGTGCAGCCGGGCGACACCGTCGAGGTGGAGCTGCGCGGCAAGCCGGTCGCCGCGCGGGTCGTCAAGCCGCCGTTCGTGCGCAACGGTAAGGCGCTTGTTTAAGGCGTGAAACGTGAAAGGTGAAACGTGAAACGTGAAACGTGGAACCCCCGCCGAGCGTCCGTCCTTCACTTTTCACGTTTCACTTTTCACATTTCACGGAGTACAAAATGAACGTCCCCGCCAACCTCAAGTACACCGCATCGCACGAGTGGGTGCGTAGCGAAAGCGACGGCAGCGTCACGATCGGCATCACCGACTTCGCTCAGGACGCCCTCGGCGACCTGGTGTTCGTCGAACTGCCCGACGTCGGCCGCCGGCTCAAGGCCGGAGAAGCCTGCGCGGTGGTCGAGTCGGTCAAGGCCGCGAGCGACGTCTACGCGCCGCTGGCCGGCGAGGTGATCGCCGTCAACGAGGCGCTCAAGGATGCGCCCGAGCAGGTCAATGCCGACGCCTTCGCCGCCTGGCTATGGAAGATGAAGCCGGCCGGCGACATGCACGCGCTGTTGAGCGCCGACGCCTATCAGCAGAACATCGCGGCGCAGAAGTGACGTGAAACGTGAAACGTGAAACGTGAGGGCCTCGGCCGGCGCGCGTCACCACGTTTCACGTTTCACATTTCACCTTTCACGGTCTCAGCCATGAACGACTCCCCTCCGATGAGCCTCGCGGACCCCCTCTCGACGCTGGAAAACCACGACCAGTTCATCGGCCGCCACATCGGCCCCGACGCCGCCGAGCAGGCCGAGATGCTGAAGGCGATCGGCCAGCCGTCGCTGGAGGCGATGACCGACGCGATCGTTCCCGAGGCGATCCGGCTGCGGTCCGATCTCGCCCTGCCGGCGGCGATCAGCGAGGAAGAGGCGCTCGCCAAGCTGGCGGCGATCGCGGCGAGGAACCAGGTGTTCAAGAGCTTTATCGGCCAGGCCTACTACGGCACCCATACGCCGAAGGTCATCCTACGCAACGTCCTCGAGAACCCCGCCTGGTACACCGCGTACACGCCGTACCAGGCCGAGATCTCGCAGGGGCGGATGGAGGCGCTGATCAACTTCCAGACCATGGTGTGCGACCTCACCGGCATGGAGATCGGCAACGCCTCGCTGCTCGACGAGGCCACCGCCGCGGCCGAGGCGATGACGCTCGCCAAGCGCTCGTGCCGGAGCAGCAGCAACCTGTTCGTCGTCTCCGCCGACTGCCATCCGCAGACGATCGAGCTGGTGCGCACGCGCGCCGAGCCGCTCGGCCTCGAGGTTCAGGTCGGCGACGACGACCTGCTGGCGCGCGCCGACGCCTTCGGCGTGCTGCTGCAGTACCCGGCCTCGACCGGCGACGTGCGCGACTACGGCGAGATCGTTCGTGCCGTGCACGCGCGCGGCGCACTGGTGGCAGTGGCCGCCGACCTGCTGGCGCTGACGCTGCTCAAGGCGCCGGGCGAGTGGGGCGCCGACATCGTCGTCGGCAACAGCCAGCGCTTCGGCGTGCCCTTCGGCTTCGGCGGCCCGCATGCGGCCTTCCTCGCCTGCCGCGACGCGTTCAAGCGCTCGCTGCCCGGGCGCCTGGTCGGCGTGTCGGTCGACGCGCTCGGCCAGCCCGCCTACCGGCTGACGCTGCAGACGCGCGAGCAGCACATCCGGCGCGAGAAAGCGACCTCGAACATCTGCACGGCGCAGGTGCTGCTGGCGGTGATGGCGAGCATGTACGCGGTCTACCACGGGCCAGAGGGACTCAAGCGGATCGCGCAGCGCGTGCACCGGCTGACCGCGATCCTGGCCGCCGGCCTGCGCGAGGCCGGGTTGCAGGTGAGCGAACGGTTTTTCGACACCATCGTCGTCGGCGGCGTCGACGCGGCCCGCGTGCACGCGGCGGCGCGCGCACGGATGATCAACCTGCGCCGCCTCGGCGCCGACGCGGTCGGCATCTCGTGCGACGAGACCACCACGCGCGCCGATCTGGCGACGCTGTGGTCGCTGTTCGGCGTCGCGGCCGACGTGGCGGCGCTCGACCTGCGGGCGCGCGACGCCTACCCGGCCTCGCTCGCGCGCCGCTCGGCGTATCTGACGCACCCGGTGTTCAACACCCATCATGCCGAGCACGAGATGCTGCGCTACCTGCGCTCGCTCGCCGACCGTGACCTCGCGCTCGACCGCACGATGATCCCGCTCGGCTCGTGCACGATGAAGCTCAACGCCACGGCCGAGATGATCCCGATCACCTGGCCGCAGTTCTGCGACGTTCATCCGCTGGCCCCGGCCGAGCAGACGCAGGGCTACGCCGAACTGATCGCGTCGCTGGAGGCGATGCTCGCCGAGTGCACCGGCTACGACGCCGTCAGCCTGCAGCCGAACTCCGGCGCCCAGGGCGAGTACGCGGGCCTGCTGGCGATCCGCGCCTACCATCGTGCACGCGGCGAAGGCCATCGCACCGTGTGCCTGATTCCCGAGAGCGCGCACGGCACCAACCCGGCGACGGCGCAGATGTGCGGCATGGAAGTGGTGGTCGTCCGCTGCGACGCCAACGGCAATGTCGATGTCGCCGATCTCAAGGCCAAGGCCGAACAGCACGGCAGGAACCTGGCGGCGCTGATGGTCACCTACCCGTCGACGCACGGCGTGTTCGAGGAGGCGATCGTCGAGATCTGCGAGGTCGTGCACGCGCACGGCGGGCAGGTCTACACCGACGGCGCCAACCTCAACGCGCTCGTCGGCCTGGCCAAGCCGGGCAAGTACGGCTCCGACGTCTCGCACCTGAACCTGCACAAGACCTTCTGCATCCCGCACGGCGGCGGCGGCCCGGG
>JBBIST010000104.1:0-10124 GCA_037441125.1 Burkholderiales bacterium
CCGGTGGCGCGGCTCGCGGCGCGGCCGCGTGCGACGGGTCAGAACACCATCGTTCGCGTATCGGCGTCGAGCGCGGCGTCGATCACGGTGGCGGCGCCGGCCCTCTGCACGCCGTCGATCAGCCGCTCGTCGGCGCGCCGGTGTTCGGCCAGCGCCATGCCGCAGGCGCACAGCAGCACGCCGGCGCGCTGCGCCTCGGCGATGAAGTCGCGCACGGTCTTGCTGCGCCGCTGGTCCGTGTACGCGCCGTCGGCCACGCCGGCGAGCAGCCAGCGCACCGCGCTCGACGTGAAGTGCATCTCGACCTCGACTTCGAGCGCGCGCGCAGTCAGTGCGTAGACGAAGGGCGCGGCCGCCAGCATGGCGCCGCCGGGCCGGTCCGGGCCGCACGACCAGACGACGACGATCAATCGCCGCGCGGGCATCGCCGGCTCGCCGCGCCGCGCGCAGCGGCGGGGACTCGTGAGGCAGTGAAGTCGGACATCGGGCCGGCGCGGCGTCGAGCGCTCAGTAGCCGCGATTCGGATCGACGCTCAGGTCTTCGGCGAAGTCGTCGCCGATCGGCTTGACGAGCTTGTACTCCAGTCGCGGCGCCAGCCATGCGGCATAGGCGGCGGCATCCAGCAGCTCGCCGCGCTCGGCCTCGAACGCGGTCGGCTGCAGGCGAAACAACCAGCCGGCGCCATAGGGGTCGCGCTCGACCAGCGCCACCTCGTCGACCGCGGCGGCGTTGAACTCGAGCACGCGCGCCGACACCGGCGCGTGGATCGCCACCGCGGTCTTGGCGGTTTCCATCACGCCGAGCGATTGATCGCGCGCCACCACCGTGCCCACCGGCCGCGGCGTGAACAGCATGAACTGTCCGTGCGCGGCGACCAGGTGCGTGGCGCCGGCACACAGCGTGCCGTCGGGCTCGGGTCGCACCCACATGTCCTGCTCGGGCGCGTACAGCACGTCCGGCGCGATGCGCGCGAGCAGCTCTTCGTGCGCCGGCAAGCGCGGCGTCGCAGGCGCAGGGGAATCCGGGTCGGTCGGTCGAAGGTCGGTCATCGCTGCTCGGCCAACGCAGAGGGCTCCTACCGCAGAGGATCGGCGGTCGGCGGTGCGCCGGTCGGCGGCGGCACGCGCGCATTGTCGGCCGCAGGCCGGGCACAAACAAGTTCGACTACCGCGAGCATCGGCAACGAAACCGCTTGGACCGTCTGATTGCCAGGCAGCCCGATCGGGACCGCGGCTGCATGGGCCTCGGCGTACCCCACCACCTCCATAACCTCAAGTCCGGACGGCGGCCAGGCGATCGTCCCGTCGGCCCTCTCCACGGCGCCAAATGGAATCAAGTCGATCCAGCCGAACTTTCCATGGCGCAACTTGTGGGGAACGTTTCGTAGAGGCTCAAACAGTCCGGAAGCCACCAGGGCGTCACGCGCCTCCGAGAATCCTTGCCAGTCCACTGCAAGCGCAAAATCAACGTCCTCGGTTACCCGCTTGATCTCAAGGCCGTGCCCATAGTGAAGCCAGAGGTCCCGGGCAAGCGCGCCCACCACGAGCGGCTCGAGATTGGGTGCGGCCGACTGCACGTCGGCCACCAACCGGGCGAGCCATGCCAGTTCCTGCCGGTGTGACAGATCAAGCATCGGTGCGGAACAAGTGTTCGTCGTAGATCATCTTGGCGGTTTCGATGCAGCGACCATCCCCGGTGGCCATGAGGTCCGCGTACACGAGCGGCGTGGGTGCCAGTCCCGCTTGGTCGCCATCGAACGTCCAGAAGCGTTTGTAGATTTCGACGTTGCCGTTGACGTCGGTGCGCAAGCGCAGATCCACCAGGAGGCGGGGGTCGATTCTTTCTGTGTAGAAGGTCGCAGCACCCGGACGGAGATAGTGCGTGATGCGTCCGCCAGCCGGCTCTCCTCCGAGCACCGCGCCGTACCTGACGGGATCGATCGTGTCCCACCACGCCAGGTTCTCGGCTCGGTAGCGACCGAGCAGCAAGCGGGGCCGCAGCGCGCGCGGATAGAACTCGGCCCATTGCTGCAAAAGCCGCTCGCGCCGCATGAGGCGGCGCTTGCCGCGCAGCGCCGTCATGAAGCCGAGCTTGGGTAGCTCGGCCATCACCCACCCGACGGTACCGTGCGCTACGTTGGCGCGTTGCGCGATTTCGCGGTAGGGCAGCTCGGCCCACTCGGGGTGACAGATCAGCGCAAAGAGGACTTGCAGGCCGCTTGCCTGAAAGGCCCGTCCCATTGGCTGAGCGCCGCCGGCTGCGGCTCGCGGTTTTTCGCCCTTGACCCAAACGAAGAGTGGCGGCTGATCGAGGAAAGCGTTTCCCGCCGCATCGACGAACGGAATCTTGCGGGCGCGCAGTTCTTCTGCCATGGGCGGCGTGACGTGATCCGCTACCAGCAGCCCTTGGTCGCCCAGTCGCTCGAGCTGATGGAGCACCGCACCCAGCCCATGGGGACGCAAGCCCCGCTTCAGCTCGACTGCGTAGGTGGCCTCTCGTTCACCGTAGCCGATGCGAACGAGCGCATCGGCCCGGGTCTTGGGCAACTGGACTTCACGCCGCTCGATCTGAGCGGTGAGGCCATAGGCTTCCAACCGCTGCAGGGCGGCGGTCAGGAGGTCCCTGGGATCGACGTCTTTGTCCATGAATGACGAATTGTCCACGAAGCGTGGACAAAGTCAATTTTGTGGACAAGGCCGCTCGTAATTCCAGCGGAAGCTCGAATCAGCGGGGCATGTCCACGGACACTGCCATGTTCACGACTCATGGACGTCGATGTAACGTGGACAAGGCTGAGCAAGGCAATCCATCATCGCCTGGATCAGCGCGCGCGGTGTGAAGTACTGGCCAGCGCCGGACTTGATGTCCTGCGCGTTGCGCTCCAGCAGGCCCTCGTAGGCGTCGCCCTTCACGTCGGCGCCCATCGCCGACCAGTTCTCGGCGTGGTTCCGGCCGGCGCTGCGCGCCTTAACGTTCGCTGCGCTCACGTTAGCCTGCACCGCAACTTCGTTGTCGATGAGATCGACGATCACGCGCCGCAGCTTGGCCGGGTCCTGGAACTTGTTCTGCGCCTTGCCGAAGATCAGCGCCAGCGTGCCCGGCTGCCTGCCCAGCTCTTCCAGCGTGTGGCGGTAGTGGTCGAACAGCGCATCGCCGTCGCGGGCCAAGAGCGATGGCCACGCGTAGGCGGCCGGGATGGGGCTGGGCTGCTTGTGCGGCGGGCGGCTGCGCTCGTCGGCCATCTTGAGACAACCACCCGCCTGCGGGCGTGTTGCGGTGGAGGCTAACGTGAGCATCGCGAACGTTAAGGCGCGCAGCGCCGGCCGGAACCAAACAGCAGGTAGGTGAGCTGCGGCAGCCTGTCCCCGCGAAGGCGGGGAGAGTCGCCATAGCTCATGCCGTCGTCGCGCAGGACGTTGCAGTAGTTCCAGAGCTTCTGGACGAGGGTGGAGGAGTTCATTCGTCAGGCTTCTCCGTGAATCGCTCCCGAGCCGACTCGATGGCCGCTTGCAGGCGGCGGTGCAGCACATCGCGCGGCGGCAGCTCGGTGAGGTACTCGGCCACATGGATGCCCGATGCGCCCAGCTCCAGCAGCTCGATCTGTTCCTGCCCCTTGTCGGCGCACAGGATGATGCCCAGCGGAGCCGATTCGCCGGGCTGGCGTTCGTGCTTGTTCAGCCAGCGCAGATACAGCTCCATCTGGCTCTTGTAGGCATGCTTGAAGCGGCCGAGCTTCAGGTCCAGCGCCACAAGCCGGCGCAACCGGCGGTTGTAGAAGAGCAGATCGATGTAGAAGTCCTCGCCGTCGATCTGCAACCGCTTCTGCCGCGCGACGAACGAGAAGCCCGCCCCCAGCTCGAGCAGAAAGACCTCGAGCTCGCGCAGGATGGCGTCTTCGAGACCGCGCTCGACATACCGATCCGCCAACCCCACGAAGTCGAGCACGTAGGGATCCTTGAGCACTAGTGCTGGCGTCAGCTCGCCCTTGGCACGCAGTGCGGCCAGCTCCTTGCGGATGAGCGCCTCTGGTTTGCGCGAGAGCGCAGTGCGCTCGTACAGCATCGAGTCGATGCGGCTGGCCAGCGTGCGCACGCTCCAGCCTTCGATACGGCACATCTCGGCATAGAACTCGCGCTGCAGCGGCCGGCTCAGGGGCAACAGCTCGCGGAAGTGCGACCAGCTCAATTGTCGCCACAGCGTGGCGACAATTGCCTCGTCCGGGAAGGCCTCGGCGAACTGCACCATGCGGCGCAGGTTCTTCTCTTCGAAGCCGCGCCCGTATTCGGCCGCCAATTGTCGCGACAGCGTGGCGACAATCCGCTCTCCGTAGTCGGCGCGACTGTGGCGCAGCACCTCGTCGCGGATGCGCTTGCCGATGCGCCAATAGAGCATCGTCAAACTCACGTTTACCGCGACGGCGGCGGCACGGCGCGCTTGATCGATGAGTTGGCGCAGGTCCGTGAGCAGCGCATCCGCGCCACGGCGCCCTGCAACTGCCCCGCCGCCGACCGCGGCAGGAACCTTTGACGATGGCGCTGTAGCCTTGCGCGTGACCATCGGATCAGCCTTCGAAGCCGTCAAGGGTCACCGGCGCGCCGATCACGCGCCGCAGCTTGGCCTCCAGGAACTTGTTCTGCGCCTTGCCGAAGATCAGCGCCAGCGTGCCCGGCTGCTTGCCCAGCTCTTCCAGCGTGTGGCGGTAGTGGTCGAACAGCGCACCGCCGTCCTTGGCGAGCAGCGCGGGCCAGGCGTAGGCGATGGGGATGGGGCTCGTCTGGTTGTGCGGCGGGCGGCTGCGCTCGTCCGCCATCTTGAGGAACAGCAGGTAGGTGAGCTGCTCGACGTAGTCGCCATAGCTCATACCGTCGTCGCGCAGGACGTTGCAGTAGTTCCAAAGTCTCTGAACTAACGTTGCCGAGTTCATCCGTTCAAGTCACGAGCCAATCGGAAAGCGCAATCAAGCTACTTCTTTCCTTCGGCGATCGCCGCCAACTTCATCTCAAGAGCCCCGACTAACGCGTCGACACACCCTTTGCGGTGCGGGCTCACAGCAGTCGAGGCATTGGCAGATACCAGCTCAGCCACATCCGCTTTGACGCGTGCCTCGATCTGATCCGACCACGGCTTACCTTGATGCTTGAAGGCTTCCTTAAGCCGATCGGACCACTTGCCCGTGCCCTTGAACTTGGGGCTCTGTGTGGACACGCCATACTTGTTGAGAATCATCGCGGAATACAGACCTTCGTCATACAGATCCTCGATCTCTGACTCTTTCTGACCATTGCAGATCGAGAAGTGCACATCAGCCATCGTAAGGAGCCCATCTTGTTCCGCCTTGTTGCTCGCCTTGAGCCCAGCGGCGTCGTGGTCAAGAAAGCAATGTGAACTGCACAATGCCTCGCGTACCTGGCTCAGCTTGTAGCTGAGGTTGGAGCCTCCCTGAATTGACTCAATTCCAAGCGATCCTTGCGCGAGTGCCGATGCGAGCACCTTCGAGCCATGAGCAACGAGTGCCTTCAGCGCGACGCGATCCTCCTCGCCCTCCACCAAAAGCATCAGCTCAGCGTGTTGCAGATTGTCCGAGGCCCGCACGCCGAGAATCGTGCGAATCGCCACCACGTTCTTTGCGGGCGTCGCCTTGTTGCGATGAACGATGATGTTGGACTTGATCGCTGTACGGTCTACAAACAGCGGGCAATGGGTCGTCATGATGACTTGATTCGTTCGCGCAATCTCTCCCAGTACGGCCTTCAATTGATGTATCGCGCTTGGATGCAGATGTGACTCCGGCTCTTCGATTGCGAGGATTAGTTGCCTTCCCTGCGACGGGCCACTAGACCGCTGTCGCAACAGGCTCAGCGCGGCCAAGCTCTGAACGCCATCACCCTTTCTAGCCAGATGAGTTGGGGTTCCGTCATCAACTACGATCTCGCAGGCTCGGCGGAGCGCGCGGTACCGCGCCTCCTTGGGTATCTCAACCCGAACCTGTTTAACGTTCGGCAAGAACTCTCGTAGCGTGTCGCGAATCCCATCCGACAGCCGATTAAGGAGAGGCTGCTGGAGCTCTTCAACCTTTGCTAGTGCGCTTCGATAGGCGGGATCGTCCTCAATTGCAGCGAGCTCGCGCTCAACCATGCGACTGACGACCTCTTCTGCGGCTTCCGCCGTGCGCACCGCCGGTATGTAGTTGATGTTTATGCGCTTGGCGACGAAGTTGGCGATTTTCTCGGTCTTTTTCGAAAGAGCTGGCCCGCCAGGCCCCTTCTTTATGACGCGAAATCCCGGCTCGCGCTGCCCAAGCGCTAACTCGATCGGCAGCGTCCCATTCAAAGTGCTACCGACCTCCGCCTGAAACGCTGCAATCTCGTCCGCCGTGAGTCGGAACTCAATCTCGAAGACTGACTCGCCATCCGGCTTCGTGTCTTGTAGCGAGATGGGAAAGTCGTGCGGCCAGTAGTAGGTCTCTCGGCTGTCCACCCGATATGAGCGCAAGCGGCCGGCGAGGATTCGTCGCCCGCTGAGTGCCTGCAGGACTTCCAGTGCAGTCACGAGAGCGCGAAGGACGTTCGACTTTCCTTCGTTGTTTGGCCCAATGAGCACTGTGCCCTGCCTCACTGGCAGCTTGTATGCGGTGGTAATGCTTCGATAATTGGTTACCGAGAAGGACACTAGCTGCATTCAGCGCTCCTTGGAAATCCTCGACTGCGCGAAAGCCCAAAGGCTTCATGCAGAATCGCCCTGTGAAGTTGTTGGCTGACTGCCTCTGAAGAGACGTTGCGCTCAAGAGCCGAAACGGTCGATAGTTGGCAATCCACTTCGGCCGCGATGCGGTCTTGCTCAGAACGAGGCGGCAATGCAATGGGAAGTTCGCGCAGGAGCCCCACCCCCGGCCCCTCTCCCGCTGATGCGGGCGAGGGGAGTTGGCGAAGCCAGTCGGCGAGGGTTTCGGGGCGGTGGAAGGCGAAGACGTTGCGGGCGCGCGGCTCGGGGTCGAGGGCGTTGGTGAAGTGGGTCTCGGCGCCGGTGCTCTCGTACAGGAAGGGCAGCGGGCGACGGTGCGCGGGCAGGCTGGCCGGCAGGCCCTGCGCGTAGCGCGTGGACTGGATCTCGACGCCGGTGAGCGTCGCGCCCGCTTTCTTGGCCTCGATCACGCCGGCGGCCTTGCCGTCGACGTAGAGCAGGTAGTCGGCGAACTGCGGCCCCTCACCCTGACCCTCTCCCCGCGATCGGGGAGAGGCAACCAACGGGAACTCGCGCAGCGCCACGCCGCGGGCGGCGTGCAGGTCGGCGCTCTTCACGTCCTGAACGGCCCAGCCGGCCGCGGCGAGCAGGCGGTCGATCGACTGTCTGGCCTGATCCTCGGGTCCGGTCACGGGGCGGCAGCGAAGTGCGCTAGTGGAAGCGTCGACATTGTCCGCAAGCGGGCGGCGCCTGTCGCCTGGGCGGGCCTGATCGAATCCGAATCGCGCCCGCCCGGCCACGCCCCTCGCTCTTGCGCTCGATCCCCTGCGGCCCCGGACATCGCGGCCCAGCCATCAGGGTTCGAAGCTCGGCATCGCGCGCCGCATGAAGGCGTCGAACAGCGGCACCGTGAAGGCCATCTCGCCATGCGACGGGCTGTAGACCATGCCCTTGCGGATCAGACTGGCGCGCACCGGCGCCATGCCGGTGGTCTTGGCGTCGAGTTTGTCGGCAACTTCGCCGCTGCGGTAGGGACCGGGGCCCAGTTCGGCCATCGCCCGCAGGTAGGTCTTCTCGCGCGGCGTCAGTCGGTCGAAGCGGACACGGAAGAAGTTCTCGTCCAGGCGCCGCGACACGAGTTCGCTCGTCTCGCGGATCACGCGCAGGCCGATGGGCGAGGTCTGCGCGTGGTTCCAGGCCTGGTAGCCCCACTCCTGCAGAAAGTACGGGTAGCCCTGGGTCAGCCGGTAGATCTCGCGCAGCGCCTCGGGCTCGAAAGCCACGCCCTCGGCGCGCACCGGGTCCTGCAAGGCTCGCGCGGCGTCGGCCTCGGCGAGCGGACCCACGGCCGGGAAGCTGAACAGCCGCTCGGCATAGGACTTCGACTCGCCGGCCAGCGCCGGCAGGATCGGCAGGCCGGCGCCCACCAGCACCAGCGGCAACTGGCGCTGCTGCATCCGGTGCATCGCCATGATCAGCGCGCTCAGCTCGCCGGGGCTGAAGTACTGGATCTCGTCGATCAGGATCGCGACCGCGGCGCCGCGCTCCTGCGCGGCCTCGCCCACGGCGACGAACAGGTCGGGCAGATCGACTTGCAGGTCGCCGCTGTCGGCCGAGCCCTTTTCCGGCTCGATGTCCAGGCCGATGTCGACGTCGCCCACCTTCACCTTGACGGCGCCGATGAAGCTGCGCAGCACGCGCAGGCCGCGGCGCACCTTGTCGCCTGCCGCCTTCAGCCGGTCCAGGTCGAACAGCAGACGGCGCAGGTGCGGCGCCAGCAGCACCGCCAGCGGCTTGCCTTCGTGCGCCTCGACCAGGATCGTGCGCACGCCCAGCGATGCGGCGATGCGCTCGATCTCGTTGAGCAGCACCGTCTTGCCGACGCCGCGCAGGCCGGTCAGCAGCAGGCTCTTCTCGGGCCGCCGGGCCAGCGCCCGCCCGAACAGCACCCGCGCCTGTTCGAGGATGCCTTCGCGGCCGGCCAGCTCCGGCGGCGGCGAGCCGGCGCCGGGCGAGAAGGGATTGCGGATGCTGTCCACGGTCGGCGCGACTTTAGCAACTTATGCTGCCCTATACGTTCCTGGCCGTATAAGAAAGAATACTCGCCTATA
This sequence comes from Burkholderiales bacterium, assembly GCA_037441125.1. Lineage (GTDB taxonomy): Bacteria > Pseudomonadota > Gammaproteobacteria > Burkholderiales > Burkholderiaceae_F > JALHMQ01. The sequence continues at coordinate 8,794 of JBBIST010000104.1, forward strand.
GACCGACCGGATTGGCGATGAGCCTCAGCAGCCCAACCGGTCGTCGTCCCCGCCCCCGACAAGTGCACTCGGGTGCAGGCTGCGGCGGGGACCCAGCGTCTTGCGCGACAAAGACGCTGGATTCCCGCTTGCGCGGGAATGACGAGTCGCGCGCTGTTTCCTGTTTCGTGGTTGCTGAGCTTCATCGCAAATCAGGTAGACCGACGAGCGCAACGGCGCGGACGAGGGCAGGCGGCGCATCGCTTGCGGCGACGGCGCGCTCACCACAACGCTTTCATCCGGACCGCGTCACGCCGGTCTGCCGGCGGCGCCGCGCGCAGCGGGCGATGGCGGAAGAGTATGGGAGTCGAACCCACCAGGGACTGCTGGCAGCCCCCACCAGATTTGAAGTCTGGCCGGCCCACCGGGACACGACACTCTTCCTTGCGGCTTGCACTGTACGTTGTTCGGCGCTTTTCCTTCGTCGCATGCGGCGCGCCGCGCGGCCGCAAGGAAGAGCGCTTGTCAGGCTTTCCCACTGCCCCCGTCCCCCTCGCCCAGGGGCGAGGGGGTGGTGATCGGCGGCTGCGCGATCGCGCATCCGATCCTTGACCGATCTCACTGCGGCCCCGCGGCCCGCCACGGGTTGTCCCGTCGCAGCAGGTGGTCGTCGCGCACGCGGCGCGTGTAGCCGACGCGGTCGAAGAACTCGAGGATCTGGATCGCGACCTTGCGGCCGGTGCCGATGCGGTTGCGAAACTCGGCCGCGCGCGCAGCGCCCTGCTGCGCGCCGAGTTCGGCGGCGATGTCGGCAAGCTGCGCCACCGCGTCGGTCAAGAAGAAGTGATCAAGCGCGACCAGCGCCACTTCGCCCACGCGCGCCACCCGGCGCAGCAGCGTGCGCACCTCGCCTTCGGGGATGCCGGTGGCCTTGGCGATGTCGCGCACGCGCGGCGGATCGAAGCGGCTTTCCATCAGCAGCGGCTTGATCTTCTCCCAGCGCACGCGCTCGTCGCGCGCCAGCTCCGCCTTGTGCGCAGGCAGCGCGAGAAAGGCGCCGCGGCGCACGAAAGAGCCGTCGGCGAGCAGTTCGTCGACCAGCTCGGCGACGGTCTCGGCCGAGGCCGCGGGCGCGACCATGCGCCGCAGGCGGTTCTGCTCGAGTCCGGGCATCTCGGGCTCGCGTTCGTGGGTCGCGGCCACCGCCTCCAGCGCCTTGTCGCGCAGCGCCGACCAGCGCGCGGCGGCGAAGGCGGCGCCGGCGGCCACGCGCGCGCCGCACCCGGCCAGCGCCGCGGCGGCCTCGTCGGCACGCAGGTTCCAGCCGCCGGCGAGACGCGCCACCGGCACCG
>JBBIST010000105.1:0-9911 GCA_037441125.1 Burkholderiales bacterium
GCAGGCGCAGGATGTCGAGGTGCTCCTCGGTCTGCGGCATCACGCCGTCGTCGGCCGCCACCACCAGCAGCGCGCGGTCGATGCCGGTGGCGCCGGCGAGCATCGTGTGCACGAACTTCTCGTGGCCGGGCACGTCGATGAAGCCGAGCACCGCGCCGCCGGCCAGCGGCACGTAGGCGTAGCCGAGCTCGATCGAGATGCCGCGCGCGCGTTCCTCGGGCAGGCGATCGGTGTCGCGGCCAGTCAGACGGCGCACGAGCGAGGTCTTGCCGTGGTCGATGTGGCCGGCGGTGCCGATCAGCATGAGCTCGCACCTGCGCCTTCGCCGGCGTCGCGCCGCGCCGCGTCCGCCGCGCCGGCCGCCGCCGACTTCGCGGCAGCCGAAGGATCTGCATCGGTCGGCGGAGCATCGGCGCCAAGCTGCGCCGCCAGCGCCGCTTCGTCGGCCGCCAGCAATGTGCGGCAGTCGAGCCACAGCGCGCCGTCCTGGACACGGCCGATCACGGCAATCGGCAGTGAACGCAGCCGCTGCGACAGCGCTTCGAGCGCACGGCCGGCGCCGCGCGCGGCCACCGGCGCCAGCAGTATCGCCGCCGACGCCAGCCGCTCGACCGGCAGGCTGCCTGAGCCGATCTGGCTGGCGCACTCGGCCACGCGCGCGCTGAACCCGGCACCCGCGAAGCGCGCGAACGCCGGCAGCATGCGCTCGCAGGCGGCGCCGATGTCGGCAGCGCTGCGTGTCAGCAGCGCCAGCACCGGCAGCCGCTCGGGCAGGCGGTGCGCGGAGGCGTAGATGCGCAACGTCGCTTCGAGCGCGGCCAGCGTCAGCTTCGAGCAGCGCAGGGCACGCTTGAGCGGGTGCTTCTTGATCTTGGCGATCGCCTCTTTCGTGCCCACCAGGATCCCGCACTGCGGCCCGCCGAGCAGCTTGTCGCCGGAGAAGGTGACGACGTCGGCGCCGGCGGCGAGCGAGTCCTGCGGCAGCGGCTCGCGCGGCAGGCCGTAGCGCGACAGGTCAACGAGCGCGCCGGCGCCCAGGTCGACCATGAAGGCGACCCCGTGCCGGTGCGCGATCTGCGCCAGTTCGCTTTCGTCGACCGCGGCGGTGAAGCCGCTGATCGCGTAGTTCGACCAGTGTGCCTTGAGCACCAGGCCGGCGCGCGCGCCGCTGTCGGCCAGCGCCTGCTCGAAGTCGCGCGCGTGCGTGCGGTTGGTGGTGCCGACCTCGAGCAGCCGGCAGCCGGCGGTGCGCATGATGTCGGGCAGGCGGAAGGCGCCGCCGATCTCGATCAGTTCGCCGCGCGAGATCAGCACGTCCTTCTTCGCCGCCAGCGCGGCGAGCGCCAGCACCACCGCGGCGGCGTTGTTGTTGACCACGGTGACCGCCTGCGCGCCGGTGAGATCGAGCAGCCACTGCTCAACCACTTGATCGCGGTCGCCGCGCGCGCCGCCGTCGAGGTCGTACTCGAGCGCCGCGTAGCCGCGCATCGCCGCGGCCACGGCGACGATCGCCTCTTCGGCGAGCAAGGCGCGGCCGAGGTTGGTGTGGATCACGGTGCCGGTCAGGTTGATCACCGGCCGCAGGCGCGGCGCGGCCAGCGCCGCGACGCGTTCGCCGATCGCGGCCACCAGCGCCTCGATCGCCGGCGGCGCCGCGCCGCCGCGCACTCGTTCGCGCTGCGCGGCAAGCTCCTGCTGCGCGGCGCGCTTGACGAAGGCGGCGCCGCTCGCGGCGGCGATCGCGGCCAGTGCCGGCTGGCCGAGCAGGCGGTCGATCGAGGGAAGCTGGGCCAGTGCGCTCGCTGCGCCCTTGCCGCTTGCCTCGCCCGGACCGGGCAGAGTCAAGTCCGCGGACATCGCGACCTAGCCCGAGCCGGGATGAAAAAGCAGGTTCGGACCGCTGCGGCCGTAGCCGCGCTCGTCGACCAGGACGTCGAGCGCCAGCGAGGCGAGATCGTCGGCCATCGGCTCGAGCTGCGGATCCTTGTCCTGGTAGAAGATCTTCAGGTAGGACTTGCACTCGTCGCAGGCCTCGGCGCGGCGCGCGGCGGCGGCGCCGATCTCGTTGACCGCGGCGCTGCCCTCGTCGGTCGAGAGCGACAGGTAGTGCACGCCCTTCTCTTCCTCGCAGGCGCTGCACTTGATGCGGGTCATGTGCCACTCGGTGCTGCACAACGCGCACACCAGATAGCGCAGGTTGTTGCGCTCGCCGCCCAGGCGCAGGACGCTCGCGACCGGACGCGTTGCGCACACCGGGCAGACAGTGGCGACGTCGAAGTTCCTCACCTGCTCGACCTCGAGCGACGCCGCCAGGCGCGTGAAGTAGACCTGCAGCGCGGCGCCGACCAGGGGCACCGCAGCGGCATCCTGATCGAGCGTCATGCCGGCGAGGATGCGGTCGGCGAGCGCCTCGCGAGCGGCGGCATCGAGCGCGCGCACCGCTGCGACCATCGGTGCGGCCTGCGGCTCGCCGCCGACCTGGTCGAGCAGATCGCGCAGATCGTCGCGCCAGCCCGGATCGCGCGCGTGGCCGAGGGCGGCGAGCGGCGGCATGCCGAAGTCGCGACTGCGCTCGAGCGTCACGGCATCGACCGGCGGCGGCGCGCGCCGGCCGAGCGCCTGATGCTGGGCGGCGGCGAGCGCACCCATCAGACGCAGGTAGTCGGCCATCGGATGGCCGTGCGCAAGTTGACCGAAGCGGGTGGCGCGGTCGGCGAACAGGCTGTGCACGGCGGGCAATACGACCCGGGGCGCGTTGGTCACGCGCTCCATCGAACCGTCGGTGATGATCGGCGTGGGCAAGAGTGGACCTTCAATGCGAGAGGTTGGGGCGCGCCGCCTGGCGCCGCGTTGGCACCTCAGGCGCAGCTTACGCGTCGCCGAAACGAAGCGGCGGGCTTGCGCCCGCCGCTGATCGCAGTGCCCTGACGGCGCAGGGCTACTTCTTGCCGGTCACCCGCCGGTACCAGAGCGGATGATGATGCTCGGCCCAGGCGTGGCTCACCGACCCGCGCGTCATCGCGCGCAGGCTGCCGCGCACCCAGAAGATCGCGGCGTAGATGTGGACGATGATGCCGACCATCAGCACGAACGCCGATATCGCATGGATCAGGCCCGAGATCCGCACCAGCGTCACCGGCAGCGCCCAGGCGACGTCCTGCCACAACACGACGCCGGTAAGCAGCAGCAGGACCATGGTGACCACCATGACCCAGAACAACTGCTTCTGCCCGAGGTTGTACTTGTCGATCTCGGGCAGGTTGTCGTCGCGGTTGTTGATGACGTCGGTCAGGCGCTTGCCCCACTCGCGGTCGTACGACTGGATGATGTTTTCCTTCCAGTAGCGCACGGCCATCAGCGCGAAGCAGACGAACATCAGCACGCCGAGGAACGGATGCAGGATGCGCGACCAAGTGCCGCCGCCGAGCAGGCCGGTCAGGAACCAGAACGCCGGGTGAAAGAACGCCAGACCGGAGGCGGCCAGCAGGATGAAGGTGATCGCCACCACCCAGTGGTTGACCCGTTCACCGGAACTGTAGCGAGCGACCTCGCCGCTTTTCATCACGATGCTCATGCTTCAGTCCTCGTCTAGTGGGGTCCGCCACGGCCGCCGGGATCTTCCTTCGGGCCGCGGGTCACGTAGTGGAAAAAGGCACCCAGTACCGCCAGGCCGAGGCCGATCGACAGCAGCGGCTTGGTGACTCCCTTCCACAAGGCGACCCAGGGGCTGATCGACGGATCGTTCGGCAGTCCGCTGTAGCGCTCCGGCTGGTCGCCATGCTGCAGCACGTACATCACGTGCGTGCCGCCGACCCCGGCCGGGTCGTACAGGGCCGCCTGCTGGAATCCGCGCTCCTTCAAGTCGCCGACCCGCTTGTTGCCGCGCGTGACCATGTCGGTCTTGGCACCGAACTGGATCGCGCCCGTCGGGCAGGTCTTGACGCAGGCAGGCTCGAGTCCGACCGCGACCCGGTCCGAGCACAGCGAGCACTTGTAGGCCTTGTGGTCCTTCTCGCTGATGCGCGGGATGTTGAACGGGCAGCCGGCGATGCAGTAGCCGCAGCCGATGCAGTTGGCCGAATTGAAGTCGACGATGCCGTTGGCGTACTTGACGATCGCCCCCGGCGCCGGACAGGCCTTCAAGCAGCCCGGATCTTCGCAGTGCATGCAGCCGTCCTTGCGGATCAGCCACTCGATCCGCCCTTCCGGACTGCGGTACTCGGCGAAGCGCATCACCGTCCAGGACTGGTCGGTGAGGTCGACCGGGTTGTCGTAGATGCCGTGCTGCGTGCCCACTTCGTCGCGCAGGTCGTTCCACTGCATGCACGCGACCTGGCAGGCCTTGCAGCCGATGCATTTGGAGATGTCGATCAGCTTGGCGACCGGTTGCGACGCCACCCGCACCGAGGGCGGAGTGGTCGTCGTGGCCGACCGCTGCTGTACAGCAAGCGATTGCATGGTCATGACGGTCTCCTAGGCCTTCTCGATGTTCACCAGGAACGCCTTGAACTCCGGCGTCTGCGAGTTCGCGTCGGCCACGTAGGGCGTCAGCGTGTTGGCGAGGAAGCCGTCGTGGGCGACGCCGATGAAGCCCCAGTGGATCGGGATGCCGACTGTGTGCACCTTCTTGCCGTCGCACTCGAGCATCGGCATGCGCTTGGTGACTACCGCCGCGGCGCGGATCTCGCCGCGGTTCGAGCGCACCTTCACCATGTCGCCGTTGCGGATGCCTTTCTCCTTCGCCAACTCGTCGTTGATCTCGATGAACGGCGAGGGCTGGGTGATGGCCGCCGACAGCGTGTTCTTGGTCCAGAAGTGGAAGTGCTCGGTCAGCCGGTAGGTCGTAGCCGCGTACGGGAATTCGGCCGCCTTGCCGAACGAGGTCGCGTCGCCCTTGAACACTCGGGCGGCCGGGTTGCTGACCACCTTCGGGTTGTTCGGGTGCATCGGGTTGTGCCCGATCGGCGTCTCGAACGGCTCGTAGTGCTCGGGGAACGGACCATCGGCCATGCCACCGAGCGCAAACAGGCGCCCGACGCCCTCGGCCAGCATGATGAACGGGCCGGCGCCCGAGTCCGGTCCGAGGTCGGGACGGATGTCGGGAATGTCGACCCCGGCCCAGGCGGTCCCGGTCCAGCGAATGCCGCCGCGCTTCGCATCCCACGGCTGCCCGGTCTTCGGGTGCGTGTTGGCGCGGTTGTAGAGCACGCGCCGGTTCAGCGGCCAAGCGTAGCCCCAGGTCAGGTTGTTGCCGAGGTTGCCGGGGTCGGCCGTGTCGCGCCGCTGCGAGAGGTTGCCGGCGGCCGGCCACACCCCCGAGTAGATCCAGTTGCCGCAGGCGGTCGAGCCGTCGTCCTGCAACTGGCCGAACGCCGCCACCTGCTGGCCCGCGGGCACGAGCACGCGCGTCTTGTCCCTCGGGTCCATGACGTCGGTGAGCGCGCGGCCAGAGATTTCGCGCAGCAACTCTTCCGGCGACGGCTGGGTCGGCACCGCATGCGCCCAGTTGAGCCTGAGGATCGGCTCGGGCAGCTTGCCGCCGTCCTTCGCATACAGCTCGCGCAGCTTGACGAACAGCGAGCCGACGATTTCGCGGTCGACCTTGCCCTCGCCCGGCGGCTCCTGCGCCGCCCAGTGCCACTGGATCACGCGACCGGAGCTGGTGAACGTGCCCGGGTCCTCGGCGAAGCACGACGACGGCAGGCGGAACACCTCGGTCTTGATCTCCTCCGGCTTGACCGCGTTCTTCTCGCCGTGGTCGCGCCAGAACTCGCCGGTCTCGGTCTGCAGCGGGTCGATCACGACCATGTACTTGAGCTTCGACAGCGCCATGCTGACCTTCTTCTTGTTCGGCAGCGCGGCGAGCGGGTTGAAGCCCTGGCAGATGAAGCCGTTCATCCGCCCCTGGTGCATGCGCTCGAAGATGGCCAGCACGTCGTAGGCACCGTCGCGCTTGGGCAGCCAGTCGTAGGCGAACTGGTTCTCGGCGGTGGCCGCCGCGCCCCACCACGCCTTCTGCAGGCTGGTGTGCCACTTGGCGAAGTTCTGCGCGAAGTTCATCTGGTTCGGGCGCAGCGGCTTCGGCGTGCGCGCAGCGATGTACTTCTCGCGCGTGTCGTCGGCGTCGGTCGGCGCCGACAGATACCCCGGCAGCACCTCGCTGTAGGCGCACTGGTCGGTGACCCCCTGCACGTTGGCGTGGCCGCGCAGCGCGTTGACGCCGCCACCCGGACGACCGATGTTGCCGAGCAGCAACTGGATCATCGCCATCGTGCGGATGTTCTGCGCGCCGTGCGTGTGCTGGGTCCAGCCGAGTGCGTAGCAGATCGTCATCACCTTGTCGGGTGTGGACGTCGTGCCGATGAACTCGGCCACCTTCAGGAACTGATCCTTCGGCGTGCCGCAGATCTTCTGCACCATCTCCGGCGTGTAGCGGCTGAAGTGCGCCTTCATCAACTGATAGACGCAGCGCGGGTGCTCGAGGGTCTCGTCGACGAGCGCAAAGCCGTCCTTGTCGAGCTGGTAGGCCCAGGTCGTGCGGTCGTAGGCGCGGCGCTCCTCGTTGTAGCCGGAGAACAGACCGTCCTTGAAGTCGAAGTCCTCGCGGATCAGGAACGGCGCGTTGGTGTACGCCTTCACGTAATCCAGGTGGATCTTGTTGTTCGCCAGCAGGTAGTTGATGACGCCGCCCAGGAAGGCGATGTCGGTGCCGACCCGGATCGGCGCGTAGTAGTCGGCGATCGCCGCCGAGCGCGTGAAGCGCGGGTCGACCACCACCAGCTTCGCCTTGCGGTGCTCGATCGCCTCGGTCACCCACTTGAAGCCGCAGGGATGCGCCTCGGCGGCATTGCCGCCCATGATCAGAACGAGATCGGCGTTCCTGATGTCAACCCAGCCATTCGTCATTGCACCTCGCCCATACGTCGGGGCCAAACTGACCACCGTCGGGGCGTGTCAAATCCGTGCTTGGGTATCGAGTGCCACCATCCCCAACGCGCGCGCCGTCTTCACCGTCAGATAGCCGGACTCGTTGGAGGTCGTGCTGGAGACGAGCAGGCCGATCGTGTTCCAGCGGTTGACGGTGACGCCCTTGTCGTTCTTCTCGATCAGGTTGGCGTCGCGGTCGGCCTTCATGTGCTTGGCGATGCGCGTCAGCGCCTCGTCCCAGGAGATCCGCTTCCACTCCTTGGCACCCGGCTCGCGCACCTCGGGGTGCAGCAGACGCTTCGGCGAATGGACCATGTCGAGCAGGCCGGCGCCCTTCGGGCACAGCGTGCCGCGGTTGACCGGATGATCGGCGTCGCCCTCGATGTGGATGATGCGTGTCTTCACGTTCTTGGCGCGATCGCCGAGCGTGTACATCACCACGCCGCAGCTCACCGAGCAGTACGGGCAGGTGCTTCGTGTCTCAGTCGTGCGCGCGAGCTTGAAGGCACGGACTTCCGCCAGCGCGGCCCCCGGCGACATGCCGAGACCGACCAGCGAAGATCCGGCCATGCCCGCGGCACTGATCCGGAAGAACTGCCTCCGGTTCATGGGTGCGTTCATGCGTTTCCCCCGATGGGTAGAACAAAACCGCCGAAGACTCGGCGGGCCTCCTCCAAAACTGCTCCAGACCCTCGCGCACAGCGCGCGGCCGCTCGCAACGACAAAGCGGACAGCACGATGCTAGGAGTCAAGTAGCACAGTCACAATCCGCAGCGCAGCAATCTCACTTGAATGCGCGCCGGGATTCTACGAGCGCAAACGCTTTCGAATCGTGGGGCTTTGCGGCGAAGCCTTCGAGGTGTCGATCCGACCTGCACGCTGCGCCGGCAGGCGCAGGCAGCCGAGTTCGCTGCCGAGCGCAGCGCGCAACTTGCCGGCGGTTGCGAAGTCGACCTTTGCCCGCGATGCAAAGGCGGGTTATCTGCGTCGCAACGGCGAACCTTCCCGGCTCGAGGACCGCGACGGTGAAGCACTCGGCCGGCTCAACCTGCCGGCCGAGGCACGGACGCGGCGGCGCGCATGCGCCGGCCCTGGGTGAACCACACCAGCAGCACCAGCAGCAGGCCCGGCAGCAGGAACCAGTAGGCGCTGGCGCGGCCGGTCGGCACCAGCACCGAGTCGATCTCGTAGCCTGGCTCGAAGCGCGCGCGCGCGGCGCGGCTGCCGAAGCGCACCGCGGTCACCGTCTGCAGGTCGCCGGCGCCGGCCACCGACAGTCCGGCTTCGGACAGGCGCTGGCGGGCACCGGCATCGTCGGCCGCCGGCGGGGTCAGGAGCTGAACCGCAACCGTCTTGCTCACGTCCTCGCCCTCGAGGTTGGCGCCCTTGATGCGCAGGACCAACCGCTCGCCCTCGGGCAGCGTGCGCGCCACCTGCATCAGCTCGGCGGCAGCGACCGCGCGGTGTTCGGGCTCGATGCGGTCCATCAGGTAGTCGGGACGGAACAGCACCAGGGTCGCCGCCAGCAGCAGCACGACTTCCCACCAGGCGAGGCGGATGCGAAACCAGCCCATGGTCGCGGCGGCGAACACGCAGGCGGCGAGCGTCGAGGCGGCCGCCACGACGGCGACCTCGAACCACCCGTGCACGTCGATCAGCAGCAGCGCCGGGTTGAACACGAACACGAACGGCAGGATCACCGTGCGCAGCGCGTAGACCGCGCCCTGGATGCCGGTGGCGATCGGATCCTCCTTGCTGATCGCCGCCGCGGCGAAGGTGGCCAGCCCGACCGGCGGCGTGATGTCGCCCATGATCCCGTAGTAGAAGACGAACAGGTGCACGGCGATCAGCGGCACGATCAGGCCCTGCTGCGCCGCCAGCTCGACCACCACCGGCGCCATCAGTGTCGCCACCAGGATGTAGTTGGCAGTGGTCGGCACGCCCAGGCCGAGCACCAGGCACACGAGGGCGATGAACAGCAGCATCAGGATCACGTTGCCCTGGCTGACGAACTCGACGAAGTCGGTCATGCGCAGCCCGAGCCCGGTGAGCGTGATCGTGCCGACGATGATCCCGGCGCAGCCGGTAGCCACGGCGATGCCGATCATGTTGCGCGCGCCGTCGTTGAGGCCCTGCACGACCTCGCGCAATCCGGCCGCGGCCTCGCGGCCGAGGTCGCGCCGGCCGCGCAGCACTGCGATCAGCGGCCGCTGCGTCAGCATCAGGGCGATCAGCGTCGTGCAGGCCCAGAAGGCCGACAGCGACGGCGACAGCTCCTCGATCATCAGCGACCAGATCAGCACGCCGATCGGAATCAAGAAGTGCAGGCCCGCCTGCACCGTCGGCCAGGTCGGCGGCAGCAGCGGGTTGTCGACGTCGATGTCGGCCGGTAGATCGGGGCTGCGGGCGACGAACCACAGGCTCAGGCCGTACAGCGCCAGCAGCAGCAGCGCCACGCCGGCGAGCGCCGCCGGGCCGAGCAACGTCTGGATCGCGACCATCGCGTAGTAGACGACAGCGAGCACCACCAGCGTGCCGCTGAGCCCGAGCCCCCAGGCGCGCAGCCGCGCCGGCAGGCTGCGCTCGCGCGCGCGCGCCAGCGGCGTCATGCCGAGCTTGAGCGCCTCCAGATGCGTGATGTAGAACAGCGCCACGTAGCTGATCACCGCCGGCAGGAACGCGTGCTTGACGATGTCCGAGTACGGAATGCCCACGTACTCGGCCATCAGGAACGCGGCCGCACCCATCACCGGCGGCATGATCTGGCCGTTGACCGAGCTCATGGTCTCGATCGCGCCCGCCTTGACGCCGCCGTAGCCAGCCTTCTTCATCAGCGGGATCGTGAAGATGCCGCCGCTCACGACGTTGCTGACGCTCGAGCCTGAGATCAGACCATTGAGACCCGACGAGACCACGGCGACCTTGGCCGGGCCGCCGCGCAGGTGGCCGAGCAGCGCGAAGCTCACCTGCATCATGTAGTTGCC
>JBBIST010000106.1:0-9847 GCA_037441125.1 Burkholderiales bacterium
GTGCTGAGCGAACGCGAGTTCGAGGTGCTGCAGATGATCGCCCAGGGGCTGACCTCGGCGCAGATCGCCGAGCGCATCAACCGCTCGATCAAGAGTGTCGAGGCCTACCGCACGTCGCTGCGCGCCAAGCTCGGCGCCAAGACCACGGTCGACCTGGCGCGCCTGGCGCTCGAGCACTTCCCGCACGTGCCGCGTTCGTCGACGCCGCGCGCCTGAGGCTGCCCGGGCGCAAGTTGCAGGTGGCGCGCGGCGCCGGCTCAGCCCTGGCGTAGCCCGAGCTGCGTCGCCCACACCGCCGCTTCGACGCGCGAGCGGAAGTTGAGCTTCTTCAGCAGGTGCTTGACGTGCACCTTGACCGTGCCCTCGGTGATCGCCAGCGTGCGCGCGATCAGCTTGTTCGACTGGCCTTCGGCCAGGCAGCGCAGCACCGACTGCTCGCGCTCGGTGAGCAGCGCCAGGTCGCGATCGGCCTTGCGCGAGCCGTCCTGCGCCTCGGCGCGCAGCGCCGCCGCCAGCCGGCCGGCGAGCGCATCGCTGATCACGGTCTTGCCGGTGAGCGCCTGGCGCAGGCTCTCGAGCAGGTGCTCGGGTTCCATGTCCTTGAGCAGGTAGCCGTCGGCGCCGGCGCGGATCGCCTGCATCAGGTCATCGGGCGCGTCCGAGACGGTGAGCATGACCACGCGCCGGCCGGCGTCCTCCTCCTTGAGCGCCGAGAGGATGTCGATGCCCGACTCGCCTTTCAGGTTCAGGTCGAGCAGGATCAGATCGGGCTCATGCGCGCGCGCCAGCGCCAGGGCGCCGGCCTGATCGGCCGCCTCGCCCACCAGTTCGATCTCGGGATCCATCGCCAGCAGTTGCGCCACGCCGCGCCGAAACAGCGGGTGGTCGTCGACGATCAGGACGGTGTTCGGCACGCAGCAATCTCCGTTGTCTTCTTCGGGCGCCGAAAAAACGCCAACTGCGAACTGTAACGCTACGGCAGCGGCGCCGCAGCGACCTGCGGCGCACGCTCCCGCGCCACCGCCGGCTCGACTTCCGGCTCGACCGTCGGCGCCGCGGCAGCGACCGGCGCCGCGGCTTCGGCCGGCCCATCGAGGCGCAGCCGCAGCCGCACCGCGGTTCCGCCCTGCGGCCGGCGCTCGATCGCCAGTTCGCCGCCGAGGATCTGCGCGCGGTCGCGCATGATCGCCAGCCCGAAGTGTTGGCGCGGCGACTCCAGGGAGCTGATGCCGATGCCGTCGTCCTCGACCGCGACCTCGATCGCGCGCGCGCCGCCGGCGTCGTGCTCGCGCACCAGCCGCACCCAGGCGTGGCGCGCGCGCGCGTGATGCTCGACGTTGGCCAGCGCCTCGCGCACGATCTGCAGCACGTGGATCTGCTGGTTGGCGCTCAACTCGAGCCCGACCAGTTCGTTGCGCAGGTCGGCGCCGATGCCGGTGCGGGCGCGAAACTCGGCCACCGCCTCGGCCAGCGCCGGACCGAGGCCCTTGCCGGCAAGCTGCAGGCGGAAGGTGGTGAGCAGCTCGCGCAACTGCCGGTACGCGGTGGCCAACCCGTCGCGCAGTTCCTGCACCACTGCGCGCGCGTCGGCGTTGCGCGCCGGCTCGCCACCGGGCTCGGGGCGCAGCAACTGACCCAGGCGCGCGATCTGGATCTTGCTGTACGACAGCGACTGCGCCAGCGAATCGTGCAACTCGCGCGCGATTGCAGAACGCTCCTCGAGCAGCGCCAGCCGCCGATGCTCGTCGCGTGCCTGCTCGGCGGCGAGCGCCGAGCCGAGGTGGCGGCCGACCGTCTGTGCCAGCGCCATCTGCCACGGCTCGAGCGACTGCCCGGGCGCCAGTTGCACCGCCATCACGCCGAGCTGGCGCTCGCCGTCGAGCAGCGGCAGCGACACGATACGGCGCCGGAAGCCGGCCGCCGCCTGCGGCTCGCTCCAGACCACGGTGGCCTCGTCGATGCAGCCCTGGCAGCGCACCTTGTCGCAGATGGAACCGGGCGTGTCCTCGCACTGCGCCAGCGGAAAACCGGCGCTGCCGGTGGCGTCGCGGGCGCAGATCACGACCCCCTCGGCAACGAGCACGCGCTGGACGCTGGCCGCGACCCGGCGCAACGTGCCCGGCTCCAGATGCGGCGACGCGAGCTCGCGCGCAGTCTCGTACAGCAGCGACAGCGACTGGTTCTTGCGCGCCAGATCGCCGGTCTTGGCCTCGATCTGCGCTTCCAGCGACCCGTACAGCCGGCCCAGCTCCTCGACCATGTGGTTGAAGTCGGCGGCCAGGCGACCGATCTCGTCCGGGCTGTCGGCCTCGGCGCGGGCGCTGAAGTCGCGGCCGCGCACCGCCTGCGCCGCGCGACCGAGATCGTTGATCGGCTGGGACACCTGCACGTCGAGGACGAACACCGCCGCCAGCACCAGCACCAGGATCACGAACAGCGCCGCCGCCAGCACCGCCTGCAGGCTGTGGATGCGCGACTCCAGATCGGTCTCGAGCAGCACCACCAGGCGGTCGACGTCGGCCACGAACGGGTGCACGCGCTGCAGGAAGACGTCGCGCGCGGCGGCATCGTGGGCGGCGGCGCGCGCCAGCGGCCGCAGCGACTGCCACTGCGCCTCGATGCGCTCGTAGGCGGCACGCAGCGCCGAGGCGGGTGAACGCGGCAGCGCCTCGAGCAGGCGCGGATTGACCAGCCGACGCTCGAAGGCGGCGATCTCGGTCTCGATCGCCTCTGCGCGCCGCGCCGGGTCGCTGCGCGGATCGGCGACCTCGGCCACGCGCGTCGCCAGCAGGTACGACTGCATGCGCATCGAGCCGGCGATGTTGATCGCCGCGCCCTTGCCGGTCGAACCCTCGGTGGCCACCACCGCAGCGAGCACGATCGCGACCGCGACCAGCGTGATCGCGCCCAGCACCGCCCCCACCCGCAGCAGGGTCGATTCGTGCCAAGCCTTGCGTAGCTTCATCGCGGGACCTTACTGGGTCTGACCGGCGCAGCGCTGACTCAGGTCAATGCGCGCCCGATGCGCGCGCGACAGCCTGCGCGACGGCAGCGTGTCCGGCAGCCAGCGGCCCGCGCACAGGCCAGCCCCGGGGCCGTCTGCCCGAGGTCACCCGGCTGGGTAGTGCCCGGCCGCCGGCGCCTACATCGGCCTGGGTAGGCCGCGTACACCGCAGGTAGCGGCGACTGGTGCGCGTTGACCTGCATCAGTCGCCGGCCCCGGCGCACGCCCAAAGTGCGGCGCGCCAGGCAGTCGCGGCCGCGGGCACCCCCGGCGCCAGCGGCGATCGCCGGCGCCGATCCAAGGAGACGGTTCATGGCTTCATCCGGCACCAGCACTGCGGTCCCGAGCGAGAGCGGCCGGCGCAGCAAGCAGTGGTCGGTGCTGATCGCCAGCATGCTTGCGTTCACCGTGTGCTTCATGGTGTGGACGATGTTCGGCGTGATCGGCGTGCCGATCCGCAAGACGCTGAACCTGAGCGCCACCCAGTTCGGCGTCCTGGTGGCGATGCCGGTGCTCACCGGCGCCCTGATCCGGGTGCCGCTGGGAATGTGGTGCGACAAGTACGGCGGCCGCATCGTGTTGTTCGTGCTGATGCTGTCGACCGTGATCCCGATCTGGTTGATCAGCTACGCAAGCGAATTCTGGCACTTCCTGGTGCTGGGTCTGTTCGTCGGCGCCGCCGGCGGCTCATTCTCGGTCGGCACGCCGTACGTCGCGCGCTGGTTCGACAAGCCGCAGCAGGGCTTCGCGATGGGCTTCTTCGGCGTCGGCAACAGCGGTGCCGCGGTGACCAAGTTCGTCGCCCCGGTGCTGCTCGTGGCCTACGGCTGGACCATGGTGCCGCAGGTCTACGCCGTGTCGATGCTGATCATGGCGCTGCTGTTCTGGTTCTTCACCTACCACGACCCGCGCCACCTGGTCGACTCGAAGATCACCTGGCGCCAGCAGTTGTCGGTGTTGCGCGACCCGACGGTCTGGAAGTACTGCCAGTACTACTCGATCGTGTTCGGCGCCTACGTCGCGCTCGCCCTGTGGATGACGCAGTACTACATCGGCGAGTTCGGGCTCGACATCCGCGTCGCGGCGCTGCTGGCGGCCGCCTTCTCGCTGCCCGGCGGGGTGCTGCGCGCGATCGGCGGCTGGATGAGCGACAAGTGGGGCGCGCACAAGGTCACCTGGTGGGTGCTGTGGGTGAGCTGGATCTGCCTGTTCCTGCTGTCGTATCCGGCCACCACCTACACGATCCAGACCACCGAAGGTCCGTGGACCTTCACGCTCGCGCACAACCTGTGGACGTTCACGATCCTGCTGTTCGTCCTCGGTGTGGCCTCGGCCTTCGGCAAGGCCTCGGTGTTCAAGTACATCTCCGACGAGTACCCGCACAACATCGGCGTGGTCTCGGGCGTGGTCGGCATGGCCGGCGCGCTGGCCGCTTTCCTGCTGCCGATCATGTTCGGCGCCCTGATGGACCTGACCGGCATCCGTTCGACCGCCTTCATGTTGCTGTTCGGCGTGGTCTGGGTGTCGCTGATCTGGATGTATCGGACCGAAATGGGCCGCTACGACGTGCTGCACGAGCGCGCCGTGAACGGTCCGGCGCCGCAGGCCGCCAGCGGCCGCTGACCGCCACCTTCCACCCCGGAGAACACAACGATGAACTCTGCTCCTACCGCCGGCGGCCGCGCCGGCTTCTTCGACGTCGCCGAGTGGCGGCCCGAGGATCCGGTCTTCTGGAACGCCAACAAGGGCTTCGCGCTGCGCACGCTGGTGATCGCCTTCCTGGCGCTGCACCTGGCGTTCGCGGTCTGGTTCACCTGGAGCGCGCTCGTCGTGCGCCTGCCGGGCCTGGGCTTCCAACTCACGGTCGACCAGCGCTTCTGGCTGCCGGCAATGGCGCTGCTGATGGGGGCGATCGCGCGCTTCCCGCACTCGTTCCTGGTGCTGAAGATCGGCGGCATGTGGACCACCTTCATCTTCACCGTGGCGCTGCTGATTCCCATCTTTGGCATCGCCCACGTGGTGCAGGACCCGACCACACCGTTTTCGACCCTGCTCTTCTGGGCCGGGGTCGCGGGCTTCTGCGCCGGCGGCCAGATCTCGTCGACCGCGGCCAACATCAGCCTGTGGTTTCCGAAGCGCATCGGCGGCACCGCGCTCGGCTTCACGATCGGCTTCGGCAACCTCGGCGCCTCGACGGCGCAGTTCCTGGTACCGGCGGTGATCGTGCTCGGCCTGTTCGGCGCCGTCGCCGGCGATCCGATGACCTTCACGATCATCGACCCAAAGACCAAGCAAGTGCTGCGCGAACTGCAGATGTGGCCGCAGAACGCCGCCTATATCTGGCTGATCCCGACCTTGATCCTGTCCGTCTTGGTGCTGTTCGGCATGAAGAACCACCCGGCGCGCGGCTCCTTCGTCGAGCAGTTCCGGATCGTCAACCTCAAGCACACCTGGATCCAGACCATCCTCTACACCTTCACCTTCGGGACGTTTTCCGGCTTCGCCGCCTCGACGCCGCTGCTGATCCGCGAGACCTTCGGCAAGCTGCCGGACGCGCCCGATCCGCTCTCGTACGCCTGGATCGGACCGATGGTCGGCGCGCTGATCCGGCCGATCGGCGGCATGCTGTCGGACAAGTTCGGCGGCTCGAACATGACGATGCTCGTGTTCTTGATCATGGGCAGTTCGGCCATCGGCCTGACCTTCCTGTCGGCGCCGACCTCGGCGGCGCAGTTCCAGATGTTCTTCATCGTGCTGCTGGGCATTTTCTTCGGCGCCGGCATCGGCAACGCCAGCGTGTTCAAGCAGATCGTCATGATCTTCGATCCCAAGCAGGCCGGTCCGGTGCTCGGCTTCACCGCGGCGATGGCGGTGCTGCTGCTGGGCTTCTTCGTGCCGATCATCTTCGGCCGCTCGTTCGCCGCCACCGGCAGCCCGAACGCCGCGCTGTGGTTCTTCGCCGCGCTGTACGGCGTCGGCATCCTGCTCAACTACTGGTACTACTGGCGCAGCGGCGCCGAGAAGCCCTGCTGAGCAGGCCCGAGACGCCGCCCACCAACGCATGACCGCGCCGCGCGCCGACCGCTGCCCCCCGACCCCCAAACCACGGGGTCGCCGGCCGGCCGCGGCCAGCCGGCGCTCGAGCGCACCGCAGTCGCCGCAAGCTCTCGCCTCCTGAAGGACAGACCATGAGCCACTTCCTCGATCGACTGACGCACTTCAACCTGCCGCAGGAGCCTTTCGCCGACGGCCACGGACTGACCACCGGCGACGACCGTACCTGGGAGGACGCCTACCGCAACCGCTGGGCCGCCGACAGGATCGTGCGCAGCACGCACGGCACCAACTGCACCGGCTCGTGCTCGTGGAAGATCTACGTCAAGGGCGGCATCGTCACCTGGGAGACGCAGCAGACCGACTATCCGCGCACCCGGCCCGACCTGCCGAACCACGAGCCGCGCGGCTGCGCCCGCGGCGCCAGCTACTCCTGGTACCTGTACAGCGCCGCCCGCCTCAAGTATCCGCTGGTGCGCGGCCGGCTGATGGCGCGCTGGCGCGCCGCGCTCAAGGTCGCCAAGACGCCGGTCGACGCCTGGGCGAGCATCGTCGAGGATCCGGCGGCGCGGCGCGACTACCAGCAGGTGCGCGGCATGGGCGGCTTCGTGCGCGCGAGCTGGGACGAGGTCAACCAGTTGGTGGCCGCGGCCAACGTCTACACGATCAAGAAGCACGGTCCGGACCGGATCATCGGTTTTTCGCCGATCCCGGCGATGAGCATGGTGAGCTACGCCGCCGGCTCGCGCTACCTGTCTCTGCTGGGCGGCGTGTGCATGAGCTTCTACGACTGGTACTGCGACCTGCCGCCGGCGAGCCCGCAGATCTGGGGCGAGCAGACCGACGTGCCCGAGTCGGCCGACTGGTACAACTCGAACTTCATCATCGCCTGGGGCAGCAACGTCCCGCAGACGCGCACGCCCGACGCGCACTTCTTCACCGAGGTGCGCTACAAGGGCGCGAAGACGGTCGCGGTGACGCCCGACTACTCCGAGGTCGCCAAGCTCGCCGACCTATGGCTGCACCCGAAGCAGGGCACCGACGCGGCGATCGCGATGGCGATGGGCCACGTGGTGCTGCGCGAGTTCTACTTCGACAAACGCAGCGCCTACTTCGACGACTACGCGCGCCGCTATACCGACCTGCCGCTGCTGCTGCTGCTCAAGGAGCAGACCGCCGCCGACGGCCGCAAGGTGCTGGCGCCGGACCGCTACTTGCGCGCCAGCGATCTCGCCGACCAGTTCGGCCAGAGCAACAACCCGGACTGGAAGACGCTCGCCTACGACAGTGCCGGCCAGCTCGTGCTGCCGAACGGCTCGATCGGCTTTCGCTGGGGCCCGGAGGGCCGCGCCGACCTCGGCAAGTGGAACCTGGAAGCGAAGGAAGCGCGCAGCGGCACCGAGGTCAAGCTCAAGCTGTCGCTGCTCGAAGACGGCGCCCAGGCGCACGAGGTGGTCGAAGTGGCGCTGCCCTACTTCGCCGGCGCCGACACGCCGCACTTCACCGCCAGCAAGCGCGACGGTGATCTGAACCTCGCGCGCGTGCCGGCGGCACGGATCAAGCTCGCCGCCGGCGAAGCGCTGGTGGCCACGGTGTTCGACCTGCAGGCGGCGCAGTTCGGCATCGACCGCGGACTGGGCAGCGGCGCGCGCAGCTACGACGACGACTACCCGTACACGCCGGCCTGGCAGGAGAAGATCACCGGCGTGCCGCGCGAGCAGGTGATCACGGTGGCGCGCCAGTTCGCCGACAACGCCGACAAGACGCACGGCAAGTCGATGATCATCATCGGCGCGGCGATGAACCACTGGTACCACGCCGACATGAACTACCGCGGCGTGATCAACCTGCTGATGCTGTGCGGCTGCGTCGGCCAGAGCGGCGGCGGCTGGGCGCACTACGTCGGCCAGGAGAAGCTGCGGCCGCAGTCGGGCTGGTTGCCGCTGGCCTTCGCGCTCGACTGGGCGCGGCCGCCGCGGCAGCAGAACTCGACCTCGTTTTGGTACAACCACACCGACCAGTGGCGCTACGAGAAGCTCGGCGTCGGCGAGATCCTGTCGCCGCTGGCCGACCGCGCAAAGTTCGGCGGCAGCCTGATCGACTACAACGTGCGCGCCGAGCGCATGGGCTGGCTGCCCTCGGCGCCGCAACTGAAGACCAATCCGCTGCAGGTGGTGCGCGACGCGCAGGCGGCGGGACTTGAGCCCAAGGACTACGTCGTCAAGGCGCTCAAGGACGGCTCGCTCGAGATGAGCTGCGAGGATCCGGACGCGCCGCAGAACTGGCCGCGCAACCTCTTCGTCTGGCGCTCGAACCTGCTCGGTTCCTCGGGCAAGGGTCACGAGTACTTCTGCAAGCACCTGCTCGGCACCGAAAACGGCGTCCAGGGCAAGGACCTCGGCCGCGACGACGCGCGCCCGACCGAAGTCAAGTGGCACGAGCAGGCACCCGAAGGAAAGCTCGACCTGGTGGTCACGCTCGACTTCCGCATGAGCACCACCTGCCTGTACAGCGACGTCGTGTTGCCGACCGCGAGCTGGTACGAGAAGAACGACCTGAACACCAGCGACATGCACCCGTTCATCCACCCGCTGTCGACCGCGGTCGACCCGGTGTGGCAGTCGCGCAGCGACTGGGAGATCTACAAGGGCTTCGCCAAGACCTTCAGCGAGATGTGCCAGGGTCACCTGGGCGTCGAGAAGGAAGTGGTGCTGACGCCGCTGCTGCATGACACGCCGACCGAGCTGGCGCAGCCGCTCGCGGTCAAGGAATGGAAGCGCGGCGAGATCGACCTGATTCCGGGCAAGACTGCGCCGCAGATCGCCGTGGTCGAGCGCGACTACCCGAACGTCTACACGCGCTTCACCTCGCTTGGGCCGCTGATGAACAAGCTCGGCAACGGCGGCAAGGGCATGGCCTGGAACACGCAGACCGAGGTCGAGCAACTGGCCGAACTGAACGGCGTCGACGCCGAAGGCCGGCCGCGCATCGTCACCGACATCGACGCCTGCGAAGTGGTGCTGCAGCTCGCCCCCGAGACCAACGGCCACGTCGCGGTCAAGGCCTGGCAGGCGCTGTCCAAGGTCACCGGGCGCGAGCATGCGCACCTGGCGCTGCACCGCGAGGACGAGAAGATCCGCTTCCGCGACGTGCAGGCGCAGCCGCGCAAGATCATCAGCTCGCCGATCTGGTCCGGACTGGAGAGCGAGAAGGTCTCGTACAACGCCGGCTACACCAACGTGCACGAGCTGATCCCGTGGCGCACGCTCACCGGCCGCCAGCAGTTCTACCAGGATCACCCGTGGATGATCGCCTTCGGCGAGGGCTTCTCCAGCTACCGGCCGCCGGTCGACCTGAAGACCACCAAGGGCCTGCACAACATCAAGCCCAACGGCAACACCGAGATCCTCCTGAACTTCATCACGCCGCACCAGAAGTGGGGCATCCACTCGACCTACAGCGACAACCTGCACATGCTGACGCTCAACCGCGGCGGCCCGGTGATCTGGCTGTCGGAGGAGGACGCGAAGAAGGCGGGGATCGAGGACAACGACTGGGTCGAGCTCTTCAACATCAACGGCGCGATCGCCGCGCGCGCCGTGGTCAGCCAGCGCATCAACCCCGGCATGACCCTCATGTACCACGCGCAGGAGAAGATGATCAACACGCCGGGCTCGGAGATCACCGGTGTCAGAGGCGGCATCCACAACTCGGTCACGCGCGCGGTCACCAAACCGACGCACATGATCGGCGGCTACGCGCAGCAGAGCTACGGCTTCAACTACTACG
>JBBIST010000107.1:0-9367 GCA_037441125.1 Burkholderiales bacterium
AGAAGCTCGCCGACATGCAGACCGAGATCGCGCTCGGCCTGCAGGGCTGCCTGCGCCTGGGCCGGATGAAGGACGAAGGCTCGGCCGCGGTCGAGATCACGAGCCTGATGAAGCGCAACTCCTGCGGCAAGGCGCTCGAGATCGCGCGCCTGGCGCGCGACATGCTCGGCGGCAACGGCATCAGCGACGAGTACGGCGTCGCGCGCCATCTGGTGAACCTCGAGGTGGTCAACACCTACGAAGGCACGCACGACATCCACGCTCTGATCCTCGGCCGCGCGCAGACCGGCATCCAGGCATTTGCCTAGCGCCAGGCTGTCAGGCGCACGCGCATGACGAGTGCGCGCATCTGTCCGGGCCGTGGCCGTCCGCTGATGTGGCTGAAGAGCGCTCCCTGTTGGCCGATTTCAGCTGAACACAGTACCGTCGACGACACCTTGCTTCGGTTTGCCTCAGCGGGCGCTGAGTCGGTCCGACTCAACAGCCGACGTTGACTAGGCCGCCTTCAACCCGAAGCTCACGCGCTTGCCCAGCGCGGTGGCGATGTTGACCAGCGCGTCGAGCGAGAAACGCGACACCCGCCCCCGCAGCAGATCGTTGATACGGGGCTGGGTGACACCGCAGCGCTCCGCGGCTTCGACTTGCGTCCAGCCCTTGCCTTCGACTAGCTCGGCGATCTGCTGCATCAACTCGGCACGCACGCGTAGGTTCGCTGCCTGCTGCGGCGTGTCGGCGATCGCGTCCCAGACGCTCGCATAGGTTTTGCTGCGCTTCTTCATCGACGTCCCCGCATCAATTCCGCGTATCGGCCTTTGGCCACTTCGATGTCCTGCTTGCTCGTCGCTTGGCTCTTCTTCTGAAAGGCATGCAGCACATACACCGCCTCCGGAAGTCGCGCCAGGTAGATCACCCGATAGGGCTTGCGCCGCCACCCCGGCGGCGCCTACTGCGGCGCCTCGAGCGTCACCCAACGCAAGGCGGTCATCGCTTATCAGGTACTGCCTTGACCGCGGCAAGTTGCGCATTGCGCTCGGCTCGACACGCGCGATCAGGCGACGATTGTGGCGCCTTGCGCCGCCTGGTGAAACTCGATGTGAAAGTCACCTGCGAGAGTCCTGCACGCTGCCGGACGTTGCGCGATCCACACGCAGCGCGGCGCCGCGGTACCCGGCCGCAAGCAATCCAACATCCGGGTCTTGCCCTGGCGCACAACGCGCCGCAAGCAATGGCAACAAAATGGCCGCGGGCGACCACAGCACGCCCGCTGCGCGGTCAGCCGCGCGCTGCCGACCGACGCCGATGACCGCCGCCTTCGCCTTCCTCGACCAGTTCTGGCTGACGCTGCTGCTGCTGCTGCCGGTGGTGCTGGTGGCTCGTGCGGTGGTCTCGGGCTCGTACTACTCGCCGATCCTGATCATCGTCGTCTTCGGGCTGGTGACCGGCGCGCTGCTCGTGGCCACCGGCACGGTGCGGCCAGGGCTGCCGGAGTTCGACCTGCTCGGCCTGGTCGGCCGCACGACGATCGTGGCGCTGACGGCGTCGTTCTTCGTCGGCGGCCAGGAACTGCGGAGGATGTTCGGCGGCGTCGGCGCCGTGGCCGACCCGACGCTGGTGCCGAACAAAGCCGAGATCGTGCTCGGCACCGGACGCACGCAGTTCTTCTTCATCGCCAGCGCGTTTTTCGTCCTGCTCGGCGTTGACGCCACCGTGCGCGTGCTGCTCGGCACCGGCGGCGCGCTGGCGCCGGCGCTGCCGTTTTTCGCCTGGCTCGGGCTGGTATTCGCGGCGATCTTCATCGACCCGAGCGCGCAGATCGACAACCGGCGCCGCTACCTGGGCAAGGGCGTGCTGGAACTGGCGGCGCTGGTGACGGTGCTGGCGGTCGCCGTGACCGCCGCACATCTGGTGCAGCCGCTGGCGGCATTTCCGCCGATTTTCTTCGCCATGCTCACCGCGGTCGCGCTCGGCTGGTGCATGCCGCGCTGGCGCCAGGGACCGGCGCTGCGCGCGCTGCTGTTCGGCGGCATTCCGGTGGTGTTGGCGGCCAACTTCATCGTCGGCGGTTCGCTGCTGGTCGAAGCGCTGCGGCTGGAGGCGCTGGCGCCGTTGCTGATGTACGGCTTCTTCGGCCAGATCCTGTGGATGTTCGGCGGCATCTCGCTGCTGATCGCCGCCGGCGCCACGGCGCAGGTACGCAACCTGGCGCCGGGAATGGCCGGCGCGCTGTCGCACGCCGGACTGACCGGCGCCTGCACCGCCGGCGACATGGGCGAGGTCGCGCGCCACCGGGCGCCGATCATGATCGCGGTGCCGTTCTTCGGCCACGTGTTCCTGTTCACGATCCTCGCCTTCAGCCTGCAGGGCGGCGAACTGCTGCTGTGGCCGACGGCGCTGGTGGCCGCGGCCGGCGTCGTCCTCACGACGCTCGCCCTGCGCCGGATGCGCGCCGCCGGTGGCGACGACCGCGCCGAAGTCAAGGCGCTGATGCTGTTTGCCTTCGGCTGGCAGTTGACGGCACTCTTTGGCGGGCTGCTGCTGCTCGCCGGCTTGCCGTTGGCGCACGCGGCGATGGGGAGCAGTTCGGCGCTGTCGCACTTCGGCCTGTTCGCGGCGCTGCAGGGCGGACTGTTCGGCGCCGAGGCGGCGGCACTGATCGCGCTCGTGTTCGCGATGCCGTTCCTGGTGCATCCGTTCGTGTTCTTCATGTTCGGCCGCGCAATGCAGCGCGGCGGCGAAATGGCGCACCGCCCGGCCTATGCGCTGGCGCTGCTCGGCGCCGCCGGCGTGCTCACGGCGCTGCTGCTGGTGGCCGGTGGGTAGCAGCAGACGCATCGGGCTGCGGCGCAGCGCCCGCGCATCGACGGGGCTGCGCGCGGTTCTGCATCCGCGCTAGCCTGTTTGCGGGCGGCCACCGGCCGCAGGCGACGCGAGGACCGCACGATGGCCGACTCGGTGCGCAAGGTCCACACCTACGCGATCTCGGTGCCGGATCGTCCGGGCGAGGCGTTCCGCGTCCTGCAGACCTTCGTCTGCGCCGGCGTCGACCTGCTGGCGTGCTCGGGCAAGCGGCGCGGGCGGCGCGCGCACCTCGAGATCGTTCCCGGCGACACGCGCCGCTTCGCCGCCGCGGTGCGCAAGGCAAAGCTGCGCTTCAGCGAGCGCAAGACCGGCTTCCTGATCTGCGGCGAGGATCGCACCGGCGCGCTCGCCGAGCACCTGCAACGGCTCGCTGCGCATCGGATCAACGTCGCCGCGGTCGAAGGCCTGGCCGCCGGCGCCGGCCGCTGGGGCGCGATCATCTGGGTGCAGGAGGCCGACATCGCCCGCGCCGGCCGCGTGCTGCGCGCCGGCGTCGCCGGCGCGAACTGAAGCACGGATCGCTCGTTGCCTGGTTCGCACTGCACCTCGAACGGCCGCGCGCCGCTCGGCAACGGCCGCCGGCGCTGAACTCGCGTCGCCGACGGCACGACGGCGCCCGCAGGCGCCGTCGCCGGTCGGTCGTCTCTTAGCGGATCAGGGCGCGGGCATCGCCGGCGTGGTGGCGCGGTTGGCGGCGATGGCGCCGGTGGCGCGCGTCGGATGGAAGCTGTCCCAGTACAGGAAGGTGTCGGGCGTCGCGCACACGACAGTCGTCAGGCAGGCGTCGGTGACGTTGTTCAAGCCGAAGGTCGCGGGCGCGGTGGTGATCTCGTTCGACAGCGCGAAGAAGTCGAGCGTGTAGACGCGCAGTCCCGGCGAGTTGGCCACCAGGATCGTCGTCTGCGCCGCCAGCGCCGCGTTGAAGCCGCCGGCGAGCGCGGTGGCGCCTTGCATCGCGGTGGCGCCCTGCGCGCGTACCAGCGGCGTCAGGCCGAGGTCGGGCACGTTCACCAGCAGGATATGGCGCGCACCGGCCGCGTACAGCCGCGTCATGATCGTCACCACGTCGGTCACCGCGGCCGTGACCAGTGCCGTGCCGCCGGCCGGCAGCAGGCCCGCGCCTGCGGCGGCGTTGAAGTTGTTGCCGAAGGTCGAGGCATCGACGACGAACAGCGTCTGCGCGTTGAGCAGCGTCGCCGAACCCGGCCGGTCGATGAACTGCTGCACCTGCGCCGCCATGCTCGGGATCGTCGACTGCACCGCGAGCCCGGGCACGACGCCCGTGCGCGCGCCGCCGAAGGCGAAGTTGTTGCCGCCGCGGCTCGACGGCACGGTCGCGGCGCCGTAGCGGGCGGCGATGGTCTCGACGAACAGCGTGCCGTTCGAGAAGCGGCCGGCCGCAAAGGGCGGCGACGGCGGGCACGGGCCGGCGCTTGGCGAACCGCAGTTGCCGGTGTCGGTCAGGCTGGCGCCGAACACCACGGCGGAGCTGAACAGGCGCGGCGCCTCGGCATCGTCGCTGCCGCAGGCCGACACCAGGATCGCGGCGAGCGCGATGGCGCCCAGGCGAGCGGCGGTCGAAACACGGGCGCGCATGGCGCGCGCGATCGGGTCGAGCATCGTTGTCTCCATCGGTTGGTTATGTTGTTCTCGCCGCCGGCAGCCGGCTGGCCACCGGCGTGGACGCGGAAACGATCATACGGAGCGGCTGCGCGCGCCGGAGCGCCGTCGCAGCCAAGTCCGGATCGGCGTCGTCCGGAAACAACGCCCCCGAGCCGCGGCCGTGCGGCGCAAACCGCCGGCGATCGTCGCCTCAGTGCGCGGCCTGCGCGCGGCGCAGCCGATCGAGCACCGCCTCCCAGTCCGGCCCCTGCGGCGGACAGGCGACGAGGATGCGCGCGGCGCCGGCGGCGTCAAGCCGGCGCAGGGCCGCGTACAGCCGCTGCGCATAGGCCTGCGGTGTGTCCGGCGCGTCCAGGCGCAGCACGACGTGGTCGCCGGCCTCGAGCCCGATCGAGGCCGGCGCCAGCAGCGCCAGCGGCACGCCGCGCAGCGAGTGCACACGCGCCGCCAACTGCGCCGGCGCCACCAGCTCGAGCGGCGTGCGCGGCGCATAGTGGCTGCGCAGCCGGCCCGAGGCGCGCGGCGCGCCGCCGCCGGCATCGGGCACCGCAGCGCCGAGCACGGCGGCCAGTTGCGCGCGCGTGATGCTGCCCGGACGCAGCAGGCGCGCACGGCCGGCGCTGAAGTCGACGATCGTCGATTCAATGCCGATCAGACAGGCGCCGCCGTCGAGGATCAGATCGACCAGCCCGTCGGGCTTCTCGCCCAGATCGGCGCGCACGTGCTCGGCGGTGGTCGGGCTGATGCGGCCGAAACGGTTCGCGCTCGGCGCCGCGATGCCGCCGCCGAAGGCCGCCAGCAGCGCCCGCGCCCACGGGTGCGATGGGCAGCGCAGGCCGACGCTGTCCTGACCGCCGGTGACCAGATCGTGCGCGCGCGCACTGCGCGCCAGCACCAGCGTCAGCGGTCCGGGCCAGAACGCCTGCGCCAGCGCGCGCGCGCCGGCCGGCACTTCGCGCGCCCAGTCATCGAGTGCCTGCGGCGCATTGACGTGAACGATCAGCGGATGGTCGGGCGGCCGGCCCTTGGCGGCGAAGATCCGGCGCACCGCCTGCGGCTGCTCGGCGTCGGCGCCGAGGCCATAGACGGTCTCGGTCGGAAACGCGACCAGCCCGCCGGCGCGCAGGATGGCGACGGCGCGAGTGATCAGGTCGGAGGGAGGGAACATGCGAGTGGGATTCGGGATTCAGGATTCAGGATTCGGGGCGCGAATCCAGGCACGGGCGACATCACGCTTTTACTCGCAGTGCGGGCGCAGCGGCCGTTCTTCGGCGAGCCGCCGCCGCTGCCCCCCGGAATCCCGAATCCTGAATCCTGAATCCCAAACCCTGAATCCCGAATCCTGAATCCTGAATCCCGAATCCGACGTCTCACCCCACCCCCGCCAGCCCCAGCACCTGCGCCGCGCGCAGCGCTTGCGCCAGCGCCTGCTCGCGCGTGGGCGCGAGCAGCGTCAGGTGGCCCATCTTGCGGCCCGGGCGCGGCTCGAGCTTGCCGTACAGGTGCAGCTTGGCGCGGCCGTCGAGAAGCAGCGTGCGCCAGTCAGGTTCGCGCCGCGCGCCGTCGCGAAACCACAGGTCGCCGAGCAGGTTCAGCATCACGCTGGCGCTGTGGCAGGTGGTGTCGCCGAGCGGCAGACCGGCGAGGATGCGCGCCTGCTGCTCGAACTGGCTGGTGTGGCAGGCGTCGAGCGTGTAGTGGCCGCTGTTGTGCGGGCGCGGCGCCATCTCGTTGGCGACCAGGCGGCCGTCGTCGAGGACGAAGAACTCGATGCACAGCACGCCGACGTAGTCGAGCGCGCCGGCGAGCAGGGTCGCGTACTGGCGCGCCTTGTCCTCGACCGCCGGCGCCACCCGCGCCGGCACGATGCCGGCGGCGAGGATGCCGCGCCGGTGCTCGTTTTCCGACGGCGCGAAGGTGGCCGTGCTGCCGTCGGCGGCGCGGCAGACGACGCACGACAGCTCGCGCTTCAGGTGCAGCCTTTTCTCCAGCACGCAGGCGACGCGGCCGAGGCTGACCCAGGCCTCGCGCGCCTGCGCCTCGTTGTCGACCGCGATCTGGCCCTTGCCGTCGTAGCCGAGGCGCGCGGTCTTCAGGATCGCCGGGTACAGCGTCGAAGGCGCGCGCGCGAAGTCGTCGATGCGGCCGATCAGCGCGTGCGGCGCCACCGGCACCCCCTGGTTGACGAAGAAGCGCTTCTCCAACGCGCGATCCTGGGCGATCGCCACCGCGTGCCCGCCGGGTGCCACCGTGCAGTACGACGCCAGGTGCAGCAGTGCCGCCGCCGGTATGTTCTCGAACTCGGTCGTTACCGCCTGGCAGGTGCGGGCGATCGTCGCCAGCGCCGTGTCTTCCATGAACGCGCTGCGCAAGTGCTCGTCGGCGACTCTGCCGGCCGGGCTGTCGCGGTCGGGATCGAGCACGCACACGCGGTAGCCGAGCGACTGCGCGGCCTGGGTGAACATCCGCCCCAGTTGTCCGCCGCCGAGTACCCCGAACCAGCTTCCGGGCGGCAGCACGCCGCGCTCGGGCTGGCCCCTCATAGCGGCAGCGTCATGTTGCGCGCACGCTCGGACTGCTCGGCGCGGTACTGCGCCAGCCGACGCGCGAGGTCGGCGTCGCCGGCGGCGAGCAGGGCTACCGCGAACAGCGCCGCGTTGGCGGCACCGGCTTCGCCGATCGCGAAGGTGGCCACCGGAACGCCCTTCGGCATCTGCACGATCGACAGCAGACTGTCCTCGCCGCGCAGGTAGCGCGACGGCACCGGCACGCCGAGCACCGGGATCACGGTCTTGCTGGCGAGCATGCCCGGCAGGTGCGCGGCGCCGCCGGCACCGGCGATGATCGCCCGCAACCCACGCTCGCGCGCCTCGCCGGCGTAGGCAAACATTTCGTCCGGCATCCGGTGCGCCGAGAGCACGCGCGCCTCGAACGGCAGCTCGAACTGCCTGAGCAGGTCGCAGGCGTGCTGCATGACATCCCAGTCCGAACTGGAGCCCATCACCACGCCCACCAGGGGCGCGGCGCGCGCAGCGGTTGTCATCGGCATCGGCGCGGTAGCGATCGAGCGCGCGATTGTAAGGTCGGCCGCGGGCGCGGCCGGCGCGAGCGCCGCCGGCGCGCGGCGCCAGTATTCTTCGCCTCATGTACGCGCGCCACTTCGGGCTCGCCCAGCCGCCGTTTTCGATCGCGCCGGATCCGCGCTACCTCTACCTGAGCGAGCGCCACCGCGAGGCGCTCGCGCACCTGCTGTACGGCGTGCGCAGCGGCGGCGGCGGCTTCGTCGTCCTCACCGGCGAGGTCGGCACCGGCAAAACCACCGTGTGCCGCTGCCTGCTCGAGCAGTTGCCGGCGCGCTGCAACGTCGCCTACATCTTCAATCCCCGGCTCACGGTCGAGGAGCTGCTGCAGTCGATCTGCGCCGAGTTCCGCATCCCAGTGCGCGGCGCCGCCAGCAACCGCGACCACGTCGACGCCCTGAACGAGTACCTGCTGCGCATGCACGCGGTGCAGCACAACAACGTGCTGATCATCGACGAGGCGCAGGCGCTGTCGGCCGAGGTGCTCGAGCAGTTGCGCCTGCTCACCAACCTGGAGACGCGCGAGCGCAAGCTGCTGCAGATCGTCCTCATCGGCCAGCCCGAGCTGCGCGCCCTGCTGGCGCGGCCCGACATGAGCCAGTTGGCGCAGCGCGTGATCGCGCGCTACCACCTGGGCGCGCTCGACGCCGCCGACACCGCGCACTACGTGCGCCACCGCCTCGCGGTCGCCGGTCTGGCAGGCGAGTCGCCGTTCGACGCCGGCGCCTTGCGCCTGATCCACCGGCTGTCGGGCGGCGTGCCGCGCAGGATCAACCTGCTGTGCGACCGGGCACTGCTCGGCGCCTACGCGCAGGGACGCCGCCAGGTCGACGAGCGCCTGCTGCAGGCGGCCGCGCGCGAGGTGTTCGACGCCGCCGATGTCGCTCGCAGCCGAGGCCGGCGCGCGGCGCCGCTGGCCGCCGCGCTTGCGGCTGCCGCGCTGCTGGCCGGCGCAGTGGCCTACGGCCTGCATGCGCCGGCTCCGGCACCGACGGCAGCCGTCGCGGCCACGGCACCGGCCGAGCCGGCGCCGGCCGACACGGCGCTGGCAACCGCGCCGCCCGAGATCGCCACCTTCGATCTGGCCACCGGCTTCGCTACCCTGGTCGAACCTGAACGCGAGGCCTGGCGGGCGCTGGCGCGCGCCTGGGGGTTTACGCCCACCGGCGACCCGTGCCGGGAGGCGGCGCTGCATCAATTGCGTTGCTTTCGCGGCAGCGGCGTGACGCTCACGACGATCCGCCTGCTCGACCGGCCCGGACTACTGACGCTGCGCGACGGCGCCGGGCGCACCGCGCACGTCGTCCTCACCGGACTGTCGGCCGAAGCGGCCACCCTGGCGATCGACGGCGTGCCGCACCGGGTGCCGATCGCCGCACTGGCCGACTACTGGCGCGGCGATTTCGCGACCCTGTGGCGGACGCCGAACGACGGTCGCGGCAGCGGCTCGGCGCCGGACGCGCGCTGGCTGGCGCAGCAACTGGCGGCGGCGCGCGGCGACCCGAAGCCGGCGCAGGCGCGCGCCGACGCTGCCACGCTGCGCGCCTCGATCCACGCGTTCCAGTTGCAGCAGGGTCTGCCTTCGGACGGCATCGCCGGCCCGATCACGCTGATGCAACTGAACCGCGCGCTCGGCGTCGACGAGCCGCGCCTGCACGGGGACTCGTAGCCGTGTCGCTGATCCTCGATGCCTTGCGCAAGGCCGATGCCGACCGCAGCCGCGGCGCGGTGCCGGACCTGCACGCGCAGCCGGTGCTGCCGCAGCCGCCGCAGATGCCGGCGCCGCGCACCGCGGTGCCGTCCGA
>JBBIST010000108.1:0-9091 GCA_037441125.1 Burkholderiales bacterium
CCGGCGCCGTTGACCAGGCAGCCGATGTTGCCGTCGAGCTGGATGTAGCTGAGGTCGAATTTGCTCGCCTCGATCTCGGCCGGATCTTCCTCGTCGAGATCGCGCAGTTGCAGCAGCTCCGGATGGCGGTAGAGCGCGTTGGAGTCGAAATTGATCTTGGCGTCGAGTGCGATCACGCGGCCGTCGCCGGTCAGGACCAGCGGGTTGATTTCGGCCAGCGAGGCATCGGTCTCCCAGAACGCCCGGTACAGGGCCTGCAGGACCGCGCGCGCCTGCGGCAGGCTCGCCGCCGGCACGCCGATCTTGATCGCCACGTCGGCGGACTCGGCGTCGGTCAGGCCGCGCACCGGGTCGACGTAGACCTTGTGGATCTTCTCCGGCGAGTGCGCGGCGACTTCCTCGATGTCCATGCCGCCTTCGCTCGAGGCCATCAGGCACACGCGCTGGGTGGCGCGATCGACCACCAGGCCGACGTACATCTCCTTGAGGATGTTTGCGCCCTCCTCGATCAGCAGACGACGCACCTTCTGGCCTTCGGGCCCGGTCTGGTGCGTCTTCAACTGCATGCCGAGGATGGCGGCAGCGTGCTGGCGCAGCTCGTCGGCGGTGCGCGCGAGCTTGACGCCGCCGCCCTTGCCGCGGCCGCCGGCGTGGATCTGGGCTTTGACCACGACCACCGGCGTAGCGAGCGCCTGCCCGGCACGCACCGCCTCGTCGACCGAGAAACAGGCGATGCCACGCGGCACCGGCACGCCGAACTTGCTCAGGATCTCCTTGCCCTGGTACTCGTGAATCTTCATCTGCTCTGTCCCTGGTTGCCTGTGGCGGTCTTGATTGCTGCCGATTCGGCGCGTCCTAGTTGATCGGCCGGTGCCAGCGCGGATAGAAGCGGGCCACCGCCGGCGCGTCGCAGCGCAGCGCGTGGCAGCGGTCGATCTGGAACGGCCTGCGTTGGCCGGCGGTCTGGTCCGCAGGCTGCGAAGTGTCTTGCGTGCTGATCACCTCGCCGGCGAAGGCCTGGATCGCCGCCGTCGGCAATGCGCCCGCCAGTTCGGTCAGATGCGAGCAGCCGTGCACGCCGCCGAGGCGTTCGCGCACGCGGCGGCGGAAGTCCTGCGTCAGGTTCAGCCCGACGAGCTTGCGATAGTCGGGACCGATCGACTCGCAGTAGCCGGGGTACGGGACCGAGCGCGACTGCGCGCTGGCGGCGACGATGGTCAGATGGGTGTCGATGGTCACCGTCAGGCGCATGTCGTGCACCGGATCGCCGGCGCGGCGCACGCCGGTGGCGAGTCGGAAGTCGCGCTCCTTGGTGTCGATCAGTTCGGCCTCCAGGTCCCACAGACCGTCGCTGCGCGCATAGGCGTCGACGCGGATTGACCGGGTATGCACGCGGCGACGCGCGCCGACGGATTCGCTGGGCGGAGAAGCAATCAAGGCGAGTCGGCGGAATCGGCGGTTGCGGGACGGACCGGACTACAGGTCGTGCCTGGCCCGCCCCGGGCAGAGAAAAGCCGGGCGCGTGCGGGCCCGGACGGCGCGCGATCGTAGCACCGCAGCGGGCGGCCTCGCGCGAGGCGACTGAGCGATCGAGCCGGGGGCCGCGCCAGGCGCCATGCGGCAGATCAGTCGTCTTCGGCTCCGCCAACGACCTTGCGGATCACCTCGGCGCTGAAGCCGCGACCGGAGAGAAAGCGCATCTGGCGCAGGCGCTCGGCGCGATCGCTGGCGACGGTGCCGTAGCGGCGCCGCCAGAGGGCGCGCGCACGCTCGAGTTCGGTACGGCGCAGATCGGCGAGCGTGGTGTGCGCGACTTCGTCGTCTATCTGGTGCGAGCGCAGTTCCTGCTCGATGCGCGCGGCGCCGAAGCCGCCGCGCGCGCGTACCAGCGATTCGACGAAGCGCGCCTGCGACAGCAGCTTGCGCGCCTGAAGGTCATCGAGCAGAGCCTCGAGTTGCGCCGGCGCCGCGGCGTGCGGCGCGAGCTTGCGCGCAAGCTCAGCGCGGCTGTGCTCGCGCCGGGCGAGGAGGCCAAGGGCGCGTGCCAGCAGCGACCGCTCGCGCCGCGGCCGGCGCGAGTCGGGCGCGGCCGGCGCCTCGCTGCGACCGGAGTCGATTGCCGGGCCGCCGGTGTCGCGGCGCTGCGGGCCGGCCCCACGCATTGGCGCGACTTCAGGCTTTGATCGCCGGCGCGCCGCGCGCCGCCACGCCAACGGCCTCGCGAATCCGGTTCTCGATCTCCAGGGCGACGTCCGGGTGCTCGCGCAGGTATTCGCGCGCGTTGTCCTTGCCCTGGCCGATGCGCTCGCCGCCGTAGCTGTACCAGGCGCCCGACTTCTCGACGATGTTGTGCGCGGCGCCGAGGTCGACGATCTCGCCATGACGCGAGATGCCCTCGCCGTACAGGATGTCGAACTCGGCCTGCTTGAACGGCGGCGCGACCTTGTTCTTGACCACCTTGACGCGGGTCTCGGAGCCGATCACCTCTTCGCCCTTCTTGATGCTGCCGGTGCGGCGGATGTCCAGGCGCACCGAGGCATAGAACTTGAGCGCGTTGCCGCCGGTGGTGGTCTCGGGGTTGCCGAACATGACGCCGATCTTCATCCGGATCTGGTTGATGAAGATCACCAGGCAGTTGGTGCGCTTGATCGTGCCGGTGAGCTTGCGCAGCGCCTGGCTCATCAGCCGCGCCTGCAGGCCGGGCAGCGAGTCGCCCATCTCGCCTTCGATCTCGGCCTTGGGCGTGAGCGCCGCCACCGAGTCGATGACGATCAGGTCGACCGACCCCGAGCGCACCAGCGCGTCGGCGATCTCGAGCGCCTGCTCGCCGGTGTCGGGCTGCGACACCAGCAGTTCCTGCAGGTTGACGCCGAGCTTCTGCGCGTACTGGATGTCGAGCGCGTGCTCGGCGTCGATGAAGGCGCAGGTGCCGCCGATCTTCTGCATCTCGGCGATCACCTGCAGGGTGAGCGTGGTCTTGCCCGAGGACTCGGGGCCGTAGACCTCGACCACGCGGCCGCGCGGCAGGCCGCCCACGCCGAGCGCGATGTCGAGCCCGAGCGAGCCGGTGGAGACGACCGAGATGTCCTCGGCGACCTCGCCGTCGGCCAGGCGCATGACCGAGCCCTTGCCGAACTGCTTTTCGATCTGCGCCAGCGCCGCCGCCAGGGCCTTCTGCCGCTCCTTGCTGTCCGCCACCAGAGCACTCCTTCCGTCATCCATGATCGCCTCCGAGGCCGTGAGTAAATCTACTGCGCGTCCCGATCTCGCGCCTGCGCTGCTCGCCGTACGCCGCTGTACGGGTCCGCTGCTCGGCGCGATCTCGGGTCGCTCGCGACGATTTCCTCACAGCCTCTCCGTTCGCCCGGCGGACGCACGCTGCGTTCCGCGCACTGAATGAATTAACAGTGCCTGGACTGTATTTCCATTCAGTATTGGCGTCAAGCGGCACGTACACACCGGCAGCGCGCCTTGCGACCCGCAGCGGCGCCGCTCTAGACTGGCCCACTTGCGACACGGCGCCGCCCGCTGCGGCGGCGTCGGCACAGGATACCAAGCAGCGATGCGGATACTGATCGCCGAAGACGATCCGGTGCTGGCCGACGGCCTGTCGCGCTCGCTGCGCGCGCTCGGCTACGCGGTCGACGCGGTCGCCGACGGCGAACAGGCCGACGCCGCGCTCGCGGCGCAGGGCTTCGACCTCGTGATCCTCGACCTCGGGCTGCCGCGGCTGTCGGGGCTGGAGGTGCTGCGCCGGCTGCGCGCGCGCAACGGCACGGCGCCGGTGCTGATCCTGACCGCAGCCGACAGCGTCGAGCAGCGCGTCAAGGGGCTCGATCTGGGCGCCGATGACTACATGGCCAAGCCGTTCGCGCTGTCGGAACTGGAGGCGCGCGTGCGCGCGCTGACGCGGCGCGCACTCGGCGCCAACCAGGGCCTGCTGCGCCACGGGCCGCTGGTGCTCGACCTGGCCGGCCGCGTGGCGCGGATCAACGACGTGCCGCTCGAGCTGTCGGCGCGTGAACTCGGCCTGCTCGAGATCCTGCTGCAGCGGCCGAGCCGGCTGCTGAGCAAGGAGCAACTGGTCGACCACCTGTGCGAGTGGGGCGAGGAAGTCAGCAGCAACGCGATCGAGGTCTACGTCCACCGCCTGCGCAAGAAGCTCGAACCGGGCGGCATCCGCATCGTCACCGTGCGCGGTCTCGGCTACTGCCTCGAGCGCATGGCCGACGCCGGCGATGCCCGCGCGGCGCTGCCTGCCGGCGCGCGCTGACGGTGCCTCAGGCCGTCCGCAACCGGCTCGCCGCACCCGGACCGGCGCTCGCCGCCGGCGCTTGCCGCATCTCCTGCACCCGCTGAACGAGCATGCCCGACCAGGCCCCGCCTCCCGCCGACCCCGCACCCGATGCGCCGCTCACCGAGCGGCGCCGCCTCTGGCGCGCGAACATCGGCGCCCTGCCCTTCTTCGCCCGCGCCGGCACGCGCAAGGCGGCGAGCGCCAAGCCGGGCGGGCTGCGCAACCTGCTGCGCCTGCCCGACGAGCAGCGCTCGCTGTTCGGCGAGATCCTCGACTGGATGCTGGCGCCGTTGCTGCTGCTGTGGCCGATGAGCGTGACCGTCACCTACCTGGTGGCGCAGCAGATCGCCGACGTGCCCTACGACCGCCAGCTCGCCGCCAGCGTCGAGGTACTGGCCGACCACGTGCGCGAGTTCGGCGGTGAAGCGCGCCTGCAGTTGCCGATCCCGGCGCGCGATCTGCTGCGCGCCGACACCACCGACAACCTGTACTTCATGGTCCTTGGCCTGCGCGGCGAACTGATCGCCGGCGACCGCGAACTGCCGCTGCCCGACGAAGCCGAAGTGCCGCTGCCCGGCGTGGTCAAGCTGCGCAACGGCCTGGTGCACGGCCAGGAGGTGCGCGTCGCCTACACCTGGGTGTCGTTCGCGCACCGCCCGCAGGCGCAGCCGGCGCTGGTGCAGGTGGCCGAAACGCTGGAGCGGCGGGCGCGCCTCGCCGACGAGATCATCCGCGGCGTGATCGTGCCGCAGTTCGTCGTCCTGCCGATCGCGGTGATGCTGGTGTGGTTCGGGCTGTCGCGCGGCCTGCGCCCGCTCGCCTCGCTGCAGTCGAAGATCCACGCCCGCCGTCCGGACGACCTGTCGCCGATCCAGACCCACGCCGCGCCGGAGGAACTGTCGCCGCTGGTGCACGCTTTCAACGAGCTGCTGTCGCGCCTGGAACAGAACCTGGCGGCGCAACGGCGCTTCATCGCCAACGCCGCGCACCAGATGAAGACGCCGCTGGCCGGCATGCGCACCCAGGCCGAACTGGCGCTGCGCGAGACCGACCCGCAGGACCTGCGTCGCAGCCTGCGCCAGATCGCCGCCGCCACCGAGCGCGCCACGCACCTGATCGACCAATTGCTGGCACTGGCGCGCGCCGAGCATCAGGCGACCGATCTGGCCGCCTTCGAGGTCGTCGACCTCGACTCGCTGGCGCGCGCTCTGGTGCGCGACTGGGTGCCGCAGGCGCTGGCGCGCGGCATCGACCTCGGCTACGAGGGTCCGTCGCAGCCGCTGCGCGTCGTCGGCCTGCCGCTGCTGCTGCGCGAGCTGCTCAAGAACCTCATAGACAACGCGCTGCGCTACTCGCCGGCGCATTTGCAGCCGCCGGCGCGGGTGACGGTGCGCGTGCGCAGCGCCGGCGAGCGTGCGGCGCTCGAGGTCGAGGACTGCGGCCCCGGCATCCCGGAGCGCGAGCGCGGCTTGATCTTCGACCGCTTCTACCGCGTCCTGGGCACGAACATCGACGGCAGCGGCCTGGGGCTGGCGATCGTGCGCGAGATCGTCGAGCAGCACGACGCGGTGCTGCGCGTGTCGTTCAACCCGCACGCGATCGATCCGGCTAGGCCGGGAACGCTGATCAACGTCGAGTTCCCGCACACGCTCGCTTCACCCGGCGGCGTCGACCTGGAAGCCTGAAAAGCGCAGGACGGGCGACGCGGCGGCGGCGCGAACGCCCTGCCGGCCGCAGTCGCGGCATCAGGAGCGCGCCTCCAATTTGACCCTGACTGCGGCCTTGGAGAATAATCGCGCCCCTTGCGGCGGATTAGCTCAGCTGGTTAGAGCAGAGGAATCATAATCCTTGTGTCCGGGGTTCGAGTCCCTGATCCGCCACCACCTTCACCGGCGATGCGCATGTTTGCGTCCCAGCGGCTCGCGGCCGCGACTGTAGCCGTCGCCCTGCTCGCCGCCTGCGAGCAGTTGCCGCGAACGGCCAGTGCGCCGGCTAGCGCCGCGCCTGCTGCTGCACCGGGTGCGGCCGCCGCGGCTCAGGCCACTGCGCGCAGCGGCCGCCTGGTGATCCACCAGTGGCCGCTGCTGAGCATCGACGGCCGCGAACTGCGCGCCGCTCCGGGCGCGCGCATCATCGGCCCGACCCTGCTGACGGTGACGCCGAACATGGTCGCCGAGGGCGCGCGCGTGCAATACGAGCTTGACGGGCTGGGCCAGGTGCGGCTGATCCGCATCCTCGACCCGGCGGGCGCGCCGGCGCGACGCTGAGCTCGGCGCGCAAGCGCCACTACAATGCGGTCCCGCCTCGCCGCCGGATCGACACCGTGACCGCGAACGCCTCGGCACCCAAGAAGGTCTTCATCCGCACCTTCGGCTGCCAGATGAACGAGTACGACTCGGCGCGCATGGCAGACGTGCTCGGCGCCGACTGCGGCGCAGTCGCCACCGACGACCCGCAGGACGCCGACATCATCTTGTTCAACACCTGCTCGGTGCGCGAAAAGGCGCAGGAAAAGGTGTTCTCCGACCTGGGCCGGATCAAACACCTCAAGCAGGCGCGTCCCGATCTGGTGATCGGCGTCGGCGGCTGCGTCGCGAGCCAGGAGGGGGCGGCGATCGTCGCGCGCGCGCCCTACGTCGACCTCGTGTTCGGCCCGCAGACGCTGCACCGGCTGCCGGCATTGATCGCGCGCCGGCGCGCCAGCGGCCGGCCTCAGGTCGACGTGACCTTCCCCGAAGTCGAGAAGTTCGACCACCTGCCGCCGCCGCGGGTCGAGGCCGCGACCGCCTTCGTCTCGATCATGGAGGGCTGCAGCAAATACTGCAGCTTCTGCGTCGTGCCCTATACGCGCGGCGAGGAAGTGTCGCGGCCGTTCGACGACGTGCTCACCGAAGTCGCCGACCTGGCCGCGCACGGCGTGCGCGAAGTCACGCTGCTCGGGCAAAACGTCAATGCCTATCGCGGCCGCATGGCCGATGGCGGCAGCGCCGACTTCGCGCTGCTGCTCGAGTACCTGCACGAGATGCCGGGGATCGAACGGCTGCGCTTCACCACCTCGCACCCGAAGGAGTTCACGCCGCGCCTGATCGACGCCTACGCGCGCCTGCCGAAGCTGGTCGGTCATCTGCACCTGCCGGTGCAGTCGGGATCGGACCGGATCCTGGCGGCGATGAAGCGCGGCTACACCGTGCTCGAGTACAAGTCGATCGTGCGCCGCCTGCGCCGGCTGCGACCGCAGCTTTCGCTGTCGAGCGACTTCATCGTCGGCTTTCCCGGCGAAACCGACGCCGACTTCGCGCAGACCATGCGCCTGGTGGCCGAGCTCGAGTTCGACGCCAGCTTCAGCTTCGTCTACAGCCGCCGGCCGGGCACACCGGCCGCCGACCTCGCCGACGACACGCCGCCCGCGGTCAAGCTGGCGCGCCTGCACGCGCTGCAGGCGGCACTGGACGCGCAGCAGCGCCGCTTCAGCGAGGCGATGGTCGGCAGCCGCCAGCGCGTGCTGGTCGAGGGGCCGGCGCGGCGCGGCAGCGGCGACCTGATGGGCCGCAGCGAGAACAACCGGATCGTCAATTTCGCCGGCGGCGCCGATCCGGCGCGCCTGATCGGCCGCATGGTCGAGGTCAGGATCAGCGCCGCCCACGCGCACAGCCTGCGCGGCGAAGTGCTGGCGCGCGACGACGCCGACGCGCCCGCCGCGCCGCAGGCGGCTTAGTGGCGGCGGCGAAGGCGGCGGCGAAGGCGCCGGCCCGGCGCGGCAAGGTCGCGCGTGCGCTCGCCTGGAACGCGGACGCCGACAACGTGCAACTGGCCAACCTCGCGGGCGTGCTCGACGCCAACTTGCGCCAGATCGAGACCGAGCTCGAGGTGACGATCCGCCGCCGCG
Source organism: Burkholderiales bacterium (assembly GCA_037441125.1). Taxonomy (GTDB): domain Bacteria; phylum Pseudomonadota; class Gammaproteobacteria; order Burkholderiales; family Burkholderiaceae_F; genus JALHMQ01. The sequence goes on from JBBIST010000108.1 coordinate 8,184, forward strand.
GTCACCAGTTCAGCATCGAAGGTCGCGCCGAGCGCTCGCAGCAGGCGGTGGCGGTGATCGAGCACTTCCTGGCGCGAGCCGAGCGGCCGATCTCGGTCGACGACATCCAGCTCTACTTCGTCGAGCTGCGGCGCGGCGGCGCCGCGGCGCCGGCGCCGGCCGCGGTCGGCCTGCCCGACCTGCACACGCGCCGGCGCGACCTGCACGGACGCACGCCGCGCCAGCGCGACTACATCGGCGCCATCCTCGCGCACGACATCTGCTTCGGCATCGGCCCGGCCGGCACCGGCAAGACCTATCTGGCGGTGGCCTGCGCCGTCGATGCGCTCGAGCGCGAGGCGGTCGGCCGCATCGTCCTGACACGGCCGGCGGTCGAAGCCGGCGAGCGCCTCGGCTTCCTGCCCGGCGACCTGTCGCAGAAGGTCGACCCCTACCTGCGGCCGCTGTACGACGCGCTGTTCGACCTGCTCGGCTTCGAGAAGACGCAGCGGCTGCTCGAGCGGCAAGCGATCGAGATCGCGCCGCTCGCCTACATGCGCGGGCGCACGCTCAACCAGGCGTTCGTGATCCTCGACGAGGCGCAGAACACCACGCCCGAGCAGATGAAGATGTTCCTGACCCGGATCGGCTTCGGTTCGCGCGCGGTGATCACCGGCGACGTCACCCAGATCGACCTGCCGCGCGGCAGCTCCAGCGGCCTGATCGAGGCGCAGCACATCTTGGCGCAGGTGCGCGGCATCGCCTTCACCTACTTCACCGCCGCCGACGTCGTGCGCCACCCGCTGGTGGCGCGCGTGGTCGAGGCCTACGAGGCGGCCGAGCGCCTGAACCCGCCGCCGGCGCGCGGCGGCGCGGCGCGGCGCAGCTCCGAGTGAAGCGCGGCGAGCCGGCTGCGGCCGGTGCGGCGC
>JBBIST010000109.1:0-8943 GCA_037441125.1 Burkholderiales bacterium
GCCTCGGCGATCGACAGGATCGGGCCAAGCGCCACGCCGGCCGCCGCGGCCACCCGGTCGGCTTCGCCGCGCACCTGCGCGGCGAATTGCTGGCGCTCGCCGGCGACGAAGGCGCGCGCCACGTGCTCACCGCGCACGCGCCGGCGCTGATCGCGGTCGACGACCCCGGCTGCCTGCTCGATCTCGACACCGCACTCGACTTCGAGCGCGCGCGCGAGCCAAGCGATCGCGGCTGAGCGCCGGCGGCCGCCTACACTCGCGGGCCGTTCCTCACCGCAACGACCGATGACCGTCCACTACGCGATCCGCCCCGCCCACCCGGGCGCGCACCTGTTCCACGTCACGGTCACCGTCGAGGCGCCCGATCCGCAGGGACAGCGCTTCATGCTGCCGGCGTGGATCCCGGGCAGTTACATGATCCGCGAGTTCGCGCGAAACGTCGTTCGCATCACGGCGCTGGCGAACGACCGGCCGGTGGCGATCGACAAGATCGACAAGCACACCTGGCGCTGCGCGCCGGTGACTTCAGCGCTCACCGTCGCCTGCGAGATCTACGCCTGGGACCCGTCGGTGCGCGCCGCGCACCTCGATCCGACCCAGGCCTTCTTCAACGGCAGCAGCGTGTTCCTGCTGCCGCTCGGCCACGAGGACGCGCCCTGCCGCGTCGACATCCTGCCGCCGGCGGGCGACGGCTACGGCGCGTGGACGCTTGCCACCGCGCTGGCGCCGGCGCGCGGCCGGCGCAGCGGCTTCGGTACCTACCTGGCGCGCAACTACGACGAGCTGATCGACGGCCCGGTGCTGATGGGACCGCTGGCGCGCACCGGCTTCGACCTGCACGGCGCGCGCCACGAACTGGCGATCGCCGGCGCCGTGCGCAAGCTCGACCTGAAGCGGCTGGCGGCCGATCTCGAGCGCGTGTGCGATGCCCACATCCGGCTGTTCGAGCCGCGCCGCCGGCGGCCGCCGTTCGACCGCTACACCTTTCTCACGCTCGCCACCCACGACGGCTACGGCGGTCTCGAACACCGCAACTCGAGCGCGCTCGTGTGCAAGCGCGACGACCTGCCGCACGTCGGTCTCGGCGACAGCACCGCCGGCTACCGCACCTTCCTCGGCCTCGCCAGCCACGAGTACTTCCACGCCTGGTTCGTCAAGCGCGTGCGGCCGGCCGCCTTCCTGCGCTGCGACCTGACGCGCGAGAACCACACGCGGCTGCTGTGGGCCTTCGAGGGCTTCACTTCGTACTACGACGACCTGGCCCTGCGGCGCGCCGGACTGCTGACCGAGGCGCAGTACCTAGAGTCGCTCGCCACCACGCTGACCACGGTGATGCAGCGTTCCGGCCGCCTCAAGCACAGCGTCGCCGAGAGTTCCTTCGACGCCTGGATCAAGTACTACCGGCAGGACGAGAACGCACCCAACAGCGTCGTCAGCTACTACCAGAAGGGGGCGCTGGTGGCGCTTGCCCTCGATCTGGCGATCCGCGACGGCAGCCGCCAGCGCCGCTCGCTCGACGACGTCATGCGGTTGCTCTGGCGGCAGTGGGTCGCATCCGGCGACCGCTACGCCGGGGTGGCCGAGGACGGCATCGTCGCCGCCGCCGAGGAAGCGACCGGACTGGCGCTGGCGCGCTCGCTGCGCCAGTGGACCGAGGGCACGCGCGACCCGGACTTCGGGCGCCTGTTCGCGCCCTTCGGCATCCGCTGCGAGTCGCGGCCGGCACTCGAGGTGCCGCACTTCGCGCTGCTCGGGATCAAGCTCGCCGACGGCCGCGTCCAGCACGTGTTCGACGGCACGCCGGCGCAGCAGGCCGGGCTGTCGGCCGGCGACACGCTGGTCGCGCTCGACGGCCTGCGCGCCACTGACACCGGCCTCGATCGCCTGCTCGCGCGCTACCAGCCCGGCGACACGGTGCGCGTGCACGCCTTCCGCCGCGACGAGCTGCTGAGCTTCGAGCTCAGGCTGGCCGAGCGGCCGCCGGTGCGCTTTGCGCTCAGCGTCGATCCGGCGGCGCCCAAGTCCGCGCACGCCGCGCGCGCGCGCTGGCTCGGCGGCTGAGAGGCGATCGGCGATGCAGATCGGCGAACTGCGCCAATGGCTGGCGGCGCACGGCGCACGGCCGGCCCACACCACCGCCGTGCTGCGCCACTGGCTGCAGGCGCTGCCCGCGCCGCGCACGTTGCGCCCGGCGCAGCACCTGCCGCGGGCGCTGCGCGGCGCGCTCGCCGGCGCCGAGTCGCCGCTTGTCTCGCTCGCCCGGCTGCGCAGCACGCACGCGGCGGCCGACGGCTCGATGCGCCTGCTGCTGGCGCTGCGCGACGGGCAGACGATCGAGTCGGTCCTGCTGCCGCGCGCCGGTCTGTGCGTGTCGACCCAGGCCGGCTGCGCGGTCGGCTGCGCGTTCTGCATGACCGGCCGCGACGGCCTGCAACGGCAACTGGGCGGCGCCGAGATCGTGGCGCAGGTCGGCGTCGCCGCCGCGCTCGCCCGCGCGCACGGACTTCAGCCGGCAGCGGGCGATGCGCGGGCGCTGGTCAAGGTGGTGTTCATGGGCATGGGCGAGCCGGCGCACAACCTGGAGGCGGTGTGCGAGGCGATCGAGCTGCTCGGCACCGAGGGCGCGATCGCGCACAAGAACCTGGTGTTCTCGACGGTCGGCGATGCGCGCGCCTTCGCGACGCTGCCGCGCCTGCGCGTCAAGCCGGCGCTGGCGCTGTCGCTGCACACCACCTGCGCCGACAAGCGCGCGCGACTCTTGCCGCGCGCGCCGCGCATCGCACCGGCCGAGCTGGTCGAGCTCGGCGAGCGCTACGCGCACGCCACCGGCTACCCGGTGCAGGTGCAGTGGACCCTGCTCGCGGGCGTCAACGACGGCGACGACGAGGTCGAGGGCCTTGTGCGCCTGCTCGCCGGCAAGTACGCGGTGCTCAACCTGATCCCGTTCAACGCCGTCGCCGGCAGCGGCTTTCGCCGGCCGTCGTGGCAGCGCGCCGCCGAGCTCGCGCGCGCGCTGCACCGGCGCGGCATCCTGACCAAGCTGCGCCGGTCGGCCGGGCAGGAGGTCGAGGCCGGCTGCGGCCAGTTGCGCGCGCGGGTCGCGTCGCCGCCGCTGCCGGTCGCCGGCTGACGCGATCGCGGCGGCGCGCTTAGCGCCGCTCGCCGGCCGAGAACAGCGCGTTGAGCAGGATCGCGCCGAAGGTCGCGGTGCCGATGCCGCCGAGCGCGAACTCGCCGAAGCGCAGCGTGAAGTCGCCCGCGCCGAGCACCAGCGTGACGCCGACGACGATCAGGTTGCGGCTGCTGCTGAAGTCGACCTTGTTGTCGACCCAGATCTTGGCGCCGGCGACGGTGATCAATCCGAACACCACGATCGAGACGCCTCCCAGCACCGCCGCCGGGATGGTCTGGATCAGGGCGCCGAACTTCGGGCTGAAGCCGAGCACGATCGCGACGCAGGCGGCGACCACGAACAGCAGCGACGAATACACGCGCGTGGCCGCCATCACGCCGATGTTCTCGGCGTAGGTCGTGACCCCGGTGCCGCCGACGCCGCCGGCGAGCATCGTCGCCACGCCGTCGCCGGCGAAGGCGCGGCCGATGTAGGGATCGAGGTTGCGTCCGGTCATCGCCGCCACCGCCTTGATGTGACCGAGGTTCTCGGCCACCAAGATGATCGCCACCGGCGCGATCAGCAGCATCGCGTCCAGCTCGAACACCGGTGCCGCGAACTGCGGCAGTCCGAGCCAGGCGGCACGCACCACGCCGTCGAACACGATCGGCTTGCCCAGGCCGAGGCCGTTGGCCAGCAGCAGGTAGATCAGGTAGGCGGCGATCAGTCCGGCGAGGATCAGCAGCTTCTGCAGCAGCCCGCGCGTGAACACCGCCACGCCGCCGACGCACAGCACGGTGACCACCGCCATCCAGCCGTCGAAGGCGGCGGTGCCCACGCTCTTGACCGCGATCGGCGCCAGGTGCAGTCCGATCACCGCCACCACCGCGCCGGTGACCACCGGCGGCATCAGCCGCTCGATCCAGCCGGTGCCGGTGGCCATGACCGCGAGCCCGATCGCCGTGTACAGCAGGCCGCAGGCGATGATGCCGCCGAGCGCCACGCCGATGTTGGCGTTGGCGCCCGGTCCGACGTAGCCGCTGGCGGCGATCACCACGCCGATGAAGGCGAAGCTCGAGCCGAGGTAGCTCGGCACGCGGCCGCCGACGACGACGAAGAAGATCAGCGTGCCGACACCGCTCATTAGGATCGCGACGTTCGGGTCGAAGCCCATCAGCAACGGCGCCAGCACGGTGGCGCCGAACATCGCCACCACGTGCTGGATGCCGAGCGCGAAGGTCTGCGGCGCGGGCAGCCGCTCGTCGGGCGCGATCACGCCGTCGCGCTTCACGGTCCAGCGGGGGAAGTAAGCGGTGCTCATCGGAAGGTTGTTGTTGTTGAGTGGAAGACGGCGCGCAGGATAGCCAAGCGCGCTGGAGCGGCCGGCCGGCGCCGCGCGTCTTTGTTGATCAGCCGCACCAGTCGATGCCGCCGCGCCCGTGGCCGGCGAGGAAGGCGTTGGCCTGCGAGAAGTGGCCGCAGCCGAGAAACGGCCGCGGCGGCCGCCGCGCCGAAAGCGGCGACGGGTGATTGGCGAGCAGCACCAGGTGCGTGCGCGCGCCGGCATCGATCAGCGCGCGCTTGGTCTGCGCCTGCGCGCCCCAGAGCGCAAACACCTTCGGCGCCGGATCGCGCGCCAGCGCTGCAACCAGCGCGTCGCTGAGCGCCTCCCAGCCGCGGCCGGCGTGGCTCGCGGGTGCGCCTTCCTCGACCGTCAGCACGGCGTTGAGCAGCAGCACTCCCTGGCGCGCCCACCGCTCCAGGTTGCCGCTCGCCGGCGGCGCGCAGCCGCAGTCGCGCGCCAGTTCCGCGAACACGTTGCGCAGGCTCGGCGGCTTTGCTACGGCGTCGGGCACCGAGAACGCGAGCCCGTGCGCCTGCCCGGCACCGTGGTAAGGGTCCTGGCCGAGGATCACGACGCGCACGTCGGCCGGCGCCGTCAGTTCGAGCGCGCGCAGCGGTGCCGGCGGGTGGATCGTCGCGCCGGCGGCGATCCGCTCGGACAGGAAGCGCGACAGCGCCCGGCCTGCCGGTGAATCGAGAAAGCCTGCCACCGGCGCATGCCAGCCCGCAGCCAGCCGCGCGCAGTCGACGCCGCGCATCAGCCCGCGGGCGCGCGCGCCGGTGGCGCGAACAGGCGCGCCAGTTCCGCGCCCGGATCCGGCGCGCGCATGAACGCCTCGCCGACGAGGAAAGCGTGCACGCCGGCGGCGCGCATCTTCTGCACGTCGGCCGGCTGCACGATGCCGCTTTCGGTGATCGGCAACCGGCCAGCGTCGATGTGCGGCAGCAGGCGCAGGGTCGTCTCCAGGCTCACCTCGAAGCTGCGCAGGTCGCGGTTGTTGATGCCGACCAAGGGCGAGCGCAGTTCCAGCGCCAGTTCGAGCTCGCGCTCGTCGTGCACCTCGACCAGCACCGCCAGCCCGAGCGCTTGCGCCGCCGCCTCGAAGTCGCGCAACTGCACGCGGTCGAGCGCGGCGACGATCAGCAGCACGCCGTCGGCGCCCCAGGCGGGCGCTTCGTAGAGCTGGTACTCGTCGACGATGAAGTCCTTGCGCAGGACCGGCAGGCCGCTGGCTGCGCGCGCCTGTTCGAGATCGGCCGGCGCGCCCTGGAAAAACCGGCGGTCGGTCAGCACCGACAGGCAGGCGGCGCCGGCCTGCGCGTAGCTCGCGCCGATCGCGGCGGGATCGAAGTCGGCGCGCAGCAGTCCCTTCGAAGGGGAAGCCTTCTTCACCTCGGCGATCACCGCCGCAAGGCCGGCGTCGACGCGCTCGCGCAGCGCGCGCGTGAAGTCGCGCCGATCGTCGCGCTGCTCGGCACGCCGGCGCAGCGCCGGCGCCGGCTCGCGCGCGCGCGCCGCGCTCACTTCCTCGTGCTTGACGGCGAGGATCCGCTGCAGGACATCGTTCATGGGCGCGTGCCGATCTCGCGTGGCCGAAGCGCGAACCTCGGGAAATTGGAATCTGACCCCGATTTTTACAGGCGGCGGGTGGCGGCGACGAAGTCGTCGAGCTTGCGGCGGGCGGCGCCGCTGGCGACGGTGGCGCGCGCCAGTTGGAGGCCGTCGGCGATCGACGGCACGACGTCGGCCGCGTACAGCGCCACGCCGGCGTTGAGGATCACGATCTCGCGCGGCGTGCCTTCGACGTTGTCGAGCGCCGCCAGCAGCATCGCCTTGCTTTCTTCGGCGCCGGCGACCTTCAGCCCGCGGTGGCTGACCATACGCAGGCCGAAGTCCTCGGGGTGAATCTCGTACTCGCGCACGGCGCCGTCCTTGAGTTCGCCCACCATGGTCGCGGCGCCGAGCGAGACCTCGTCCAGACCGTCGCGGCCGTGCACGACCAGCACATGGCGGCTGCCGAGTTCCTTGAGCACGCGCACCTGGATGCCGACCAGATCCGGGTGGAACACGCCCAGCACCTGGTTCGGCGCGCCGGCCGGGTTGGTCAGTGGCCCGAGGATGTTGAAGATCGTGCGCACGCCGAGTTCCTTGCGCACCGGCGCCGCGTGCTTCATTGCCGCGTGATGGTTGGGCGCGAACATGAAGCCGATGCCGGTGGCGGTCAGGCACTGCGCCACCTTCTCCGGCGGCAGGTTGATCTGCGCCCCGAGCGCCTCCAGCACGTCGGCGCTGCCGCTGCCGGAGGACACGCTGCGGCCGCCGTGCTTGGCGACACGCGCGCCGGCGGCGGCGGCGACGAACATCGCCGCAGTGGAGATGTTGAAGGTGTGGGCGGCGTCCCCGCCGGTACCGCACAGGTCGACGAGGTTGTGCTTCTCGGCCACCGCCACCGGTGTCGCGAACTCGCGCATGATCTGCGCCGCGGCGGCGATCTCGCCCACCGTCTCCTTCTTCACGCGCAGACCCATCGCGAGCGCGGCGATCTGCACCGGCGACAGCTCGCCCGCCATCAGCCGCCGCCACAGCGACAGCATCTCGTCGGCGAAGATCTCGCGGTGTTCGATACAGCGGATCAGCGCTTCGGTCGGGGTGATCGCCATCGGCCCTTGCTCCTTGGGTACTGAATTCAGTCGCACGCGCGCAGCGACAGCGCCTGCCGCAGCAACCGGCACCGGCGCGGCAAGGCGGCAGCGATGCGAAGCCTCATGCCGCTACCCGGGCGAGGAAGTTCCTCAGCAGCGCGTGCCCGTGTTCGCTCGCGATCGACTCCGGGTGGAACTGCACGCCCTCGACCGCCAGCAACCGGTGGCGCAGCCCCATGATCTCGCCGTCGGCGGTCCACGCGGTCACCTCGAGGCAGTCGGGCAGCGATTCGCGCTCGACCGCCAGCGAGTGGTAGCGGGTCGCGGTGAAAGGCGAAGGCAGGCCGGCGAAGACGCCGGCGCCGGCGTGCTCGATCGCATCGGTCTTGCCGTGCATCAGCCGGCGCGCACGAACGACCCTGCCGCCGAAGGCATGGCCGATCGCCTGGTGGCCGAGGCACACGCCGAGGATCGGCACCCGGCCGGCGAAGCGCTGGATCACGTCGAGCGAGATCCCGGCCTCGGTCGGCGAGCACGGCCCGGGCGAGATGCAGATGCGGCCAGGCGCCAGCCGCGCGATCTCGTCGAGCGCGATCTCGTCGTTGCGCGCCACCCGCACCTGCTCGCCCAGTTCGCCGAAATACTGGACCAGGTTGTAGGTGAAGCTGTCGTAGTTGTCGATCATCAGCAGCATGTGCGCGCGATCCATTCGGTCTCAGCGAACGATTCTCCGCGCTGCCGCCCGGACCGACATCGATCCGCCACCCGGCGTAGCGCACGCCGCCTCACTCGACATCGAAGCCGTCCTCGACCGTTTCCGCGGCGCGCAGCACGGCCCGCGCCTTGGCCTCGGTCTCCAGCCACTCGCTCTCGGGCACCGAGTCGGCGACGATGCCGGCGCCGGCCTGCACGTACAGCACGTTGCCCTTGACCAGGCCGGTGCGGATCGCAATCGCCAGGTCCATGTCGCCGGCGAACGACAGGTAGCCGACGGCGCCGCCGAAGACGCCGCGCTTGGTCGGCTCCAGCTCGTCGATGATTTCCATCGCCCGCACCTTGGGCGCGCCCGAGAGCGTTCCGGCGGGGAAGGTGGCGCGCAGCACGTCGAGGTTGGTCAGTCCGGGCTTCAGGCGTCCCTCGACATGGCTCACCATGTGCATTACGTGCGAGTAGCGTTCGATCGCCATCTGCTCGGTCACGCGCACGCTGCCGACCTCGGCGATGCGGCCGACATCGTTGCGGGCGAGATCGATCAGCATCAGGTGCTCGGCGCGTTCCTTCGGGTCGGCGAGCAGCTCGGCGGCAAGCTGCGCATCGTGCTCTGGCGTGCCGCCGCGCGGCCGCGTGCCGGCGATCGGCCGCAGCGCAACGGTGCGCTCGCGACCCTCGGGCGTAGCGCGCTCCTCGCTGCGCACCAGGATCTCGGGGCTGGCGCCGACGATCTGGTGGTCGCCGAAGTCGTAGAAGTACATGTACGGCGACGGGTTGAGCGTGCGCAGCGCGCGGTACAGCGACAGCGGCGGATCGGCGTACTGCTTGCTGATGCGCTGGCCGAGCACGACCTGCATCACGTCGCCGGCGGCGATGAGGTCCTTGCAGCGCTCGACCGCGCGCAGGTAGCGGCTCTTGTCGAACTCGCGCGTCTCGGCGCGGCGCAGACTGGCGCGCGTGTGCGGCGGCTCGATGTGCCGCGCCAGCCGCGCTTTCAGCTCGCGCAGCCGCTCGCGCGCGCGGCGAAAGCCCTCGGCATGGCCGGTGTCGGCGTAGACGATCAGGTAGGCGCGGCCGGTCAGGTTGTCGATGACCGCCAGCTCCTCGGTCAGCAGCAGATGGATGTCGGGCAG
>JBBIST010000110.1:0-8692 GCA_037441125.1 Burkholderiales bacterium
AGAGGTCTATCACTTGCACGTTCACGTGCTGGGCGGTCCGCGCCCGTGGAAGCGTCTGTAGGCGTCACGTTCTCAGGAGTCGGCAATGGGTTCATTTTCGATCTGGCATTGGCTGGTCGTCCTTCTGGTCATCGTCCTGGTCTTCGGCACCAGCAAGCTGAAGAACATGGGCAAGGATCTGGGCGGCGCGATCAAGGGCTTCAAGGAAGGCATGGCCGACGCGGGCAGCGCCGCCGACGGCACTAAGAAGGTCGAGGAGTCGAAGCCGGTCGCCGGCCAGACGATCGACGTCCAGGCCAAAGAGAAGTCCTGATCGGATCGCCGCCGGCGGCGCGCGACTGATCCGCAGCCGCGCGCGGCGCCTGCGCGCCCGCCATGTTCGAGTTCAGTCTCGCCGAGATCGGCCTGATCGGTGCCGTCGCGCTCATCGTCCTCGGCCCGGAGCGGCTGCCCAAGGTTGCGCGTCAGGTCGGCGACTGGATCGGCAAGGCGCAGCGCTACGTCGGCCAGGTCAAGAGCGACATCAACCGCGAGATCGAGCTGGCGGAACTGAAGAAACTCCAGGAAGAGGCGCGCAGCGCGGCGCAGTCGGTGCAGTCCGGATTCAGCGAACTGCAAAACGAACTTGGCAAGGCCACCTCCGAACTGACCTCGATCGGCCATCCGGCTTCAACTGCGGCGCCGGCCTCGAACCCGAACGACCTCGGCTGGGAGGGCGCCGGCGAGCCCTGGCAGCGCAACACCTTCGCCCGTCGCTACAAGCCGGGGCCGTCGGTCGATGAACTGGCCGAAGAGATCTCCCGCCTCAAGCGCGAGCTGGCCATGCCCGAGGCGCCGCCGGGCGCGCGGCGCAAGTTTGCGCCGCGCTCGCGCCTGAATCGCCCGCGCATCCGACGCTGAGCCGATCGATGAGCAGCAGCGACACCACACCGCCCGACGGCGACAGCGGCGCCGAGCAGAGCTTCATGTCGCACCTGGTCGAGCTGCGCCAGCGCCTGGTGCGCGCGGCGCTGTCGATCCTGATCGTGTTCCTGGCGCTGACGCCGTTCATGAAGCAGATCTTCGACTTGATGTCGTATCCGCTGATGGCGGCCTTGCCGGCCGGCACCAAGCTGCTCGCCACCGGCGTGATCACGCCGTTCATGGTGCCGCTGAAGGTCACCCTGTTCACCGCCTTCATCATCGCCTTGCCGTACGTTCTTTACCAGGCTTGGGCCTTCGTCGCTCCGGGCCTGTACAAGCACGAGAAGCGGCTGGCGCTACCGATCGTCGCCACCAGCGTCGGCATGTTCGCGCTCGGCATGGCCTACTGCTACTTCATCGTCTTCGGCTTCGTGTTCCGCTTCATCGCCGGCTTCGCGCCCGACACCGTGGCGGTGGCGCCCGACATCGAGGCCTACTTCAGCTTCGTGCTCGGCATGTTTCTCGCCTTCGGCCTGGCCTTCGAGATGCCGGTGGTGGTGGTCCTGCTGGTGCGCTTCGGCATCGCCAGCGTCGACGTGCTCAAGCAGGCACGGCCGTACGTGATCGTTGGCGCCTTCGTCGTGGCAGCGATTTTCACCCCGCCCGACGTCCTGTCGCAGCTCCTGCTGGCGATTCCGCTGTGCCTGCTGTACGAACTCGGGCTGCGCCTGGCGGGTCTGTTCGCCCGCCCGGTGGCCCAGGACGAGCCGAGCGCGACGACGTAGCCGGCGACGGCCGCGCAGGCGCATACTCACTCCATGCTGCGCGTTGCCGTCGCCTTCTGCCTGCTGCTGATCGCCGGCGCTGCCTGCGCCGACCGGCTCCAGGTCGTGCCCGACGAAGACCCCGATCTGCTCGCGGGTCTGGCCGCCTATCAGACGCGCGACGCGACCACCGCCGAAGCGGCGTTCCGTCGCGCCGCCGAGCGCAACGTGCGCACGGCGCAGTTCAACCTCGCGGTCATGTACCTGACCGGCGACGGCGTGCCGGCCGACCCGAAGTCCGGTCTGCACTGGCTGCGCCGCGCCGCCGGCAACGGCATGCCGCGCGCGCAGCATGCGCTGGCGCTGCTGTACGAGCGCGGCGAGCACCTGCCGAAGTCACTCGCCGAGGCGACGCGCTGGTTCCGCAAGGCCGCCGAGCAAGGCTGGCGCGAGGCGCAGGTCGCGCTTGCCACGCAGTACTACCTGGGCCGGGGCGCGCCGCGCGACAGCGCCCAGGCGGCGCACTGGTACGAGCGCGCCGCCCAGCAGGGCGACGAGGGCGCCAGTTACATCATCGCCGGCATGTACGAGCACGGCGACGGCGTTGCGCGCAACCTGATGCTCGCTTACTACTGGTACTCGCAGGCCGCAGCGCTCGGCGATCGGATCGCCGCGATCAAGGCGCGCGAAGTGCTGGCGCGGCTGCGCGACCCGTCGCCCGGCGGCGGCCTGGCCCAATAGGGCGCGGGCACGACCCACGCTGCACCGCTATGACCGCTCCGGCGGCTGGCGTTCGCCCACCTTCACGGCGAGCGGCACTTCCTTCGCATCGCGCAGGACCTTGACGCGCGCCGTGGCGCCGGGCTCGAGCTTGGCGATCTGATCGAGCACGCCGGGCGTGTTCTGCACGCGCTCGTCGTTGATCGAGACGATCACGTCGCCCGGCTCCATGCCGGCGCGGTGCGCCGGACCGTCGCGCACCACGGCGCGCACGTACACGCCGGAGCTGACCGGCAGCTTGAAGGTGGCGGCAAACTCGGGCGTCACGTCCTCGGGCTCGATGCCGAAGTAGCCGCGCACGACGCGGCCGTGCTTGATCAACTGGTCGAGCACGTCGGTGATGATCGTGGTCGGGATCGCGAAGCCGATGCCGATCGAGCCGCCGGTGCGCGAATAGATCGCGGTGTTGATGCCGACCAGGTTGCCGCGCGTGTCGACCAGCGCCCCGCCCGAGTTGCCCTGGTTGATCGCGGCGTCGGTCTGGATGAAGTTCTCGTACAGGTTGATGCCGAGGTTGGTGCGGCCGAGCGCTGAGACGATCCCCATGGTGACCGTCTGGCCGACGCCGAAGGGATTGCCGATCGCCAGCACCACGTCGCCGACGGCGAGGCTTTCCGAGCGGCCGAAGGTCACCGCCGGCAGGTCGTTGGCCTCGACCCGCAGCAGCGCCAGATCGGTCTCCGGGTCGGTGCCTACCAGCTTGGCGGCGAGCTTGCGGCCGTCGGCCAGCGCGACCGAGATCTCGTCCGCGGCGCGCACCACGTGGTGGTTGGTGAGCACGTAGCCGTCTCGCGTGGCGATCACGCCAGAGCCGAGCCCCGAGACGGTCTCTGCTTCGCCGCGTCCGCGCCCGCCGAAGAAGCGCTCCAGCAGCGGATCGTCGCTGAACTGCGAGCGCCTGACCTCCTTGGCGGTGTAGATGCTCACCACCGCCGGCATCGCCGCGCGCGCGGCTTCGCCGTAGGAGCCGAAGGACTCGGCACGGGCAGCCGCCGGCGCCGCCCCGGGACTCACCTGCTGGATCGACACCCCGCTGGTCACCGGCGTGGCCACCGCCGTGGGCGCACGCCGCAACCACTCCGGCTTTAGGGTGGCGACCACGAACAGCAACGCCAGGCCGACCGTGGTGGCCTGGGCAAACAGCAGCCAGAGGCGTCGCAGCATCGTGCAGGCGGGGCGCGGAACGTCGTCTGCCCGCATTCTAGAGAAGCGGCCGCGCGCGCCGTGCCGCCGCGCGCGGGTCTACTTCTTCAGCGCGTCGCGGATTTCCCGCAACAGGACGACCTCCTCGGGCGGCGGCGCCGGCTGTGCCGCCTGTTCCCGGAGGGCTGCGGCCTTGACCCGATTGATCACCTTGACCATCCAGAAGATGATGAAGGCGAGGATGGCGAAGTTCACGAGCACGGTCAGGAACTGGCCATAGGCGAACAGCGGCACCCCGGCCCGGGAGAGCGCGTCGTAGGTCATCGGCCCCGCGTATCCGGGCGGCAGCGCCAGGACGATGAAGTACTCCTTGAAGTCGACACTGCCCAGGCTGCCGACCAACGGCATGATCAGATCCTTGACCACCGAGTTGACGATCGTTGCGAACGCGCCGCCGATGATCACTCCGACCGCGAGGTCGATCACACTGCCCTTGACTGCGAAGTCCCGAAACTCCTTCACGATTCCCATGAACGCCTCCGATCGTCGATCGCTGGACAGCGCCTGCCCCGACCCGTCTGGCCGACGGCGCCGGCCGATTGTCGCAGCAGGCACGAATCGGGATCGGTGCGCACGCCGGGCGCGCGTGCGCCGTGACGCCGGATCCGGCGCACGGTCACCTGGGGTGCGGCTCGGTTGAAGTAATATCGCGCGCTGTTTTTCGCCGTCGCCGGGCGGTCGCGCGTTTCGCAGCCCTCGCTTCGCCGGCGCACCGACCTTGATGTCGTTGTCGGGCGTCTTGCTGGCGACATGTACTTCGGGAGTTGACTGCCATGTCCAACGAAAGCGTTGTCCCCGGGCCCGATAGCGCCGACCGGCGCGCGGCGATCGCCGTGACCGCCGCTATCGGCGGTGCCGGCGTGGTGGCCGCTGCGGTGCCGTTCGTCGTCTCTCTGACGCCGTCGGAGAGCGCACGCGCCGCTGGGGCGCCGGTGCAGATCGACGTCGGCGCGGTGGCGCCGGGCGAGATGCGCACCTTCGAGTGGCGCGGCAAGCCGGTCTGGGTCTTGCGCCGCACGCCGGAGATGATCGAGGCGGTCAAGAAGGCGACCGCGGGCGTGGCCGATCCGGACTCGGCGCGCACCGCCTTTCCCACGCCGGCCTACGCGCGCAACCCGCTGCGCTCGATCAAGCCGGAGTTCTTCGTCGCCGTGGGCATCTGCACCCACCTCGGCTGCTCGCCGGTCGGGCCGTTGGCGGCGGGCGCCAACCCGGTGCTCGGCGAGCACGCCGGATTCTTCTGCCCGTGCCACGGGTCGGCGTTCGACCTCGCCGGGCGCGTGTTCCGCGGCATGCCGGCGCCCGACAATCTCGAAGTGCCGCCGCACAAGTACCTGACCGACACCGTCGTTCTCGTCGGTGACGACTCGAAGGCCTGATCCGGTCGCGATCCGACCTGGGCACCTCTGGGGACTCGATGATGGGACTGCACAAGACGCAATACACGGGGCTGGCCGGCTGGTTCGACGCGCGCATGCCGACCGTGATGGCCGAGTATCGCAAGCACCTGTCCGAGTACTACGCGCCGAAGAACCTCAACTTCTGGTACATCTTCGGCAGCCTGTCGATCGTCGTCCTGGTGATCCAGGTCGTCACCGGCATCTTTCTCACGATGCACTACAAGCCGGACGCGCGCTACGCGTTCGAGTCGGTCGAGTACATCATGCGCGACGTGCCGGGCGGATGGTTCATCCGCTACCTGCACAGCACCGGCGCCTCGGCCTTCTTCGTCGTCGTCTACCTGCACATGTTCCGCGGCCTGCTCTACGGCAGCTACCGCAAGCCGCGCGAGCTGGTGTGGATCTTCGGCTGCCTGATTTTCCTGATGCTGATGGCCGAAGCCTTCTTCGGCTACCTGCTGCCCTGGGGCCAGATGAGCTTCTGGGGCGCGCAGGTGATCGTCAACCTGTTCGCAGCGGTGCCGCTGATCGGCCCCGACCTGGCGGTGTTCATCCGCGGCGACTTCGTGGTGTCCGACGCCACCCTCAATCGCTTCTTCGCCCTGCACGTGATCGCGATCCCGCTGGTGCTGATCGTCCTGGTGGTGCTGCACCTGCTGGCGCTGCACGACGTCGGCTCGAACAACCCGGACGGCATCGAGATCAAGGACAAGGTCGACGCCCAGGGCCGGCCGCTGGACGGGATCCCGTTCCATCCCTACTACACGGTGCACGACATTTACGGTCTGGGCGTGTTCCTGATGATCTTCTTCGCCGTGCTGTTCTTCGCGCCGGAGATGGGCGGCTACTTCCTCGAATGGAACAACTTCATCCCGGCCGATCCGCTCGCCACCCCGGCGCACATCGCCCCGGTCTGGTACTTCACGCCCTACTACTCGATCCTGCGCGCGGTTACGACCGAGTTCATGTGGGTGCTCGGTGCCGGCGTGGTCGCCTACGGCGTGCTGCTGTACTTCGCCCTGCGCGCGCCGCTGGCGCGCTACCTCGGACTCGGTGTGGCGCTGGCACTGGCGCTGGTGATGCTGCCGGCCTCGCCGTTCGCGCTCGACCCCAAGTTCTGGGGCGTGGCGGCAATGGGAGCGTCGGTCCTGATCTTCTTCGGCCTGCCTTGGTTCGACCAGTCGCCGGTGCGTTCGATGCGCTACCGGCCGCAGTGGCACTTCTGGCTGCTGATCGCCTTCGTGGTCGTGTTCCTCGTGCTCGGCTACTTCGGCACGCAGTTGCCGTCGCCGGCGAACACGATTGCTTCGCAGACGGGGACGATGCTGTACTTCGCCTTCTTCCTGCTGATGCCCTGGTGGAGCCGGATGGGCACGCCGCGACCGGTCCCGGACCGCGTCACCTTCGAGCCGCACTGAGTCCGCCATCGCACGCGAGAGAGACGATGACCAAGCTGATCGCTGTCCTACTGGTCGCCGCCGGCGCGCTGCTGTCGGGTCCGGCCCAGGCCGCCGGCGCTGCCAAGATCCACCTCGACCGCTTCCCCGAGGCCAAGCGCACCGACCTGGCGTCCCTGCAAAACGGCGCGCGCATCTTCGCCAACCACTGCCTGAATTGCCACAGTGCAAACCTGATGCGCTGGAACCGGCATCGCGACATCGGCCTTTCCGACGACAAGGTCGAAACCTTCCTGATCTTCGGCGAGCAGCGCGTCGGCGACACGATGCGCATTGCCATGACGCCGAAGGACGGCAAGGCCTGGTTCGGCAAGAACCCGCCCGACCTGTCGGTGATCGTGCGCGCCCGCACCTCGTTCGACTTCGCCGGCACCGACTACCTGTACACCCTGCTGCGCGGCTACTACCGCGACCAGACTTCGCTGCACGGCTGGAACAACATTGCCTTCCCGAACATCGGCATGCCGCACGTGATGTGGGAGGCGCAGGGCCCGCGCGAGACCACGATCGTGCGCGTCGAGGCGGTCGGCGACGGCTACCGGCGCACGACTTCCGTCTACGACGCCCAGGGGTTCGTCACCACCACCACCGAGAAACTGACCGGCCCGGCCAAGGAAGGGGTCAGCTTCTCGTTCCGGCCGGAAGACGAGGCCCAGGCGCGGCGCTTCGACGAGGACATGGCCCATCTGGTCGCCTACCTGGCGTTCATGACCGATCCGACCGCGGTCGACCGCACCCGGATCGGCGTCTGGGTGCTGCTGTTCCTGGCGCTGTTCACTGCCGCCGCCTGGTGGCTGAACCGCACCTACTGGCGCGACATCAAGTAGTACCGTGCGGGTGCGCGTCGGCGCCGCAGGTCATCGCCAGGCGCGCGCTGCGGCCCGGCAGCGGCGGTCGAGCGCCGCCGCGCCCCGCACTCGAACGCTCCACCCGCCGGCGGACCAGCCGCCGGCGCCGACACAACAGGAATGCCGATGATGGTGCTCTACTCCGGAACCACCTGCCCCTTCTCGCAGCGCTGCCGCTTCGTCCTGTTCGAAAAGGGCATGGACTTCGAGATCAGGGACGTCGACCTGTTCAACAAGCCCGAAGACATCAGCACGATGAATCCCTACGGCCAGGTGCCGATCCTGGTCGAGCGCGAACTGACGCTGTACGAATCGAACATCATCAACGAGTACATCGACGAGCGCTTTCCGCATCCGCAACTGATGCCGGCCGATCCGGTGATGCGCGCGCGCACGCGGCTGTTCCTGTTCAACTTCGAGCGCGAGCTGTTCGTGCACGTGCAGACGATCGAGAACAGCGGCAACCAGAAGGCGATCGACAAGGCCAAGCTGCTGATCCGCGACCGGCTGACGCAACTGGCACCGATCCTGCTCAAGAACAAGTACATGCTGGGCGAGGACTTCTCGATGCTCGACGTGGCGATCGCGCCGCTGCTGTGGCGTCTCGACCACTACGGCATCGACCTGCCGAAGAGCGCAGCGCCACTGCAGAAGTACGCCGAGCGCATCTTTTCGCGCCCGGCGTACATCGAGGCGCTGACGCCGTCCGAGAAGGTGATGCGCCGCTAGCGGCGGCACCGGCGATGCCGATGGAGCCGTCGACCAAGCCGTACCTGCTGCGCGCCATCCACGAATGGTGCACCGACGCCGGCTATACGCCGTTCCTCGCCGTCGCCGTCGACGACAGCGTGCGCGTGCCGCCGGAGTTCGTGAAGAACGGCGAGATCGTGCTCAACATCTCGGCGCTCGCCACCAGCCGGCTGACGATCGGCAACGAGGCGATCGAGTTTCGCGCCCGCTTCGGCGGCGTCGCGCGCGAGGTCTACGTTCCGGTGGCGCGCGTGCTCGCGATCTACGCGCGCGAGAACGGCCAGGGCATGGCCTTCGAAGTGGCGCATGCCGCGGCGGCCGACGCCGCCACAGGCGAGCCGACCGCGCAACTCGCGCCGCCGGCCGCGGCGGCGGCCGACGGCGCTGCGCCGCCCGCACCCGGTGCCGACGCCGGCGCGAGTGCACCGGCCGAACCGGGCGCGCGACCGCGGCTTACGCGCGTCAAGTAGCGCGTCGGGCCGCCATGCGGCGCCGCTACACTTGCCGCCACCGGCCGGCATAGCTCAGTGGTAGAGCATCTGATTTGTAATCAGGTGGTCGGGGGTTCGAGTCCCTCTGCCGGCACC
>JBBIST010000111.1:0-8692 GCA_037441125.1 Burkholderiales bacterium
CAGGCGCAACGCGCGCCGGCGGCCGCCGTGGTCGCGGTGGCGCCGGCGGTGGCGCAGGCGCGCATCGAGCGCGCCGGCGCGCAACGCTGGCTGGCGGTCGAACTGCCGCCCGAGCAGGCGTTCGCGGTGGCGCGCGAGTTCTGGGGCGCGATCGGCCTGAAGCTCGAGCGGGTCGATCCCGAGGTCGGCATCCTCGAAACCGAGTGGGCCGAGAACCGGGCCAAGATCCCGCAGGACATCATCCGGCGCACGATCGGCCGCGTGTTCGACGGCCTGTACTCGACCGGCGAGCGCGACCGCTTCCGCACGCGCATCGAGCGCACCGCCAAGAACACCTCGGAGATCTTCATCAGCCACCGCGGCATGGTCGAGGTCCACACCAATGTGCAGCAGGATCGCACCCGCTGGCAGCCGCGGCCGAGCGATCCGGAGCTCGAGGCGGAGATGCTGCAGCGGCTGATGCTGCGTTTTGCGCCGGCGACGGTGGCGGCTGCGGCGGTGCCGGTGGCTGCCGGGCCGGCAGCGGCTGCGCCGCCGCCGCAGCCGCAGGCGGTGCGAACGGTCACCGGCGCCGACGGGCGCGTGGCGCGGCTGGAAGTCGACGAAGCCTTCGATCGCGCCTGGCGCCGGGTCGGACTCGGGCTGGACCGCGGCGGCTTCACCGTCGAGGACCGCAATCGTGCCGGCGGCGTTTACTTCGTCCGCTATCTCGACCCCGAGGTCGAGGCACGACAGCGCGCCGAACAGGGTCTGCTGTCGCGCGTGCTTGGCGCCGATCCGAAGATCGTCGCCCAGCAGTTTCGCATCCAGGTGGCGGCCAGCGGCGAGCGTCTGAGCGCGGTCACCGTGCTCGACCGCGACGGCAAGCCGGAGGCGAGCGCCACCGGCGACAAGATCCTGCGCCAGCTCGCCGAGCAGATCCGCTGAAGCGCGGTTGAACTGAACCGCGGCGATGCTGCGCTGGCGCTGCCTCGGCTCGGGCAGCGAAGGCAATGCGCTGGTGATCGAGGCGCGTGCCGGCCGCTTCGTCACCCGCGTGCTGGTCGACAACGGCTTCGGGCCGCGCGTGCTCGCGCGCCGGCTGGCGCAGGCCGCGCTCAGCATCGACGATCTCGACGCGGTGTTCGTCACCCACGAGCACGCCGACCACGCGTCCGGAGTCGCGGCGCTGCTCAAGCGCCGCCGGTTGCCGTTGCTGTGCTCGCGCGGAACGCGCACCGCCGCCGGTCTTGAATCGGCCGACATCGACTGGCGGCCGCTCGTCGACGGTCAGGTACTGGAAATCGGTGAACTGCAGTTGCGGCCGTTTGCGGTGCCGCACGATGCCGCCGAACCGCTGCAACTGGTGGCGAGCGACGGCGACCGCCGCTTCGGCCTGCTGACCGACATCGGCGCCGCCACGCCTGAAGTGGTGCGCGCGCTCGACGGTGCGCACGCGCTGCAATTGGAGTGCAACCACGACCTCGACCTGCTGACGAACGGCGCCTACCCGGGCTTCCTCAAGCGGCGCATCGCCGGCGATGCCGGCCATCTGTCGAACGGTCAGGCGGCCGCGCTGCTGGCGGCGATCGACCGCAGTCACTTGCACACGGTCGCCGCTGCGCACCTGTCGCGCAGCAACAACCGGCCGCTGCTGGCGCAGCAGGCGCTGTGCGGCAGCACCGGCGCGCGCGTACTGGTGGCGACGCAGGACGACGGACTGGACTGGGTCGACGTGTAGGCGCCTCGCCAGACGACTTGGGCGTCAGCCCTTCAGATCGTCGACCAGCGCCACGTACTGCTTCATCGCCTCGTCGGCGCCGGTGCCCTTGAGTTCGTTCCAGGCGTCCCACTTGGCGCGCCCGACCATGTCGGTGAAGCCCGGCCGCTTGCCGTCGACGTCGCCGCTGGTGGCCTGCTTGTACAACGCGTACAGCTTGAGCAGGGTCTGGTTGTCGGGCCGTTCCGGCAGGGACTTCGAGTCGGCCACGGCCTGCTCGAACTTTTTCTTCAGATCGCTCACGGGGGTCTCCTCGTCGGGCAAACACGTCGTTGCGCCGGGACGCCGAAAGCTATCATAGGCGCCGCCCTGTTCAGCACCGCCTGCACTGCGCGCTGCCATGGCCGACCGGGCGGAGCAGCGCGCGCAAGGACACCGATGGCCCGATCCGCACCCCGCCGCGTCCGCATCTCGCCGATCGACAACGCCTGGCTGCGCATGGATGCGCCCGGCAACCTGATGATGATCGTCGGCGTGGTGCTGCTGCGTGGCACCTGCGATCTGGCGCGATTGAAGCGCGTGATCGAGACGCACCTGCTCCAGTACCACCAGTTCCGCTCGCGCGTCGCGCACGATGCCGCCGGTGCCTGGTGGGAAGAGGATCCGCACTTCGACCTCGACCAGCATCTGGTGCGAATCGGCCTGCCCGGCCGCGGCGGCAAGGCCGAACTGCAGCGGCTCGCCGCCACGCTCGCCGGCCAGGCGCTCGACCCGACCCGGCCGTTGTGGCAGTTCCACCTGGTCGAGAACTACCGCGCCGACGGCTTCGACGGCCACGCGCTCATCGTTCGCATCCATCACGCGATCGGCGACGGCATGGCCCTGGTCGGCGTGTTCCTGTCGCTGACCACCGCTTCGCCCGAGGACAGCCTGCCGCCGGTCGAGAGCCGGCGGCCGGCGCAGGAGCGCGAGTGGTGGCAACACTGGCTGCGGCCATTCACCGATGCCACCGTGCGCGCGATCGACGCCACCGGCGACGTCGCGACCCGCGTTCTGCAGGCCTCGGGCGCGCTGCTCGATGATCCCGATCTCGCCGGCGAGGCGGCCGGCGAGTACGCGCGCCTGGCGGCGCAGGTCTCGAGCGACGCCGCCGCGCTGGCGTTGATGACCACCGACACGCGCACCAGCCTGAAGGGCAAGCCGGGCGGGTCCAAGGCGGTGGCCTGGGCCGAGCCGCTGCCGCTGGCGGATGTCAAGGCGGTCGGCAAGGCGCTCGGCTGCTCGGTCAACGACGTGCTGCTGTCGTGCGCGACCGGCGCGATCCGCAGCTACCTGCTCGAGCGCGGCGACGCTCTGGACGGCGCCGAGCTGCGGGCGATGGTGCCGGTCAACCTGCGCGCGCCCGGCAAGGCGAGAACGCTCGGCAACAAGTTCGGGCTGGTGCCGCTGCTGCTGCCGATCGGCATCGAGCATCCGATCGAGCGCGTGCTCGAGGTCAAGCGGCGCATGGACGAGTTGAAGGGCGGCTACACGGCGCTGCTGGCGATGGCGATCCTCGGCCTCGCCGGGCTGGCGCCGCGCGCGCTGCAAAAGCAGGCGCTCGACCTGCTGGCGCGCAAGGCGACCGCGGTGATGACCAACGTGCCCGGCCCGCAGCAGGCGCTCTACCTGGCCGGCGCACCGCTGGCGCAGCTCATGTTCTGGGTGCCGCAGACCGGCGACATCGGCGTCGGCGTGTCGATCCTCTCCTACGACGGCGCCGTGCAGTTCAGCCTGATCACCGACAAGAAGATCTGCAAGACGCCGCAGGCGATCGTCGATCGCTTCCGTCCCGACTTCGAAAACCTCGTGCACGCGGTGCTGCTGATGCCCTGGGACGAGGAAGCCGACCCGCAACTGGCCTCGGCCGCGCTCGAGGCCACCGACGCGCTCGCCGACGCCGCCCAGCACCTGCGCGGCAACGGTGTCGACGAGCCCGTGCCGCCGGCGCCGGTCGTCGCCGTCGATGCCGACCAAGCGAAGTCAATGCCGACGCCGCAGCCGGGCACCGGCGCGGCGGGACTGCGCAAGCGCAGCTCGGCGTTCGCGGCCGCGCGCGCGACCCGGCACTGACACACGCGCCGCGTTTGCGCCGTCGCTGCGGCCGCAGGCGTCGGTACGCTCGCCGGCCGACGCATCCGGTCCGCGCTGGGCCGTGTCCCTGGGGTTGCCCACAGTATGTGGTCCGAGTTGCCTCGATTGGGCCACGACCGACCTTCGTCCAATGGCCCGTGCGCGCGCGAGGGTGCGTTTACGGCTCGACGCGCGCCCGCGGCTCGCGTGTAATCGGCCCGGCGTAAGCGGGTGCGGCTCGTCGGCACGCCCGCCCCGTCGAGACCACACTCGTGCGTCGAGCCAGCCGGCGCACTGCAACGGAGTTTGCATGAGCGACCGAGGCTATTTGCGCCAGCCGACCGTGCGCGGCGAAGCGATCGTCTTTGTCTGCGACGACGACCTATGGACCGTCGATGCCGGCGGCGGCCTGGCGCGCAGGCTGACCGCGGGGCTGGGAGAGCCGTCGACGCCGGCGCTGTCGCCGGACGGCCGCTGGCTCGCCTACGCCAGCCGCGACGAGCTGCATCCGGAGGTCTACGTGATGCCGGCCGAGGGTGGGCCGGCGCGACGACTGACCTGGCTCGGCCCCTTCGTCCACGTGCGCGGCTGGACCGAGAGCGGCGAGATCGTCTTCGTCACCACCTTCGGCCAGCCGTTTTTCCGCAACTTCCGCGCGCACACGATCGCGCGCGACGGCGGCCTGCCGTCGCTGCTGCCGCTCGGCCAGGTCAATCACCTGGCGCTGACCGCGCGCGGTCTGGCCGGTCCCAAGGTGATCGGCCGCAACACCGCCGACCCGGCGCGCTGGAAGCGCTACCGCGGCGGCACCGCCGGTCACCTCTGGGTCGATGCGACCGGCGGCGGCGAGTTCGTGCGGCTGGCGCTGGCCGGCAACATCACCAGTCCGATGTGGGTCGGCGACCGCATCTACTACCTGTCGGACGCCGAAGGGGTCGGCAACCTGTACTCGTGCCGCGCCGACGGCGGCGACCTGCGCCGTCACACCGACCACGCCGACTTCTACGCGCGCGAGGCGCAGAGCGACGGCGCGCGCATCGTCTACCAGTGCGGCGCCGACCTCTGGCTGTACGACGCTGCGAGCGATCGCACGCGCCGGCTCGAGGTGCGTGTGCCGGCACACCGCACGCAGGCGGCGCGCCGCTTCGCGCCGGCGGCCGAGCACCTGGGCGAGTTCGCACTGCACCCGCACGGCCATAGCGTCGCCCTCGATGCGCGTGGCAAGTGCTACACGCTGCCGCTGTGGGAGGGCGCGGTGCGCCAGCAGGGTGTGGCCGACGGCGCGCGCCACCGGCACGCGCAGTGGCTCGCCGACGGCAAGCGGCTGGTGCTGGCGAGCGACGCCTCGGGCGAAGAGCGCATCGAGGTGCACGCCGAAGGCCTCGTGCAGTCGCTGCCGTGGGACATCGGCCGCGTGATCGCACTGGCCGCGGCGCCCGCCGGCGACCGGGTGGCGATCGCCAACCATCGCAACGAGGTGCTGGTCGGCGACGTCGCCAGCGGCGCCCTGACCGTGCTCGACCGCAGCGACTGCGCGCGCAGCGAATCGCTCGCCTGGTCGCCGGACGGCGCCTGGCTCGCCTATCCGTTCTGGACCAGCGCGCGCCACTGCGCGATCAAGCTGGCCGAGGTGGCGAGCGGCCGCAGTGAGCTCGTCACCATGCCCGAGTTTCGCGACTACGCGCCGAGCTTCGATCCGGCCGGCCGCTACCTGTACTTCCTGTCGGTGCGCACCTTCGATCCGGTGTACGACAACGTCCAGTTCGAGCTGAGCTTTCCGCGCGCCGCGCGCCCGTACCTGATCGCGCTGCAGGCCGATGCGGCGCCGCCGTTCGAGCCGCCGCCGCGGGCGATGAAAGCGGCGGCCGACGGCGGCCGCGCCGGCGACGCCGACGCCAAGGCGGGCGAGGGCGCCAAGGCGGGCGATGGCACCAAGACCGCCGAAGGCGCAAAGGCAGGCGAGGCCGCAAAGGCAGTCGAAGGCGCAAAGGCAGGCGAGGGCGCCAAGGCGCTGCGCGTCGATCTCGACGGCATCGTGCGCCGCGTCGCGGCCTTCCCGGTGCGCGAAGGCCGCTACGGTCAGATCGCCGGCGTGGCCGCCGGTCGCGGCAAGGTGCTCTGGACCCAGTTCGAGATCGCCGGCGCGCATGGGCGCGGCGGCCACAAGGAAGCGGGCCGGCTCGAAGTGTTCGACTTCGACAGCGGCCGCGTCGAGACGCTGATGGACAAGGTCGATCGCTTCTGCCTGGCGCGCGACGGCGGCACGCTGCTGGTCAAGTCGGACAAGCGCCTGCGCGCGCTCGACCCGCAGGCCGCGCCCGAGCGCAACGGCGCGGCCAGGGACGACGAGGCGCCGTCGCGCAAGAGCGGCTGGCTCGACCTGGCACGGATTCGCGTCTCGGTCGACCCGCGCGCCGAGTGGCGCCAGATGCTGCGCGAGGTCTGGCGCCTGCAGCGCGACCAGTTCTGGGTCGCCGACATGTCGGGCGTCGACTGGGACTCGGTCTATGCGCGCTACGCGCCGCTGGCCGAACGCGTGACCACGCGCGCCGAACTGTCGGACCTGATCTGGGAGATGCAGGGCGAACTCGGCACCTCACATGCCTACGAGACCGGCGGCGACCACCGCAAGCCGCCGGCGGTCGCGCTGGGCCAGTTCGCGGCCGACTTCCGCATCGTCGGCGAGGCGGTCGAGATCGCCCATGTCGTTCGCGGCGATCCCTGGGATGCCGCCGCCGATTCGCCGCTCAACGCGATCGGCGTGCAGGTGCAGGCCGGCGAGCGCGTGCTCGCGGTCAACGGCCAGCCGGTGTCGCGCGAGCGGCCGCCGCAGTCGCTCGCCGTGCATCAGGCCGGCTGCAAGGTCGAACTGCGCCTGGGCCGGCCCGACGGCAGCGCGCGCGAGGTGCTGGTGACGCTCGTCGCCGACGAGGTGCCGGCGCGCTACCGCGAGTGGGTCGAGCGCAACCGCGGCTGGGTGCACGAGCGCTCGGGCGGCCGCGTCGGCTACCTGCACCTGCCGGACATGCAGTCGGCCGGCTTCGCCGAGTTCCACCGCTACTTCGGCGCCGAGTGCGACCGCGAAGCGCTGATCGTCGATGTCCGCTACAACCGCGGCGGCCACGTCTCGCAGCTTCTGCTGGAGAAGATCGCGCGCACGCGCATCGGCTACGACCTGCAGCGCTGGGGCCCGCCGCAGCCCTATCCGCTGGAGTCGCCGGCGGGCGCGCTGGTGGCGCTCACGAACGAGCACGCGGGCTCGGACGGCGACATCTTCTCGCACTGCTTCAAGCTGATGCGGCTCGGCCCGCTGGTCGGCAAGCGCACCTGGGGTGGCGTGATCGGCATCTGGCCGCGCCACACGCTGGTCGACGGAACCGAGACCACCCAGCCCGAGTTCTCGTTCTGGTTCCAGGACGTCGGCTGGCAGGTCGAGAACTACGGCACCGATCCCGATGTCGAGGTCGACAACGCGCCGCAGGACGCCGCCGCCGGGCGCGACCGGCAACTGGAAAAGGCGCTTGAAGTCGCGCTGGAGCGCGCCGGCCCTGCGGGCAGCCGCGCGCCGCGCTTCGGTCCCAGGCCGAACCTCGCCTGCCCGCCGCTGCCGCCGCGCCGGCGCTGAGCGCCTCGCCGCCGCCGCGCCGGCTGATCTCTGTGACGGCGGCGCGACGCGCGCCCGGCACCGTCGCCGCCGGGTGCGCGACAATGTCCGGCCGCGATGGTCCGGCCCGACCTGCATCGACTCCAGCGCTCACCGTGCTCGACAAGTTCTTCGCCTCCGCCCCG
Organism: Burkholderiales bacterium; assembly: GCA_037441125.1. Lineage (GTDB taxonomy): Bacteria > Pseudomonadota > Gammaproteobacteria > Burkholderiales > Burkholderiaceae_F > JALHMQ01. Next base: position 7,601 of record JBBIST010000111.1, read on the forward strand.
CATCAACACCCCGATTCCGCGCAGCGCCTGCAGGCGATCGCGCAACTCGCGCCCGAGGCCAAGGCGCTGGCGCAACTGCTCGCCACCGACCCCGACGCGCAGGTGCGCGCCGCCGCCGCCGCCCGCTGCGCCGATGCGCAGGCGCTGGAAGCGGCGCTGCGCGCGGAACGCGAGCCGGCGGTGCGCGAGGCGATCGGCGCCGCGCTGGGCCGGCAGATCGCCACCGGGGCCGACGCCGTGGCCGTGCAGCGACTGCTCGACGCGCCCGATTGCCCGCAGGCACTGCGCGCGGCGGTGGCGCTGCACGCAAGCGATGACGAGCGACGCCGCCTCGCGCTCGAGGCGATCGCCGACGAAGAAACACTGGTCGACGTCGCCCTGGCCGCCGCCCACGCGCCGCAACGTCTGGCCGCCGCCGAGCGCGTGCGTGCACCGCAGGCGCTGCGCCGGCTGTACGAAGGCGCCAAGGAGCGCGACCGCGGACTGGCGCGGCTGGCGCGCCAGCGCCTCGATGAACTCGCGCAGCGCGCGCGCGATGCCGCCGCTGCCGACGAACTGCTGGCGCAGGCGGCGGCGCTGGTCGAGCAGCCGGGCGCGGTGGTCATGGCCGCGGTCGAACTCGACCGCCGCTGGCGCAAGCTGCGCCTCGGTGAAGATCCGCAGCGGCAGGCGCGCTGGGAGGAGATCGGCCAGGCCTTCCAGAGCCGCTTCGAGCGCGAGCGCCTGGCACAGCAGGCGCACGCGCGACTCGAACACCGGCTCGACGACTGGCTTGCGTCGCTGCAGTCGCCGCAGGCGGGCTCGCTGCCCGAACTGCGCAGCAGCTTCGAGCTTTTGCGCGCCGAGGCCGAGCAAGCCGACGACCGGCCGGCGTTGGCGCGGCTGGCGCAGGCGCAAGAGCAGCTCGCGCAGTGGGAGCGGGTGGCGCCGGCGCTCGCCGCCGCCGAGGCGCTGGTGGCGCAGGCCGAGTCGCTGGCCGCCGATACCTCGATCGACGACGCCGGGCTGCCGGCGCGCTGGCAGGCGGTCGATGCCGGCGGCCGCACTCCGGCGCTGGCGCAGCGCTTCGAGGCGGCGCTGCGCACGGTCGAG
>JBBIST010000112.1:0-8586 GCA_037441125.1 Burkholderiales bacterium
CACCGGCGGCGGCGCCTCGCAGGCAACGACCGCCGCCGGGCAGCCGCGCGCGCCGGCGACGTGCGCAAGCTCGCGCCGCTCGGCGGCGCGCAGCGAGGCCGCATCGACGACCACCGAGACGCCCGCCTCCAGCAGCGTCGCGGCGAGCGACTGCAGCCGGCCGTAGGTGAGCTCGGTCATGCGCGGCGCATACAGCGCCGCGGCACCGCGGGCGGTGGCCGTCATCCCGGCGAGCCGTTTGCGCTCGACGTCCGAGCGCAGGCGCAGCGCGCCGAGCTGCGCCGCCAGCTCGGCGGCGACGGTCGACTTGCCGCTGCCCGACAGGCCGGTCATCACGACCAGTTGCGGCGCCGGCCGCGCGCGCGCCAGAGCCTCGGCCAGCGCCAGGTAGTGGGCGAAGTGGCGCTGCGCCTGCACGCGCACGATCGGTGCTGCCGCCGGCTGCTGCACGCGCAGCAGCGCCACCTTGGCGCGCACCAGGGCGCGATAGACGGCATAGAAGTGCAGCAGTGCCACGCCGTCGTAGTCGCCGCTGGCTTCCAGATAGACGCTCAGCATCCGCCACGCGGCCGCGTGCTGTTCGTGGTCGAGCAGGTCCATGAACAGGAAGGCGACGTCGCTCACGACGTCGATCCAGCGCAGCTCGTCGTTGAACTCGAGCGCGTCGAACAGGATCGGCCGGCCATCGATCAGCACGACGTTGCCCAGGTGCAGGTCGCCATGGCACTCGCGCACGAAGCCGGCGCGCCGGCGCGACTCGATCAGATCGCGCAGGCGCTCGAAGCGCCGCCGGGTCCAGTCGGCCAGCGCATCGACGCGCGCGCGGTCGAGCGGCGAGCGGCAATCGGCGCGCACCTGGTCGAGGTTGCCGTCGACCCAGCGCTGCACCGTGGCCGGCGTGCCGAACCCTGCGTCGGCGGCGGCAGGCGCGGCCGCAGCGTGCAGCTCGGCGATGGCGCCCGCCAGCGCCTCGACCTGCGCCGTTCTTAGCGCGCCGCGCGCCGCCACCTGGTCGAGCACCTGCGCCGGGTCGAAGCGGCGCATGCGCAGCAGGTGCTCGATCGGCTCGGCGGCGCCGCCGATTTCCGGCGCCTCGAGCGTGCCGGTGATCGGCAGCACCTCGAGGTAGATCTGCGGCGCCGTGCGGCGGTTGAGCCGCAGCTCTTCGGCGCAGTAGTGCGCGCGCAGCGCCAAGGTCGAAAAGTTGACGAAGCCGAAGTCGACCGGCTTCTTCAGCTTGTAGGCATGATCGCCCGCCAGCAGCACCGACGAGATGTGGGTTTCGATCAGCACGTCGGCGCCGAGCTGCGCCCGCAGCGCCGCCACGAGCGCCGCGTGATCGGCGAGACTGTCGACGGCACGGGCCATGCGGCAAAGATCGCGCGCACAGGCGAGCGGTGCTTGATCCGGGTCAACGCGGCGGTCGGCTGCGGTCAGGCGCAAGGCGCCGCGCTCAGGCAGCGCTCGACCTCGACCAGGCAGTCGTAGAAGGTCGGCGCGCGACCGAGATCGGTGAGCGCCTGGCTGGTCAGCTCGTTGGCGTTCTTGCCGTCGCCGGCGAGCTTCTTCCACCAGATCGACAGCGCCACCACGACGCCGCACCGCGCGCGCTCGGTGACGACCGCGCGCAGCCGCAGCTCGCCGCGGTCGTTGAACACGCGCACCGTGGCGCCGTCGGCGATGCCGCGAGCGGCGGCGTCGTCCGGATGGATCTCGAGCGTCGGCTCGCCCTCGGTCGCGCGCAGGCTCGCGACGTTGACGAAGGTGGAGTTCAGGAAGTTGCGCGCCGGCGGCGAGATCATCGCCAGCGGATAGCGCGTCGCCAGCGCGGCGTTGCTGGTCGGCCCCTCGTGCGGCGGCACGTAGTCGGGCAGCGGGTCGAGGCCAAGCTCGGCCAGGCGCTGGCTCGCGAACTCGCACTTGCCGCTGGGTGTGGCAAAGCCGCCGGCGGCGAACGGCGCGTATCGCACCGGCACGTCGAGCCGCTGCCAGCCTTCGCGCTTGGCGATCTTCCAGTCGTAGTTCGCGCTGGCGCCGGCCTTGCGGAAGGCCTGGGCGGCGATCTCGTCGTCGCTTTCGGCGAAGCAGGGCTCGCCGTAACCCATGGCGCGAGCCAGCCGGCGGAAGATCTCGCTGTTCGGCAGCGCCTCGCCGAGCGGCTCGATGGCCGCGTTGTTGGCCATCGCGTACAGGTGGCCGTAGGGCTTGATCACGTCGACGTGCTCGAGCTGGGTGGTGGCCGGCAGCAGATAGTCGGCATAGTCGGCGGTGTCGGTCATGAAGTGCTCCAGCACGACCGTGAACAGATCCTCGCGCGCGAAGCCTGCCGCCACTTCGCGCGACTGCGGCGCCACCGCCACCGGGTTGCTGTTGTAGACGATCAGCGCCTCGATCGGCGGCTCGGCCAGCAGCAGGTCGCGGCCGATCGTGCTCATGTTGATCGTGCGCGGCGTGCGTCCGGCCAGCAGGTCGGGCCGCGTCAGCGCGTCGGCGTCGACGTTGAACATCCCGCTCGCCGACAGCAGCAGGCCGCCGGCGGCATCGCGCCAGTGGCCGGCGAGCGCCGGCAGGCAGGCGACCGCGCGCACCGCGTTGCCGCCGCCGGCGGCGCGCTGCATGCCGTAGTTGAGCCGGATCGCCGCCGGGCGGATGTGCCAGTAGTCGTGCGCCAGTTGCTCGATCTCGTCGGCGCCGATGCCGCAGATCGCCGCCACGCGCTGCGGATCGAAACGCGCCGCGCGCTCGGCCAATGCCTCGAAACCGAGCGTGTGGCGCTCGATGTAGTCGCGGTCGAGCCAGCCCTCGCGCATCAGCACGTGCATCAAGCCGAGCGCCAGCGCGCCGTCGGTACCGGGCAGGAGCGCGAGGTGCCGGTGGCACTTCTCGGCCGTGAGCGAGCGGTAGGGGTCGATCGCCACCAGCGTCGCGCCGCGCCGCTTGGCCTCCTGCGCGCGCATCCACAGGTGCAGGTTGCTGGCGACCGCGTTGCAGCCCCAGAAGACGACCAGCTTCGCGTCCTGGAAGTTCTCCAGATCGGTGCCGGCGCGCGTGCCGAGCGTGTAGGCGAGCGCCTCGCCGCCGGCGCTGGCGCAGATCGTGCGGTCGAGCAGGCTCGCGCCGAGCTTGTGGAAGAAGCGGCTCGCCATCGCCTCGCCCTGTACCAGGCCCATCGTGCCGGCGTAGCTGTAGGGAACGATGCGCTGCGCGTCGACCGCGGCGATCGCGCGCAGGCGCGCGGCGATCTCGCCGATCGCCTGCTCCCAACTCACGCGCTCGAAGCGGCCTTCGCCCTTGCGGCCGACGCGCTTGAGCGGATGCAGCAGCCGCTCCGGGTGGTAAGTGCGTTCGAGGTAGCGGCTGACCTTGGTGCACAGCACGCCGGCGGTGGGCGCATGCGCCTCGGCGCCGGCGACCCGGATCGCCACGCGTTTGCCGTGCCGCTCCTCGACCGTCACCTCGAGCGCGCAGGTGTCGGGGCAGTCGTGCGGGCAGGCGGCTTTGACGGTGTTGACGGTCATGCCCGATGGTCGAAGCGGTTCTCGCGAGCCTCCGGTCAGAGCGGCGTGAAGCGGACCGTCGGCGACGCGAGCCGACCACGGCAGGACACGGATCGGCGAGCGACAGCGTAGCAGCGCGCCGCAAGCGTCGGCGCCGGCTCGGCCGGCGCCGCCCGCGCATCGCGCACAGACCCAACTACGGCACCTGGAGGTCGGAGGCCGCCAGCGCCGTTGCTCGCGTGCCCGCATCGGTGCGGCCTCAAGTCACATCGAAGCCCGCCTGGCCGCGCGGGAGGTCGTCCCTCGCGTCGAGGCAACGAAAAGTTACGCCGCCGATGAAGCCAGCAGGGTTGACGCGACGGGTCGCCGGGGCGCCGGTCGAGCGTCAAGCGGCCTGCAGCTCCTCGCGCAGAATCCTGCGCAGCGTCGTCGCAGTCAGCGGCTTCTCCGCCGACGGTCGACCCTTCGCCTTCGAGATCGCCGCGCGCAGCGCCGCGTTGATCATCGTCTGGTAGCCGGTGCCGGCGGCTTGTGCGCGCAACCGGAAGTGCTCCAGGATGTCGTCGTCCAGCATGATGGTGATCCGGGTCTTGCCTGTGGACGGGAGCACCGCACCGCGCCGACCCTTGGAGAAGTCATACTCCTTACGCATGGTATTGCCTCGCTTCGCCTTTGCTGGCCCTTCTGGCTGAGATGAGCCGGACCCGATCGCCGCGCAAGGTGTAGACCACGACCAGCAAGCGCCCCAGCGCATCGGCGCCCAGCGTCACAAACCGCTGCTCGCCTGCGGCGTCCGGATCCTCAATCGTGATCGCCTGCGGATCGTGCAGCGCCTGCTCGGCATCCGCGAAAGTGACTCGATGCTTGCGCAGATTGGCACGCGCCTTGGCGGGATCGAACTCGATGTCCACGAGCCGAGTCTGCATTGTATATGCATACTGTCAAGCGCCTCGTCTGGCCGCGGCCAGACGAGCTGCGCTGGGAGTCGCGAGGCCGCATTGAGCCCGTTTGTATTGAAACGGCGGCTGCGGCTCTCCGGCCCCAAGGACTCGCCGGATGCCAGCGACTGGCGCGACCGCGACAGCCTCGACTCCAACCGCCCGCAGTCCAGCGCGCGGACGACGCTCAGCGCTCCGGCAACCGCGCCGCAATCAGCCGCGCGAAGAACGCCTCGCAGGCGGCCACCTGCTCGTAGCTGATGAACTCATCCGGCTTGTGTGCCTGGTCGATCGAGCCGGGGCCGAGGACCACGGTCGGGATGCCGGCGCGCTGGAACACGCTCGCTTCGGTGGCGAAGCTCACCGCGCCGGTGCCCAGGTGCGCGGTGCGCGCCAGCTCCATCGCCCACCGGACCACCGGCGCCTGCGGGTCGATGCCGAAGGCCGGCAGGTCCATGCCCATCTGCAAGGCGATGTCGGCCTCGGGCGCCACCTGCCGCATGCGCGGCAACAGCTCGTCGCGCACGTAGGCGACGATCGGCTGCGTCAACGCATCGTGCGCGGTCGCCGGCACGTTACGCATCTCGAACTCGAACTGGCAGTCCTTGGGCACGACGTTGACGGCGATGCCGCCGTGGATCACGCCCGTCTGAAGCGTCGAGTGCGGGATCGCGAAGCGTGCGTCGCGCGGCTCTTCGCGCGCCAGCCGGTCGGCCTGGGCGCGGATGAAGGCGACCAGCAGCGCCGCGAACTCGATCGCGTTGACCGCCGTGGGCGCCAGCGCCGAGTGCGCTTCGCGGCCGCGCACCTTGCAGCAGAAGTCGCGCTTGCCCTTGTGGGCGACGATCGCTCGCATGTCGGTCGGCTCGCCGATGATGCAGCCGGCCGGGCGGATGCCGGCCTCGGCCAGATCGGCCACCAGCGTGTTGACGCCGAGGAAGGTGGTCTCTTCGTCGAAGGTCAGCGACAGGTGCACCGGGATCGTGTGCTGGGCGGCGAGGAACTTCGGCGCCCAGGCGAGCGCAATGGCGATGAAGCCCTTCATGTCGGCGCTGCCGCGGCCGTGGATGCGGCCGCCGCGGTGATCAGCCTTGAACGGATCGCTCGCCCACTCCTGTCCGTCGACGGGAACGGTGTCGGTGTGGCCCGAGAGCACGATGCCGGCGCTTCTCACGCGCTGCGGCTCGTCGGCCAGCGAGCAGAAGAGATTGGCCTTGCGGCGGCCGGCGTCGTAGACCAGTCGCGGCTTGACGCCGAGCGCCGCCAGATGGTCGCGCGCGACCTCGATCAGTCCCAGGTTCGAGTCGCGGCTGACGGTCGGGATCGCGATCAGGCGATCGATCATCGCCAGCGCTTCCTGCGACGGCGCGAGCAAAGCTTCGGCGGGGCGGTCCATGCGAGCCAGTCTAATCCGGCCCCGCTCTGCATCCCGGCTTCTGGCGAGGCGCGCGGATAGGCGGCGCCGATACCCTCGGTAGAGATACTTCATTGCCCGGCGCCGCGGCCGGCGCTAGCCTGACAAAGCTGTTTCGCGTTTGCGCGCCACTCTCGGAGGAACGCGATGGACACGACCCAGGACAGCGCAGCGACCGTGCCGGCATTGCTCGCCGGCGATCAGCGCGCGGCGGCGCGGCTGCTCGATCTCGCCGGCGTGCGCATCGACGGCGACCGGCCGTGGGACATCCGCATCCGCCATGCGGACACGATCCCGCGCATCCTCGCGCGCGGCAGCCTCGGGCTGGGCGAAAGCTACATGGACGGCTGGTGGGAGTGCGAGCGGATCGACGAGTTCATCGCCCGCGTGCTGCGCGCGCGACTGGACGAGAAGGTCGGCCGCGCCGGCCTGATGCTGGCCGCGCTCAAGGCGCGCCTGCTGAACCTGCAGTCCGAGCGGCGCGCCTGGCAGGTCGGGCGCGAGCACTACGACCTCGGCAACGACCTGTTCGAGCGCATGCTCGATCCGCTGATGACCTATAGCTGCGGCTACTGGGCCGACGCCGACGATCTCACGCGTGCGCAGGAAGCGAAGCTCGATCTCATCTGCCGCAAGCTCGGCCTGCAGCCGGGCATGACGCTGCTCGACATCGGCTGCGGCTGGGGCAGCCTGATGCGCTTCGCCGCCACCCGCTACGGCGCGCGCTGCGTCGGCCTGACGATCTCGCGCGAGCAGGCGCAGTGGGGCGCCGAGCGTTGCGCCGGACTGCCGGTGCGCTTCGAACTGGCCGACTACCGCGCCTTCAACGCCGACCGCGCACAGCGCTTCGACCGCGTCGCCTCGGTCGGCATGTTCGAGCACGTCGGCCACAAGAACTACGGCGATTTTTTCGCCGCCGCGCGCCGCTCGCTCGCCGACGACGGCCTTTTCCTGCTGCACACGATCGGCAAGCGGCGCAGCAACACGGCGATCGACCCGTGGATCGAGAAGTACATCTTCCCCAACGGCTCGCTGCCGTCGGTGGCCGAGCTGGCCGCCGCCTGCGAGGAGCGCTTCGTAGTCGAGGACTGGCACAACTTCGGCGCCGACTACGACCGCACGCTGATGGCCTGGCACGCGCGCTTCGAGGCCGCCTGGCCCGAGCTGCGCGCGCGCCTGCCCGAGCGCTTCTACCGCATGTGGCGCTACTACCTGCTGGCCTGCGCCGGCAGCTTCCGCGCCCGCTGCAACCAGCTCTGGCAGGTGGTGCTGTCGCCGGCCGGTGTCGCCGGCGGCTATCGGCGCCCGTGCTGAGAGGCGCGGCGCCGGATCGGCTTCAGCCGAGCCGATAGCGCGCGCGCAGGCGCGCGTTGCGGAACACCAGCGCCGCGACCGCAGTGAACAGCGCCACGCCGAGCAGGATCACGGTCAGGCGCAGGTAGGGCTGGTCCATGGCGATGCGCTGGGCGGCGATTGCGGCCAACGTGCGCAGCCACTCGAGGGCGCCGACCACCAGCACCACCTGCAACGTGCGCGCCGCCCAGGCGCGCGGCACCGCCAGCAGCAGCGGCAGCAGCACGCAGACGGCGGTCAGCAACAGTTGGTCGTCGCGCAGGAAGTGGGCGGCAAGCAGCCAGCAGGCGAGCACCGGCAGGATCAGGTAGGCGCAGGCGCGCAGGTTGAGCTTGGAGTCGGGCATGTCGGGTCGGGCGCGGCGCTGCGGCCGAGACGGGGTGCGCAGTGTTTACCGCCGCCGCCGCGCCGCGCTTGTCGCAGGTCAACCCGGCCGCCGGCCGACCGCCTACGTTGAATCTTGTCAGTGCCCGCACCGGAGGTCGCCATGTCACGCCGCGCCACCACCACCCATCGCAGCGACGCCCACGACGCCACCAAGGATCTGCTGAAGTCGGGCGCCGAGCGCATCCGCGGCCGCCATCGCGCGCAGGCGGACACGCCGGTCGATGCGCACCACGTCCCCGGTGCCGCGCCGCGCCACCGCGCGCGCAAGCCGCGGCCGACGACGCCGAAGATGTAGCCGTCTGCGCGGCTCAGGGACCGCGCACCGCGCGCACGCGGTCGCCGGCGGCGAGCCGGTCGCCGGGGAACACGACCACGACTTCGCCCAGCGCCAGCCCGCTCGCGATCCACGCCTGCAGCGGGCCGCGCGCGCCGACCTTGACCGCACGCAGCTCGGTGCGCCCGTCGCGCACGACGAACACCGACGCCTCGTCGGGCGCCGCCCCGGGCGCGCGGAACAGCGCTGCCACCGGCGCCACCACGGCGTCGGCCTGCTCGAGGACGACGATCCGCAGGTCGACGCGGAAGCCGTCACCGAGGCGCGGCGCCGGCGGCAGCGGCGGGTCGAGATCGACGATCGCGTTGACGCGCTGCTCTTCGACACCGAGCGCCGAGACCTTGGTGAAGGCCGACGGTTCGATCCGGCGCACGCGCCCGGCCAGTTGCGCGCCGGCGACCTCGACGTGCACGCGCGCGCCGGCGGCGATGCGGGCGGCGTCGCCGGAGAGCAGGTCGACCACCACCTCGAGGTCGCGCGGATCGCCGACCTCGAGCAGCGGCGTTCCGAGCGCAACCACCGCCTCGCTTTCCTGCAGCAGGCGCAGCACGCGCCCGTCGACCGGCGAGGCGATCGTCCAGGCGCCGGCGCGCGCCTCGCCGCCCTGCGCGCGCGTGAGCGCGGCGCGCGCCTGCGCCAGGTCGTGCTCGGCGCCCTCGCGCG
>JBBIST010000113.1:0-8326 GCA_037441125.1 Burkholderiales bacterium
CCATCATCGGCGCGTCGGTCTTCTCGCGCAGTTCCTTGACCATGCCAGCGGTGATCTCCGCCATGACTGCTCCTGGATCTCGTTGTGCAAAAAAGGGGCTTGCGCCCCTTCGATCTCGACACCCGCGCCGCGCGCCCTGCGGCGCGACGAAGCGAACGGTCGCCGGCCCGCCCTAGGCCGACTCCTGCTCGACCTCGACGAACTCCTCGCCGTCCTTGGCCACCGCGACCACGCCGGCAAGCGCCTGCGCCTTGCCTTCAAGCACCGCGTCGGCCATCCCGCGCGCGTACAGGCGCACGGCACGGCTGGAGTCGTCGTTGCCGGGAATCACGTAGGCGATGCCCTCGGGCGAGTGGTTGGTGTCGACCACCGCCACTACCGGGATGCCGAGCTTGACCGCCTCCTGCACGGCGATCTTGTGGTAGCCGACGTCGATCACGAAGACCGCGTCCGGCAGCGCGTTCATGTCCTTGATGCCGCCGATCGACTTGACCAGCTTCGCGTGCTCGCGCTGATGCTGCAGTGCCTCCTTCTTCGACATCCGCTCCAGGCCGCCCTCTTCGATCAGTTGCTCCATTTCCCTGAGGCGCTTGAGCGAGACCTTGACGGTCTTGAAGTTGGTCAGCATGCCGCCCAGCCAGCGCTGGTCAACGTAGGGCATGCCGGCACGCGTGGCTTCCTCGACGATCGTCTCGCGCGCCTGGCGCTTGGTGCCGACGAACAGGATCGTGCCGCGGTTGGCGGCAAGCTGGCGCACGAACTTGGTCGCCGCCTGGAAGTTCTCGAGCGTGCGCTCGAGATTGACGATGTGGATCTTGTTGCGGTGACCGAAGATGAACGGCGCCATCTTCGGGTTCCAGAAGCGGGTCTGGTGGCCGAAATGGACACCCGCTTCCAGCATTTCACGCATGGTGACGGACATTGCCTTGCTCCTGACGAGGTTGGGTCCTACGCATCGCCGACGCCGCGCAAACTGCGACACCTCGATTGGCGATACGCGCGATTGGCCCGCATCGGCGGGCGATTGCGGCGGTTGCGCGCGGCACAACCAGCCGCAGCGAACCGCTCGCCCCGCCCGTGCGGTCGACTGCCACCGACTCCGACGCAAGCAGCCGGCTAGTATACGGTTTTCCGCGCGCGACCCCTGCCGCACGGACCTGCCCATGGCCATCGTCCCGAAGTCCGCCGAAGAAATCGAGCGCATGTGCGTGGCCGGCCGCCTGGCCGCCGAGGTGCTCGACTACATCGCCCCCTACGTCAAGCCCGGGGTGAGCACCGGCGAACTCGACCGCCTGTGCCATGACTACATGGTGCAGGTGCAGGGCACCACGCCGGCGCCGCTCAATTACGCGCCGCCCGGCTACCGGCCGTTTCCGAAGTCGATCTGCACTTCGGTCAACCATCAGGTCTGCCACGGCATTCCCGGCGAGCGCGTGCTGAAGAACGGCGACGTGGTCAACATCGACGTCACCGTGATCAAGGACGGCTTTCACGGCGACACCAGCCGCATGTACTACGTCGGCGAACCGTCGATCGCCGCGCGCCGGCTGTGCGAGGTGACCTACGAGTGCCTGTGGCTCGGCATCGCCCAGGTGCGGCCGGGGGCGGCGCTGGGCGACATCGGCCACGCAATCCAGACGCACGCCGAGAAGCACGGCTACAACGTCGTGCGCGAGTTCTGCGGCCACGGCATCGGCCGCAAGTTCCACGAGGAGCCGCAGGTCCTGCACTACGGCCGGCCCGGCACCCTGGAGAAGCTCGCCCCCGGCATGACCTTCACGATCGAGCCGATGATCAACGCCGGCCGGCGCGAGATCCGCGAACTCGCCGACGGCTGGACCATCGTCACCAAGGATCACTCCCTGTCGGCGCAGTGGGAACACACGGTGCTCGTGACCCCGACCGGCCACGAAGTCCTGACCGTCTCGGCCGGCGCGCCGCCGGCACCGGCGATCGTCGCCGGCGCGCACGCCTCCGCCCTGGCGCCGGTCTAGCGCGGCGAACGCCTGGCACGCTCGGCCGTGGTCCGCGTCACGAGCGACGTTGGTGCCCTGCGCGCGACGCTGCGCGAGCGGCGTGCAGCGCTGGCCACACGCTTCCAGCACTCGGGCAACGTCGGCGTTCTGCTGCGCGCGCTCGCTCGCGAGGTCGACCGGCTGCTGGTGCAGGCCGCACGCGCCGACGGCGTCGACCGCTTTGCCACCCTGGTCGCGGTCGGCGGCTACGGCCGCGGCGAGTTGTTCCCCTACTCCGACGTCGACGTCCTGATCCTGACCGACGAGTCGCCCGAGGACGCGCAACTGGCGGCGATCGAAGGGCTGATCGGCAAGCTGTGGGACATCGGCCTGCACCTGGGCCACAGCGTGCGCACGATCGCCGAGTGCCGCAGCGAGGCCGCGCGCGACGTTACCGTGCTCACGGCGCTGCTCGAGTCACGCTGGCTCGCCGGCGCGCGCCAGCGCTGCGCCGAGTTCGAGCGCGAGATCGCCGGCAGCTACGACGCCGCCGAATTCTTCCAGGCCAAGCGCCTCGAGCAACAGCAGCGCCACACCAAGTACCAGGACACGCCGTACGCGCTCGAGCCCAACTGCAAGGAGAGCCCGGGCGGGCTGCGCGACCTGCACATGCTGCTGTGGGTGACGCGGGCCGCGGGCTTTGGAGCCTCGTGGAGCGAGCTGCTGCGGCGCGGCCTGATCACGCGCGAGGAGCACGCGATGCTCGGTCGCAGCGAACGCACGCTCAAGGAGATCCGCGCCCGCCTGCACCTGGTCGCCGGACGGCGCGAGGACCGGCTGGTGTTCGACGTGCAGACCGCGGTGGCCGCCAGCGCCGGCCTGCAGGCGAAGGGCGCGCGCCGCGCCAGCGAAGTGCTGATGCAACGCTACTACCGCGCGGCCAAGATCGTCACCCAGCTCAACACGATCGTGCTGCAAAACGTCGAGGCGCGCCTGTTCCCGCGCAGCGAGCAGCCCGCCACCCGGATCGACGCTGCGTTCGTCGCCCGCAACGAGATGCTCGACATCGACGACGACCGCGTCCTGGAGCGCGACCCGAACGCGATTCTGCGTTGCTTCCTGCTGCGCGCCCGGCACGGCGAACTGAAAGGCATGTCGGCGCGCCTGCTGCGCGCCCTCTGGCACGCGCGCGACCGCATCGACGCCGCGTTCCGCACCGATGCGACCAACCGCCGCACCTTCATCGAGATCCTGCAGCAACCGGTCGGGGTCACGCACGAGCTGCGGCGCATGAACCAGTGGGCGATCCTCGGCCGCTACCTGCCGGTGTTCCGGCGCATCGTCGGCCAGATGCAGCATGACCTGTTCCACGCCTACACCGTCGACCAGCACATCCTGATGGTGGTGCGCAACCTGCGCCGCTTCACGCTCGCCCAGTTCGCGCACGAATATCCGCTGTGCAGCCAGTTGATCGCCGACTTCGAGCGCCCCTGGCTGCTGTACGTGGCGGCGCTGTTCCACGACATCGCCAAGGGCCGCGGCGGCGACCACTCGACGCTGGGCCGGCGCGACGCGCTGCGTTTCTGCCGCCGCCACGGCTTCGCGCGCGAGGACACGGCGCTGGTGGCGTTCCTGGTCGAGCAGCACCTGACGATGTCGCAGGTGGCGCAGAAGCAGGATCTCGCCGACCCGGCGGTGATCGAGCGCTTCGCGCGCATCGTCGGCAGCGAACGGCGGTTGATCGCGCTCTATCTGCTGACCGTGGCCGACATCCGCGGCACCAGTCCGCGCGTGTGGAACGCCTGGAAGGCGCGTCTGCTCGAGGATCTGTTCCACCTCGCGCGCCAGCGGCTCGGCGGCCAGCCGGTGGCGCCGACCGCGGCGCTGGAAAGCCGCAAGCGCGACGCCTTGCGCGTGCTGCAGCTCTACGGCCTGTCGGCGCAGGCGCACGAGCCGCTTTGGCGGCAGCTCGACGTCGTCTACTTCCTGCGCCACACCGCCAAGGACATCGCCTGGCACGCGCGCACCCTGCTCGCCCATGTCGACAGCGCGCGGCCGATCGTGCGCGCGCGCCTGGCGGACGCCGGCGCCGGCGTCGAGGTGCTGGTGTACGTGCGCGACCAGAAGGATCTGTTCGCGCGCGTCTGCGGCTACTTCGACAGCCGCAATTTGAGCATCCTCGATGCGCGCATCCACACCACGCGCCACGGCTACGCGCTCGACACCTTCAGCGTCAGCGATCAGGGCCGCGCCGGCCACATGCGCGAGCTGATCGCCCGCATCGAAGCCGAGCTCGCCGCCTGGATCGGCGCCGAGAGCGCGCTGCCGGAGCCGGTCAAGGGACGGCTGTCGCGCCTCTCGCGCCACTTTCCGGTGGTTCCCGGCGTGCACCTGCAGCCGGACGAACGCGGCAGCGCCTACCTGCTGTCGATCACCGCCACCGATCGCGTCGGCCTGCTATACGCGATCACGCGCGTGCTGGCGCAGCACGGCATCAACGTCCAGACCGCGCGCATCAACACCCTGGGCGAGCGGGTCGAGGACGTGTTCCTGATCGACGGCGCCGAACTCGAGACGCAGCGCGGCCAGTTGCAGCTCGAAACCGATCTGCTGGCGGCGCTGGCGCACTGAGCGGCGGCGCGCCGCGGCCGCCGTCAGGGCGCGGTGTGCGCGCCGCCGGCGACCGCCGCCTCGAGCACGCACAGCGCGCGCCGGATCGTCGTCTGCAAGACGCTGTCGAGCGCCGCCAGTTCGACGCGCTCGCTGCTGCTGCCGCGACCGGCGGCGTGGTTGACCACGACGCACAGCGCCGCATAGTCGAGCTCGGCCTCGCGCGCCAGCGCCGCTTCCGGCATCCCGGTCATGCCGACCAGGTCGCCGCCGTCGCGGGCGATGCGCTCGATCTCGGCCGCGGTCTCCAGGCGCGGTCCCTGCGTACAGGCGTAGACGCCGCCGTCGAATACCGTCTCGCCGCAAGCGACGGCGGCCGCCAGCAGCAGCCGGCGCAGGCGCGTCGCGTACGGCCAGGTGAAGTCGACGTGCACGACCGCACCGCCACCGTAGAAGCTCGCCTGCCGGCTGTGCGAGTAGTCGATGATCTGATCGGGCACCACCAGCGACCCCGGCCCGTAGTCGGCGCGCACGCCGCCCACGGTGGCGATCGAGAAGATGCCATCGACCTTCAGCTCCTTCAGCGCCCAGATGTTGGCGCGGTAGTTGATCTCGTGCGGCGCGATCGTGTGGCCGTAGCCGTGGCGCGCGAGAAACACCACCTCGCGCCCGGCAAAGCGGCCGAAGGTGAGCGCGCCCGAGGGCTCGCCGTAGGGCGTTCGCATCACCTGGCGCCGGGTGTCGGCGAGCGCACTGAGCTTGGCCAGTCCGCTGCCGCCGATGATCGCGTACATCTTCGTCGCTCTCCTTGATTGCCGCTCAGCGTCCGAGCAGGCGCCGCAGCCCGTCTTCGTCGATCACCGCCACGCCGAGCGCGCGCGCGCGCTCCAGCTTGCCACCGGCCGCCGCGCCGGCGAGCACGTAGTCGGTCTTCGCCGACACCGAGCCGCTGACGCGGCCGCCGGCGGCGACGATCCACTCGGCGGCCTGCTCGCGCGTCAGCGTCGGCAGGCTGCCGGTGAGCACGAACACCTTGCCCGCCAGCGTGCCGGCGGCGGCACGCGGCGCCGGCGCGGTCTCGGCCCAGCGTACGCCGGCGGCGCGCAACTGCGCGATCGCCTCGCGATTGTGCGGCTCGGCGAAGAAGCGCGCGATCGATGCCGCCACCACCGGGCCGACCTCGTCGACCTCGAGCAGGCGCGTCTCGTCGGCCGCCATCAGCGCTTCGAGCGAGCCGAAGTGACGCGCCAGCTCGCGCGCGGTCGACTCGCCCACCTGACGGATGCCGAGCGCGAAGATCAGGCGCTCGAGCGTCGTCGCTCGCGCCCGCGCCAGCGCCGCCACCAGGTTGGCGGCCGACTTCTCCCCCATGCGCTCCAGCGCCGCCAGGGTGCCGGTGTCGAGCCAGAACAGGTCGGCCGGCGTGCGTACCAGCCCGGCATCGACCAGTTGCTCGACCAGCCGTTCGCCCAGCCCCTCGATGTCGAGCGCGCGCCGGCCGGCGAAGTGCAGCAGCGCCTGCTTGCGCTGCGCCGGGCAGACCAGCCCGCCGGTGCAGCGCGCGACCTTCTCGCTTTCTTCGCGAAACACCGCCGAGCCGCACGCCGGACAGCGCTGCGGCATGTGAAAGGGCCGGGCGTCGCTCGGCCGCCGCTCGGCCACACTGGCCACCACCTCCGGGATCACGTCGCCGGCGCGGCGCACGATGACGCTGTCGCCGATCAAAATGTCCTTGCGCCGGATCTCGTCCTCGTTGTGCAGCGTCGCGCTCGACACCGTGGTGCCGCCGACGAACACCGGCTCCAGGCGCGCCACCGGCGTCAGCGCGCCGGTGCGGCCGACCTGCACCTCGATCGCCAGCAGCCGCGTCACCGCCTCCTGCGCCGGGAACTTGTGCGCGACCGCCCAGCGCGGTTCGCGCGTGAGAAAGCCGAGCCGCTGCTGCAGGTCGAAGCGGTCGACCTTGTAGACCACGCCGTCGATGTCGAACGGCAGCCGCGCCCGGCGCTCGGCGACTTCGCGATGGAAGCGCACCAGCCCGGCGGCGCCGGCGACCACGCGCCGGTCGCCGTGCACCGGCACCCCGAGCGCGGCCAGGGCGTCGAGCAGCGCGCTGTGCGTCGGCGGCAGCGGCCAGCCCTGCACTTCGCCGATGCCGTAGGCGAAGAAGCGCAGCCGCCGGCCGGCGGTGGCGCGCGCGTCGAGCTGGCGCAGGCTGCCGGCGGCGGCGTTGCGCGGATTGACGAAGGGCTTGTCGCCGGCGGCGATCTGGCGCGCGTTCAGTGCTTCGAAGTCGCGGTGAAACAGCAGCACCTCGCCGCGCACTTCCAGCAGCGGCGGCGCAGCGCCGAGCCGCAGCGGGATCGCGCGGATCGCGCGCACGTTGGCGGTCACGTCCTCGCCCACCATGCCGTCGCCGCGCGTGGCGCCGCGCACCAGAGCGCCGCCTTCGTAGCGCA
Source organism: Burkholderiales bacterium (assembly GCA_037441125.1). Classification (GTDB taxonomy): domain Bacteria; phylum Pseudomonadota; class Gammaproteobacteria; order Burkholderiales; family Burkholderiaceae_F; genus JALHMQ01. The sequence continues at coordinate 7,025 of JBBIST010000113.1, forward strand.
GGCTCAGCGCCACGCCGTCGAACTTCAGTTCCACCGCGTAGTCGACCGGCGGCGCATCGTCGGCCAGTTGCAGTTCGCGCCGCACGCGCGCGTCGAAGGCGATCGCGCCGGCGTCGCCGACCTCGGTCTCGGTGCGGATCGACAGCATCGGCACCGCATGGCGCACTTCGACGAAGGCGCTGCTGGCCGCACCGGCGACGCGCTGGGTCGGCGAATCCGGCGTGACGAGCTCGGGATGCGCGGCCTCGAGCGCCTGCAGCTCGCGATAGAGGCGGTCGTACTCGGCGTCCGGCACGGTCGGCGCATCGAGCACGTAGTAGGCGTGATCGTGGCGCGCGATTTCCTCGCGCAGCCGCCGCGCCGCCGCCGCTGCATCGGCCAGGTTCACGGCACCGCCTTCGCCGCGCGGCGCCGGCGGCGGCCGCAACCAGCGACGCGCGAGGAGCCGATCATCCGTACAGGCGCCGCGCGCGGGTGCCGCCGGGCTCGATGCCGGCGGCACGCATCTCGGCATACAGCGCTTCGAGCTGCTCGGCCACGCCGGCGAGCGAGGCGGCGCTGACCGCACGTCCGTTGTCGTCGATCACGCGCGCGCCAAGAGCCGCCGCCAGCGCCTCGGCGGTGCGGAACAGTGCGCGCAGCGGCAGTGCCGCCGCCGGCGCCAGCGGCACGTCGAGTTCCAGCGCCAGGCGGTCGGTCGGCGCCGCCGGCGCGACGAGCGCAAACAGCGGCCCCGATTCGGCGACGAACTGCCAGCGCTCGCCGGCGGCGACCAGTCCGGCGGCACGCGCCGCCTGCGCCACCGCGGCCGCGTCCCAGCGGCCGCTCGCCGCCTGCAACGTCATGCCGATCTGCACGTCGAAGCGCGCGCACAGCCGGTCGAGCTCGGCCGCGGTCTCGAGCACGCGCGCGATCTCCGGCGCGTCGAAATCGGCGTCCAGCGCCAGCGCCACCTGCTGCACGGTGGCGAGGAAGCGCGAGGCGCCGATCTCGTCCAGCCGGTGGCGGCGATGCGCGAGCTGCGTCGCCACCAGCAGCTCGGAATAGAAACCGAAGCGGTCCGGCGCCACCCACTGCTGCGCGCGCGCGTCCCAGGCGACGAGGAAGGCCGGCAGCGGCGACTCCAGCCGCGCCAGCGGGGCCGCGGCGTCGAACACGGCCACGCCGTCGACCGCGTGCGCGCAGCGCAGCTCCAGCACCCAGTCGAGCATCGGATCCTCGACCCAGCGCGGCACCGCGGCGCGACCCGCGGCCGCGTCCTCGCCCGCGGCCGGCGCCGTCGGCGCCGCGTCGGACTCGTCG
>JBBIST010000114.1:0-8175 GCA_037441125.1 Burkholderiales bacterium
ACGACTCCGGCATGCCGGCGTCGATCGAGTGCTCGCCCTTGACGATGTTCTCGTAGACCTTGGTGCGGCCCTGCACGTCGTCGCTCTTGACGGTCAGCATCTCCTGCAGCGTGTAGGACGCGCCGTAGGCCTCCAGCGCCCACACCTCCATCTCGCCGAAGCGCTGGCCGCCGAACTGCGCCTTGCCGCCCAGCGGCTGCTGGGTCACGAGCGAGTACGGGCCGGTCGAGCGCGCGTGCATCTTGTCGTCGACCAGGTGGTGCAGCTTCAGCACGTGCATGTAGCCGACGGTCACCGGACGTTCGAACATCTCGCCGGTGCGGCCGTCAAATAGGCGCGTCTGAGTGCGCCTGGCGGTAAGCTGCAGCCTCGCGGCGACTTCGTCCGGATAGCCCATTTCGAGCATCGCCCGGATCTCGCTCTCGGCGGCGCCGTCGAACACCGGAGTGGCGAAGGGAACGCCCTGCGCCAGGTTGCGCGCCAGTTCGAGCAGCTCGTCGTCGCCCATCGCGGCGACGTTCTCGCTCTTGCCGCTGCGGTCGTAGAGTTCGCGCAGGAAGGCACGCACGCGCGTGATCGTCTCGGCGCGGCCGCCATCAAGCATCTCGCCGATGCGCCGGCCCAGGCCCTTGGCCGCCCAGCCAAGGTGCGTCTCCAGGATCTGGCCGACGTTCATCCGCGACGGCACGCCGAGCGGGTTGAGCACGACGTCGACCGGCGTGCCGTCGGCCATGTACGGCATGTCCTCCACCGGAACGATGCGCGAAACGACGCCCTTGTTGCCGTGGCGGCCGGCCATCTTGTCGCCCGGCTGCAGGCGGCGCTTGACCGCCAGGTAGACCTTGACCATCTTCAGCACGCCCGGCGGCAGCTCGTCGCCCTGGGTGAGCTTCTTGCGCTTGTCCTCGAAGGCCTGATCGAAGGAACGGCGCTTGGCCTCGATCGATTCCTTCAGGCTCTCGAGCTGGCTTTGCGCGCCATCGTCGGCCAGGCGGATGTCGAACCAGTGGTACCTGTCGAGCGACTCCAGGTAGTCCTTGCCGATCGGTGAGCCGCGCTTGATCCCGCGCGGGCCGCCACTGGCCTCCTTCTTCAGCAGCAGCCGCTCGACCCGGGCGAAGGCGTCGGCCTCGACGATGCGCAGCTGATCGTTGAGATCCTGGCGATAGCGCTTGAGCGCATCGTCGATGATCTGCTGCGCGCGCTTGTCGCGCTGGATCCCCTCGCGCGTGAACACCTGGACGTCGATCACCGTGCCATTCATGCCCGAGGGCACGCGCAGCGAGGTGTCCTTCACGTCCGAGGCCTTCTCGCCGAAAATCGCGCGCAGCAGCTTCTCCTCCGGCGTCAGTTGCGTCTCGCCCTTGGGCGTGACCTTGCCGACCAGCGTGTCGCCGGCGGCGACCTCGGCGCCGATGTAGACGATGCCCGAGTCGTCGAGCCGCGCCAGCTGGTTCTCGCTCAGGTTCGAGATGTCGCGCGTGATCTCCTCCGGCCCGAGCTTGGTGTCGCGCGCGACCACGTTCAGCTCCTCGATGTGGATCGAGGTGTAGCGGTCCTCGGCCACCACGCGCTCGGAGATCAGGATCGAGTCCTCGAAGTTGTAGCCGTTCCAGGGCATGAACGCGACCAGCATGTTCTGGCCGAGCGCCAGTTCGCCCAGGTCGGTCGAGGCGCCATCGGCGATGACGTCGCCCTTGGCGATGACGTCGCCCTTCTTGACGATCGGCCGCTGGTTGATGTTCGTGTTCTGGTTCGAGCGCGTGTACTTGACCAGGTTGTAGATGTCGACCCCGACCTCGCCCTCGACGTTCTCGTCGTCGTGCACGCGCACGACGATGCGGTTGGCATCGATGAAGTCGACCACGCCGCCGCGCAGCGCCTGCACCGTCGTGCCGCTGTCGACCGCGACCGTGCGCTCGACGCCGGTGCCGACGAAGGGCTTCTCGGGGCGCAGGCAAGGCACCGCCTGGCGCTGCATGTTCGAGCCCATCAGCGCGCGGTTGGCGTCGTCGTGCTCGAGAAACGGGATCAGCGATGCCGCCACCGAGACGATCTGCGACGGCGCCACGTCCATGTACTCGACCCGCTCGGGGCTCATGAGCACGAACTCGCCGGCTTCGCGGCAGCTCACCAGTTCGTCGGTGAACCTGCCGCCCTTATCGAGCGGCGCGTTTGCCTGCGCAATCACGTACGTGCCCTCCTCGATCGCCGACAAATAGACGATCTCGTTGGTCACGTGACCCTTCTCGACCTTGCGATACGGCGTCTCCAGAAAGCCGTACTCGTTCAGGCGCGCGTACAGCGCCATCGAGTTGATCAGGCCGATGTTCGGACCCTCCGGGGTCTCGATCGGGCACACGCGGCCGTAGTGGGTCGGATGCACGTCGCGCACCTCGAAGCCGGCGCGTTCGCGCGTCAGCCCCCCGGGGCCGAGCGCGGAGACGCGCCGCTTGTGCGTGATCTCCGACAGCGGGTTGGTCTGGTCCATGAACTGCGACAGCTGCGAGCTGCCGAAGAACTCGCGGATCGAGGCGCTGATCGGCTTGCTGTTGATCAGGTCGTGCGGCATCAGGTTCTCGGTCTCGGCCTGGCCGAGGCGCTCGCGCACCGCGCGCTCGACCCGTACCAGGCCGGCGCGGAACTGGTTCTCGGCCAGTTCGCCGACGCAGCGCACGCGCCGGTTGCCGAGGTGATCGATGTCGTCGATCTCGCCGCGACCGTTGCGCAGCTCGACCAGGACCTTCATCGTGTCGATGATGTCCTCGTTGCTGAGCACCATCGGCCCGGTGATGTCCGGGCGACCGAAGCGGCTGTTGACCTTCATCCGACCGACGCGCGACAGGTCGTAGGTCTCGTCGTCGAAGAACAGGCGCCGGAACAGAGTCTCGACCGCGTCTTCGGTCGGCGGCTCGCCCGGGCGCATCATGCGGTAGATGGCGATGCGCGCCGCCAGTTGATCCGGCGTCTCGTCCAGTCGCAGGGTGTTGCTGATGAACGGTCCCTGGTCGAGATCGTTGGTGTAAATGGTGCGGATGTCCTTGATCCCGGCGGCGCGCAGCTTCTTCAGCAGGCCCTCGGTCAGCTCTTCGTTGGCCTGGGCAACGATCTCGCCGGTTTCGCCGTCGACCGCCGCCGTCGCCAGCACGCGGCCGATCAGGTAGTCGTCGGGCACCTCGATGCGCCTCATGCCGGCCGCTTCCATGTCGCGGATGTGCTTGGCGTTGATGCGCTTGTCGCGGGCGACGATCACCTTGCCGCTGCGATCGGCGATGTCGAAGCGGGCGATCTCGCCGCGCAGCCGCTCGGGCACCAGCTCCATGTAGCCGCCGGTGTTGCCGGCGAGCTGAAAGCTGTCGGCGTTGAAGAAGTGCGCCAGGATCTGCTCGCTGTTCAGGCCGATCGCCTTGAGCAGGATCGTCGCCGGCATCTTGCGGCGCCGGTCGACGCGGAAGTACAGGATGTCCTTCGGGTCGAACTCGAAGTCCAGCCAGGAGCCGCGGTACGGAATCACGCGCGCGGAAAACAGCAGCTTGCCCGAGCTGTGGGTCTTGCCCCGGTCGTGCTCGAAGAACACGCCCGGCGAGCGGTGCAGCTGGCTGACGATCACGCGTTCGGTGCCGTTGATCACGAACGAGCCGGTGGTGGTCATGAGCGGAATCTCGCCCATGTAGACCTCCTGCTCCTTGACCTCCTTGATCGTCGGCTTGGTCGCCTCACGGTCCATGATCACCAGGCGCACCTTGGCGCGCAGCGGCGAGGCGTAGGTCAGGCCGCGCTGCTGGCACTCCTTGACGTCGAACGGGGGATCGCCGAGGTTGTAGCCGGCGAACTCCAGGCGCGCCATGCCGTTGTGGCTGCTGATCGGGAAGATCGAGTGGAAGGCGGCCTGCAGCCCCTCGGTCAGGCGCTGGACGGCGGCGACGTCGGCCTGCAGGAATCGCGTGTACGACTCGAGCTGGGTCGCCAGCAAGAAAGGCACCGCCTGCACGGCGGGCCGCTTGGCGAAGCTCTTGCGGATGCGCTTCTTTTCGGTGAAGGAGTACGGCATGGACGCTCCGTTCGGAACACACTAGCGGCGATGAGCGAGCACGCGCGGAGCGCGCAGTGCGCAACAGGCCACGCAGGCGGCAAAGCCTGCACGGCCGATCGCGGCGCGCGTCGTGTCTCTCATCAGGGAAAGTCTTTGAGTCGGGCTCGCAGCCGCGTCGCGTCCGAGCCCGATTCGAAGTCCTTCCCGCCGGGCGGACTTGGCGGGGGCACCGCAGCGCCCCCGCGTTCGCCAGCGAACTACTTGACCTCGACCTTGGCGCCGGCATCCTCCAGCTTCTTCCTAGCGGCGTCGGCGTCGGCCTTGTTCACGCCCTCCTTGACCGACTTGGGCGCACCGTCGACCAGGTCCTTGGCCTCCTTCAGGCCCAGACCAGTCAGCTCGCGCACGGCCTTGATGACGTTGACCTTGTTGGCGCCGGCCTCGAGCAGCACGACGGTGAACTCGGTCTTCTCCTCGACCACCGGCGCGGCGCCGCCGCCGGCCGGCGCTGCCACCGCGACCGCGGCGGCAGCGGCGGAGACGCCGAACTTCTCTTCCATCATCTTGATCAGCTCGCTGATCTCCAGCACCGACTTGGCGGCGATGGCGTCGAGGATTTCCTGATTGGACAGTGCCATTTGCTTGCTCCTGAATGCGTTGTGTGACGGGGATGGTGGGGTTCGGGATCGGGATCAGGCGGCCGCCTTGGCATCGCGCACCGCGGCGAGCGTGCGAACGAAACGCGCCGGCACCTCGTTGAGCGTGCGCACGAACTGGCCGATCGGCGCCTGCATCGTCGCCATCAGCTTCGCCAGCAACTCCTCGCGGCTCGGCAGCGTGGCAAGCGCCTTGACCCCGGCGTCGTCCATGACGACGTTGGGCATGGCGCCGGCCTTGACCACCAGCTTGTCGTTGCTCTTGGCGAAGTTCGAGAGCACCTTGGCTGCGGCCACCGGGTCCGACGAAAAACCGTACACCAGCGGACCGACCATCTTGTCGGCCAGACCGGCGAACGGCGTGTCGCTCACGGCGCGCCTTGCCAGAGTGTTCTTCAGCACGCGCAACTGGACACCCTGGCCGCGCGCTTCCTTGCGCAGCCTGGTGACCGAATCCACATCCAGACCACGGTACTCGGCGACAACGATCGACTGGGCTTTCGCGACCAGCGCGCAAACCTCCTCGACCTTGGCCGCCTTCGCTTGACGATTGAGTGCCACGGATCGGACTCCAACAAAGGTGCTCAGCGTTCGCCTTGCACCGGTTCAACACCCGGCGACCGAACCAGAGACCTTCCTGCCATCCGGCGCCGCTGGAGCGGAGCCGCACAACGCGAAAAACCTCTTCGGGTACGCCATCTGCGCTGGGTGATGGGAGCGTGCAACGTGAAATGTGAAACGTCTCGCACTTCGCGTTGCGCCGCCATCGGTTTAAGCGCCCGCTGCTACGCATGCCCGGATCCACGTTTCACGTTTCACCTTTCACGTTTCACAGTCGAGACGCCCCGGCGGTCTTTGACAGCGCGCATGGCACCGGAGTCGTTGCCGACCACCGGGGCGCTGCGCAGCCCAAAGCCCTCGTGGCCCGGTCGCACCGGGCCGAAATCCTTATGCGTTCAACGTCGTCAGGTCGACGCGGACACCGATGCCCATCGTCGACGACAGCGCGATCTTGCGCAGATAGATGCCCTTCGACGAGGCCGGCTTCGCCTTGTTCAATGCATCGACCAGCGCCGTGATGTTGGTCTTCAGCCGATCGGCCTCGAACGAGGCGCGACCGATGCTGCAGTGGACGATGCCGGCCTTGTCGGCCCGAAACTGGACCTGGCCGGCCTTGGCGTTTCGCACCGCGCCGGCCACGTCGGGCGTGACCGTGCCGACCTTCGGGTTCGGCATCAGGCCACGCGGCCCGAGGATCTGGCCGAGCTGTCCGACCACCCGCATCGCGTCCGGCGAGGCGATCACGACGTCGAACTCCATGAAGCCTTCCTTGACCTTGGCCGCCAGATCATCGAAGCCGACGATGTCGGCACCGGCGGCGCGCGCCTCATCGGCCTTCGCCCCCTGCGTGAACACCGCGACCCGGACCGTTCTTCCCGTGCCGGCGGGCAGCACCACCGATCCGCGCACCGACTGATCCGACTTCTTGGCGTCGATGCCGAGCACCACGGCAACGTCGACCGACTCGTCGAACTTAGCGCTCGCCGTCTCCTTGATCAGATTCAAGGCGTCGGCCAGCGCATACGACGCATTGGGCTTGACCTTGGCGCGGATCGCCCGCGTCCGCTTCGACAGCCTGGCCATCTAGAGTCCCTCCACGGTGATGCCCATCGAGCGCGCCGACCCGGCGATCGTGCGCACCGCCGCGTCCATGCTCGCGGCGGTGAGGTCGGGCATCTTGGCCTTGGCGATCTCCTCCGCCTGGGCGCGAGTGATCTTGCCCACCTTGTCGGTGTGCGGTCGCGCCGAGCCCTTCTCGATCTTGGCCGCCTTCTTGATCAGCACCGTCGCCGGCGGCGTCTTCATCACGAAGGTGAAGCTCTTGTCGGCGAACGCGGTGATCACCACCGGGATCGGCAGGCCAGGCTCGATCCCCTGGGTCTTGGCGTTGAAGGCCTTGCAGAACTCCATGATGTTCAGGCCGCGCTGGCCCAGCGCCGGCCCGATCGGCGGTGACGGATTGGCTTTACCCGCTGGCACCTGCAGCTTGATAAAGCCGACGATCTTCTTTGCCATGTCAGCTTTCTTCCGGGTCCAAACGCGCGTTCGATCGGACGATCTACCAGCGCTCCCCATCGGTTAGGGCCCGTGACGCCGGCCACATCGCGACCCCGCTTGGCGCGGGGCATGCCTGGTTCTTCGCGGCACCGGTCGGCGACGCCGTACCGACGCGCCGCCCGGCGACCTGCACGCCGCGCTCAACGGCGGCCGCTCACACCTTCTCCACTTGGCCGAACTCCAGGTCGACCGGTGTCGAGCGACCGAAGATGGTCACCGACACGCGCACCCGGTTCTTGTCGTAGTTGACCTCCTCGACGTTGCCGTTGAAGTCGGTGAACGGTCCGTCCTTGACCCGCACCATCTCGCCCACTTCGAACAACACCTTGGGCCGCGGCTTCTCGTAGCCCTCCTGCATCCGCATCAGGATCTCGTCGACCTCCTTCTGCGGCAGCGGCGCCGGCTTGTTCGCGGTGCCGCCCAGGAAGCCGGTCACCTTGGCCGTGCTCTTTACCAGGTGCCAGGCCTCGTCGGCCATCTCCATCTCGACCAGCACGTAGCCCGAGTACAGGCGGCGCTCGGTGATTGACTTCTTGCCGCCCTTGATCTCGACCACTTCCTCGGTCGGTACCAGGATGCGGCCGAAGTGCGCCTGCAACCCGGCACGATTGATGCGCTCCTGCAGCGCCTTGGCGACGCTCTTCTCCATGCCGGAGTAGGCGTGCACCACGTACCAGCGCTTGTTGCCGCTCGGCTTGAGGCCGTCGCCGGCCGCGTCCGGCGCCGACCTCTGTTCGGTGTCAGCCATCATCTCCACCCCAGCAGCAGGTCGTACAGGATCCATTCGAGACTCTTGTCGACCAGGAATAGGAAGATGGCCATCACCACCACGAACGCAAACACGATGCCGGTGGTGTTGACGGTCTCCTTGCGCGGCGGCCAGGTGACGCGCCGCGTCTCGTCATAGGACTCGCGCGCGAAGCCGAGAAACTGCTTTCCGATCTGCGACAACCAGGCCAGCAGCAGGCCCAGCGCCAACCCTGCGCCGAGGATGCCGATGCGCACCAGCAAAGGCTGCTCCGACAGGAAGCTGAATCCGAGCACGCCGGCAAGCACCGCGGCAACCGCCAGGGCGACCAGCAGCAGGTCCAGCTTGCTGTGTACGGTCTCAACGTCCTGCGTGCTCATTGGATTGTCTGACGGTCGGTAAAAGGCGGTCGTCGGCGACCGGCGCTTGTGTTCGTTTGGCAGGGGCAGAGGGAATCGAACCCCCAACCTTCGGTTTTGGAGACCGACGCTCTGCCAGTTGAGCTATACCCCTGCGCGACTGGCTGCGAGCGCCTCGAAGCGAGGCGCCGCCACTGGAGTCACCTCTACTGGATCACCTTCGCCACCACGCCGGCGCCGACGGTCTTGCCGCCTTCGCGG
>JBBIST010000115.1:0-7997 GCA_037441125.1 Burkholderiales bacterium
AGGCGCAGGCGCGAATCGACGCGCCGGTCGCAGCTCATCGCAGCGCTCCGGCCGCGAGCGGCCGCGGGTGCGAAGCGCCGCCCGGCGGCCGCGTCATCGCGTCAGCCCCGCGACGGCCGCAGGCATCGGCCGCAACGCCTGCGGCATCAGTCGCCCGAGCATCGCCAGCGCCGCCGCGCCGATCGCCGCATCGATCACGAGCACCGGCAGATGTGCGGCGACCAGCAGCGCGATCAGATCGGCGAAAGCGCGGCCGCCGCTGGCGGCCAGCAGCAGCGAAGCGATCAGCGCGGCGCCGCCGATGCCGATCGCTCCGGCCAGCGCGCCGGCGGCGAGCAGCCGCGGCCGCGACGCCGGCATCGAGAGCAGCGGCCGGCAGGTGTAGTGCGCGGCCACCGCCGGCAGCGCCAGCAGCAGCAGGTTGGCGCCGAGCACGGCGAAGCCGCCGAAGGACAGCAGCGCCGCCTGCAAGACGAGCGCCACCGCGATCACCGGAAACACAGCCCAGCCGAGCAGCAGCCCGGCCAGACCGTTGAGGATCAGGTGCACGCTGCCGAGCCCGATCGGCACGTGCACCGCCGAGGCGACGAAGAACACCGCGCCCAGCAGCGCCGCCACCGGCAGGTGCCGGTCGTCGAGCCGGCGCAGCCCGAGCGACACACCGCCTGCCGCCAGCAGCGCGCACGCCGCCAGGGTCGCAGCGTCGAGCACGCCTTCGGCCAGATGCATGTCGATCCTCAGCGGCGCGCGCGCGCGCGCCACCAGGCCCAGGCGCCGAACAGGCCGAAGACGATGCCGGCGCCGCCGACCAGATCGGCCAGGCGCGTGCGCGCTTCCAGCCGCGCCAGGTCCTCGCGCAGCGGCGCCACCTCGGCGCGCACCGCGGCCGCCAGCGCGGCGGCATCGACCGCAGCCGCCGGCGGCGGCAGCGGCGACCACACGATGCCGGACTCGGCGCGGTGTCCTTCGCCGCCGTCGACGACGATCCGAAACGAACCGGCCGCAGCCAGCGGCATCCGGAAGCGACCGTCGCCATCGGTAATCGTCGCGGCCAGCGGCGCGCCGCCCTCGGCGCGAAACAGCGTCACCGGCTCCTGCCGCGCCGGCGTGCCGTCGGCGTACAGGGCCTGGCCGCGCACGCCGTCGGCCTCGGCCTGCACCGTCACGCGCAATCCGTGCGCCGACGCCGTGGCGCCGACCATCGTCAAGGCGAGCACGGCAAGAGTCCGGCGCAAGGTCGGCATCGTCGACTCCTAGAAATCGAACTGTGCGCCGACGCGCAGCGTGCGCGGCGCCGCGGTCGCATAGTTCAACTGACCGCCGATCATGAACACCGAGCTCGCATGGATCTCGTCGAGCGCGTTGTCCAGCCGCAGGTAGGCGCGATAGCGCGTAGCCCCCAGACGGCCGGTGTAGGTCAGGCCCAGGTCGAGCGTGCTGAAGCCGTCGTAGTGGTGCGTGTTGGTCGGATTGACCGCGTAGCGGCCGACTTCGCGCAGCGTCGCGCTGGCGCCCAAGCCCTGCTCGGGCTGCCACGCCGCCCCCAAGGTCCAGACCCGGTCCGGCACGCCGGCAACCTGCCTGCCGAGCAGTGCCGGGTTGGCGTTTTCGGTCACCTCTGAGTCGGTGCTCGCCCAGGCGAGCGTCAACTGCAGCGCCTCCGCCGGCTCCCAGGCAAGCCCCAGTTCGACACCTTCACGGCGCGTGCGGCCGAAGTTCTCGAACACGCCGGGCGCGACCGTGCGCACTTCGTCGGAGGAGTCGATCCGATACCAGGCGAGATCGGCGGTCAGTCCGGCGGCGAGGCGCAGCAGGCCGCCGACCTCGGTCTGGCGGAACACATTGGGATCGAGACCGGCCGCCGCCTGCGCGTACTTGATGAAGTTCGGCGGCAGCGCGAAGCCCTCGGCCCAGCTCGTGCGTAGCTGCAGTTGCGGCAACAGGTCGCTGCGCACGCCGACCTTGGGACTCAGGTGCCTGAGGTCGGCCAGCGGGCCGCAGGGATCGGTGCCGGTCTCGGGACCGTTGGGCGAGCAGCGGCCGCTGAACTCGTCGTAGCGCAGTCCGAGCATGGGCTGAAACAGCGGGTGCAGCGGTGCCTGCACTTCGCCGAAGGCCGACACGCTGTTCAGCCGCGAGCGGCGGTCGAAGACGGCGGGCGCCGTGGGCCTTCGGGCGCTGAGGTTGTCGAAGAACAGGAAGTCCGTCGACTCGCGGAAAGTCTCGAGGCCTGCCGCCCAGTCCAGCCTCGCGCCGGCGAAGCGAGCGCGGCCGTTCAGACTGGCGCCGAGCCCGAACACGCTGCGGTCGTAGCTTTCCTGCCGCTGCGACCAGTTGGCGGCGGGGTTAGCGCTTGTGGCGCGGGTGAACCAGCGCGTGAAGTCCTGCGCGGTTGCGTAGACGAAGGTCAGCAGCTTCAGATCGGGATTGAACAGGTAGTTCAGATCGGCGCGCAGCGTGGCGAAGTCCTTCTCGGCGCCGTCGTTTTGCACGCGCGGATCCATGCCGAAGGGGTCGGCGTGGAACTGCGCCTGCGTCAGGTAAGACGCCGAGTCGGCCTCGCCGCGATGCAGGCGGCCCGACAGAGCGAACTGCAGCGCTGGTGTCACGTCGATCGACCAGCGGCCGGCCAGGGTGGCGCGCCGGGTGTCCGATTGCGGGCGAAAGCCGTCGGTGCTGAACGCCTGCGCGGCGACATTGACCTGCTGGTTTGGCGCGGGCCTCGCGCCGAGCGCGGCCTGCGCATCGCCGGTCGCGTTCGAACCGAGGCTGAAGTCGCCTTGCCGGTAGACGCCGCGCTTGCGCGTGTCGATCACGATCAGACCGCCGCGGTTGAAGTTGCCGTACAGCGCCGAAACGGGACCGCGGAACACGGTCAGCGCCTCGATCTCCAGCGGGATCACCACGTTCAGATCCGCGTAGCCGTCGGCGTGCGACATCGCCTCGTTCAGCGGAATGCCGTCGATCACGATGCCGACGTCGCCGCCATGGCCGCCGCTGGCGAACCCGCGCAGCAGGATCGGATCGGCCACCGCACCCAGGCCCAGGCCGCGCACGTTCATGCCCGGCACCCAGCGAAACAGCTCCTGCGGCTGGCTGACCTGCTGCTCGCGGATCTGTTCGGAGTCGAAGGCACTGGCCGAGAACGCGCCGGTCGCACCGCGCAGCGCCTGACCCTTGACCACCACGGCATCGAGCGTCACGTCGGCCGCCGCCACTTGCGTGGGCTCGGGCGCCGTCGCCTGCGCCGGCGGCTGACTGCCGGCGGCGGTAAGCGCGAGCGCCAGCGCCAGTCGGCGCAGCGGCGCGCGGCGAGCGCGGCAAAGGTGATCGATGTCGTCGGACACTGCGCGGGTCTCCATCAAGAGTCCAAAGGCGCCGCGCAACGCGGCGGCAGGCTGTTCACCGGGCGCTTTCTACGGCCTCTGCTCCAGGTTCGTATTGCGTATGATCAAATGCTCATACTTCATACTCCTCGACGGACTTCGACGTCAAGTTGCGTCGGTCCGGGCTTTCGTGCGCGCGGCGCTGGTCCGTCGCTGCTCGGGCCGCGCGCGCAGCGGTCAACGAGCGGGGAGCGCCGGTCCGTGCCGGGGCCGGCCGCTCAGTGGCTGTGATCGTCGTGCGGCGCGCGCTCGTGACCGGGATGGTCGTGGTCGTGCGCGTGCGCGCCGCCGTGCAGTTCGCCGGCGCCGTGCTGGTGTTCGCCTTCCCGCGCGCCGTGCCCGTGCGGATGCGCATGGGCGTGCGCGTGCTCGTGGGCGTGAGCGTGCGCATGCGGGTGCGAGTGGAACAGATCGCCGTGCCAGTGCCAGTGCTCGTGTTTGTGGCTGTGCTCGTGCGCGTGCTGGTGCAGGTGATCGTGCGCGTGGCCGGCAGCGCCGGTGGCCTTGTCGTGCGGCATGGCGGTCCTCCGCGAAGGGCTGGGACGGCACAAGCTACCGGAGCGGGCCGGCTCCCGGCAAGGCCTTCTTACCGTCGATCGCGGCCGTGTGACGCCGGCCATGCGTCGCGCGGCTCGATTCGGTCGTGCCGTCGCACCGGCGGTGCGCCGATCGCGCCGCCGTCCGCTCAGCGCTGCGGCCGCACGTGCACGTGCGACTTGCCACCGCCGTGCGAGTGCGCGGCGGTGACGTCGACCATCACCAGGTTGAGCTGCCCGTGGCGCACGCCGCGCTCGGCCGCCAGCGCATTGGCGAACTTGCGCACCGCCTGCACCGGGCCCTTGAGCAGCACGGTCTCGATGCAGTGGTCGTGATCGAGGTGCGCGTGCATCGTGCTCACCGCCAGGTCGTGGTGCGCGTGCTGCAGCGACATCAGCCGCTCGGCGAGCTCGCGCTCGTGGTGGTTGTAGACGTAGCTCAGGTTGGCCACACAGTGGCCGTCGGCCTCGCGCGCCTCGCGCATCCGGTCCAGGTGCGCGCGCAGGATGTCGCGCACCGCCTCCGAGCGGTTGTCGTAGCCGCGCTCGCCGATCAGCCGGTCGAACTCGGCGGCGAGTTCCTCGGGTAGCGAGATCGTGATCCTTTCCATGTCGGCTCCGTCATCAGGTCGCGAGCGCCGCCGGGCGCCGCGGCGGTGCCACCTGCCGGTGCAGCGCCAGGTGGCGCGGCGTCCACGAGGGCAGCGTCTTGCGAACGAAGTAGCTGCGCGCCACGTGGTAGCTCGAGTCGAAGCCGTAGAAGTTGCGCCGCATGCGCGCCAGTTCGTCGGCGCGGTAGGCGGCCAGCGGCCGCTCGGCCTCGTCGCGCTGGCGGCGCTTGCGCTTGTCGCCGACCAGCGCCGCGTAGTCGGCGCCGGCGGCCACGCGCTGCGCGCGCGCGATCGCCGCGGCGAGGCAACCGGCGCGATCGGCGGCGAGCACCTTGTCGACCAGACCTGCCGCCTGCGCCTGCGCGGCCGAGATCGGCAGCCGGTTGTCCAGCACGCGCCGCGCGGCGCTGCCGCCGCTGCGGCTGGCCCGGCGCGGCAGTGTGTAGGTCCAGTACTCGGAGCCGTACAGGTTGCCCATGTTCTTGTAGTGCGGGTTCAGGATCACGCCGTCGCGCGCCCACACGGCGTCGGCGGCGAGCGCGAGGAACACGCCGCCGGCGCCGGCGTTGCCCTGGAGCAGCGCGTACACCAGGCGGTCGGTGGTGTTGATGACCGCCTCGCACACGTCGTCGATCGCGTTGATGTTGCGCCAGCTCTCGTCGGCCGGGCTGGCGGCGGCTTCGATCAGGTTCAGGTGGATGCCGTTGCTGAAGAAGTCGGGGCCGCCGGCGAGCAGCAGCACGCGCGTCGGCCGCGCCAACGCGCTGCGGTAGGCGGCGAGCAGCCGTTCGCACTGCGCGCTGCCCATCGCACCGTTGTAAAAGGGGAAGTGCAGCACGCCGATGGCGTCGTCGCCGCGGCCGTGCTCCTCGTAGGCGATCTCCGGATAGCCGTCGCCCTCGGGCAGCGCTGCCGCCTGCGCCGGGAAGAGCTGCGCCAGCGGCAGCTTGAAAGGCACGTCGTTGGCGCCGTGCGCGAGGCGCTTGCCGTGGCCGACCCACAGGCTCGCGTCGCGGGTGGCGATCTGCAGCGCGCCGTGGCAGCGCGCGACCACGCGGCCCGGCGCGGCGTCGACCGGCGCGCCGCGATGGGCGTCGAACAGATGCACCGGCTCGTCGAACAGCCGGTCGAGCACGCCGGGGGCGCCGTCGGCGGCGCGCAGGCGCGCCAGCAACTCGTCGGTCGAGTGGCGCTGCCAGTCGAGCGCGCGGTCGGCCTGCCTCATCATCGGCCGCACGCGGCCGCGCACGCCGGCCTGGCCCGGCTGCACGCGCTGCGGCTGGTAAGTGCCTGCCGCGATGCGCTCGAGCGCGGCGCGCACCGCGCGCACCGCCGCCTCGGTGACTTCATTGCGATACAGGCTCGACTTGGTGGCGGCGCGCATCGCGAAGGTCTCGGCCGCCCACACCGGGCCGGCATCCAGCTCGGCCTCGGCCTGCAGCACGGTCACGCCCCACTCGCGCTCGCCCTCCTGGATCGCCCAGTCGAGCGCGCTGGCGCCGCGGTCGCCGACGATGCCCGGATGCACGATCAGGCACGGCACGCGGCGCCAGACGCTGTCCGGGATCGCGCGCTTGAGGAACGGCGCGATCACCACCTCCGGCCGGAACAGCGCCACCGCCTCCTCGGTCACGCTGTCGGCGATGTCGAACTCGATCGACACCTCGTGGCCGAGCGCGGCCAGCTCGACGTGCAGCCGCTGCGTCAGGCTGTTGTAGCTGCGGGTGAGCAGGAGCAGCTTCACGGCATCGGCGCGGAAATTGGACTCTGACCCCGATTTCCGGTCAGCAGATCCGCGGCAACTGGTCGCCGGTCAGCCAGTCGACAATGCGGCGGCCGCCGAAGCGCGTGCTCATCTGCACGAAGCGGTTCGCGTCTTCGGTGACGGTGCCGATCAGCGCGCTCTCGGCGCCCAGCGGATGCGCGCGCATCGCCGCCAGCACGCGCTCGCAGTCCTCAGCGGCGACGATCGCCACCAGCTTGCCCTCGTTGGCCACGTACAGCGGATCGAGGCCGAGGAACTCGCAGGCGGCGGCCACCTGTGCACGCACCGGGATCGCGGCTTCCTCGAGCATCATGCCGACACCGGACTGGGCGGCGATCTCGTTGAGCGTCGTCGCCAGCCCGCCGCGCGTCGGGTCGCGCAGCACCTTGATGCCGCGGCCGGCGCGGGTCTGCGCGCCGGCAGCCTCGACCATCGCCGCCACCAGCCCGTGCAGCGCGGCGCTGTCGGAGACGATCTCGGTGTCGAAGGCGAGCGACTCGCGCAGCGACATGATCGCCATGCCGTGGTCGCCGATCGGCCCGGAGACGAGGATCCGGTCGCCGGGCCGCGCGCGCTCGCCGCCGATCACGAGCGCCGGATCGACCACGCCGACACCGGTGGTGGTGATGAACACGCCGTCGCCCTTGCCCTGCTCGACGACCTTGGTGTCGCCGGCGACCACGGCGACATTCGCCTCGCGCGCCGCGCGCGCCATCGAGTCGACGATGCGCTTGAGATCGGCCAGAGGAAAGCCTTCTTCGAGGATGAAGCTCGCCGCCAGATAAATCGGCGCAGCACCGCTCATCGCCACGTCGTTGACCGTGCCGTGCACGGCGAGCGCGCCGATGTCGCCGCCGGGGAAGAACAGCGGCGAGACCACGTGCGCGTCGGTCGCCAGCACCACGCGGCCCGGCGGCAGGCTGAAGGTCGCCATGTCGTTGCCCTGCGCCAGCACCGGGTTGTCGAAGGCGGCGGCGAAGAGCTGCTCGATCAACTGCGCCATCGCGCGCCCGCCCGAACCGTGCGTCAGATCGACGCGACCGTGCTTGAAGTCGAGCGGCCGCTGGTAGCCGGCCTTCACGGTGCCGGGGGGCTTGGTCATGCGTGCGTCGTCCATCGTCAAACCATGATGCGGGCTGCCGCCATGATGGCGCCGGCGGCGCCCGATGACGGCGCTGCGCGCCTATGAAAAGCGCCGGGTCGCGGCGCGACCGTCATAGGCAGCGAAGCTGCCGTCATCGCGGCCGCAGGCCGCGTCATGGCGCGAAGCGCATCATTCCGCGGCAATCGGAATCTCCTTGTACCGCCCATAGCTGTAATGCGCGGCGCAAGCGCCTTCGCTCGAGACCATGCACGAGCCGACCGGATTTTCCGGCGTGCACACGGTGCCGAAGATCTTGCAGTCGCGCGGGTGCTTGACGCCGCGCAGGATCGCGCCGCACTCGCAGGCCTTGTTGTCGGCGACCTTGCGCGTTTCGAGCGCGAACTTGCGCTCGGCGTCCCAGGCCGCGTACTCGGCGCGGATCGCCAGCGCCGAGTACGGCACGTCACCGAGGCCGCGCCACTCGAAGCTCTTGCGCAGCTCGAACACCTCGCCGACCAGGTTCTGCGCCTTCAGATTGCCGTCGCGCGTCACGGCGCGCGTGAACTCGTTTTCGACCTCGCAGCGGCCGTCGTTGACCTGCCGCACCAGCATCAG
>JBBIST010000116.1:0-7773 GCA_037441125.1 Burkholderiales bacterium
GCCGAGCTGCCGCCGCCGGCGCTGCGCGCGCTGGGCAAGATCGTCGCCGACGCCGCCGAGGTGGCGCGCAACCCGCGCGCGCGCTCGGCGATCCTGCGCCTGGCCGAGAAGTGCGGCACCGCGGCCGAGCCATCGGCTGCCGTGGAGGCGCGATGCGCGCACTGATCGCTGGCGTGGCGCTGCTGCTGTTCGCCAGCGCCCTGTCGCTGGTGAGCGCGCAGCACACGGCGCGCACCCTGTTCGTCGATCACGAGCGCGCTCAGCGCCAGGCGCGCCAGCTCGACGCCGAGGGCGACCGCCTGCGGATCGAACTTGGCCGCGCGGCGCAGCCGGCGGCGATCGAATCGGCCGCGCGCGGCCTCGGCCTGAAGCCGGTCGACGGCGCGCGCGTCGTGTTCCTGCCGCCGGCAGACGGCGCCGGGAAGGCGCAATGAACGCGGCTGCGCGTCGGCCGCCGCCTTCGGCGCGCGAGCGCGGCGACGGCCCTGCGCGCGCCGGCGGCGAGCGCGTCGCCTTCAGCGCCAATCCGCTGCTCGCAGTCAAGCTGCCGGCTTGGCGCTCGAAGTTCGTGTTGTTTGCCTTGTTCGTCGCCTTCGTCGCCCTGGCCGTGCGCGCGTTCTACCTGCAGGGCGGACTGAACACCGATTTCCTGCAGCAGCAGGGCGAGGCGCGCTACGCGCGCACGCTCGACGTGCCGGCCACGCGCGGCAAGGTGACCGACCGCAATGGTGTGGTGCTCGCCGCCTCGATACCGGCGCGCGCGATCTGGGCGATTCCAGACGACGTGACCGCGACCCCGGCGCAGCTCGCGCAACTGGCGAAGCTGCTCGACCTGACGCCGGCGGAACTGAAACGGCGCCTGGCCGACGGCGATCGCAGCTTCGTCTACCTGCGCCGGCAGCTCGACCTGCAAGCCGCCGAAGCGGTGGCGCGGCTGAAGCTGTCCGGCATCCACTCGTCGCGCGAGTTCCGGCGCCACTATCCGGAGGGCGCGGCGGCCGCGCACGTGGTCGGCTTCACCAGTCTCGACGACCGCGGCCAGGAGGGCGTCGAGCTGGCGCACGACGAGCGGCTTGCCGGCCGCGCCGGCAGCCGGCGCGTGATCAAGGACCGGCTCGGCCGCGTGGTCGAGGGCGACTGGCTGCGGGTGCCGGCCGACGGCCGCGACCTGAAGCTCGCGCTGGACAACCGCATCCAGCACATCACGACCTCGGCGCTGCGCCTGGCGGTCGACCGGCACCAGGCGCGTGCCGGCGCAGCGATCGTGCTCGATGTGCGCAGCGGCGAGGTACTGGCGCTCGCCAACTGGCCGAGCTTCGACCCCAGCGTGCGAGCCGGCGAGCGGCGTGCG
Organism: Burkholderiales bacterium; assembly: GCA_037441125.1. Lineage (GTDB taxonomy): Bacteria > Pseudomonadota > Gammaproteobacteria > Burkholderiales > Burkholderiaceae_F > JALHMQ01. The sequence continues at coordinate 1,352 of JBBIST010000116.1, forward strand.
CGCTGGGCGCCGGAGACGCTGCGCAACCGCGCACTGACCGACACCTTCGAGCCGGGCTCGACCTTGAAGCCGTTCTCGGTGGCGGCGGCGCTCGAGGCCGGGCTGGTGCAGCCAGAGCAGCGGATCCCGACCGCGCCCGGCCGGATCGTCGTCGGCGGCCGGACGATCAGCGATCTGCGCGCGCACGATCTGCTGACGGTCGAGCAAGTGGTGGCGAAGTCGAGCAACGTCGGCACCGTTCGCATCGCGCTCGACCTGCCGGCCGAGCGGCTGTGGAACGTGCTCACCGCGGTCGGCTTCGGCCAGGCGCCGGCGGCGCGCACGCTCGGCTTTCACGGTGCCGTGGCCGGCCGCCTGCGGCCGTACCGCAGTTGGCGGCCGATCGAACAGGCGACCATCGCCTACGGCTACGGCGTGTCGGTGTCGCTGCTGCAACTGGCGCGTGCCTACACCGCCTTCGCGCGCGACGGCGACGTCGTGCCGGTCAGCCTGGTCCGTCTCGACTCGCCGCCGGCCGGCGTGCCGGTGATCAAGCCCGAGACCGCGCGCGCGATGCGCCGCATGCTCGAGCTGGCGGTCGGCGACGAAGGCACGGCGCCGCAGGCGCGCATCGCCGGCTGGCGTGTGGCCGGCAAGACCGGCACCGCGCGCAAGCTGCGCGACGGTCAGTACGTGAACGCCTACGTCGCTTCGTTCGCCGGTTTTGCCCCGGTGAGCGATCCGCGCATCGTCGTGGCGGTGATGATCGACGAGCCCGGCGGCAGCCGCTTCCACGGCGGCGAGGTGGCGGCACCGGTGTTCGCGCAGATCGCCGCCGGCAGCCTGCGCACGTTGCAGGTGCCGCCGGACGGGCCGCCGGCGCCGGCGCCGCGCGTGCTGGCGCTGGCCGGGGAGGCGCTGTGACCAACTTCCCCTCGCACCTGGCCGACAACTTCGATGCCCTGGTCGAGCTGCTGCGCGCGCTCGGCGTGCGCGACCTGGTGGCCGACAGCCGGCGCGTGCAGGCGGGCGACGCCTTCGTCGCCGTGCCCGGCCGCAGCCGCGACGGGCGCGCCTTCATCGACGCGGCGCTGGCGCGCGGCGCGCGCGCGGTGCTCGTCGACGCCGAAGGCTGGAGCCGGCGCGAGATCGGTGTGCCGGTGCTGCCGGTCGATTCTTTGGCGCGCGACCTCGGCGCGCTGGCGGCCGCCTGGTACCGCGAGCCGAGCGCGGCGCTGACCGCGATCGGCGTCACCGGCACCAACGGCAAGACCTCGTGCAGCCAGTGGATCGCGCAGGCGCTGACGCTCGCCGGCCGCCGCTGCGGCGTGATCGGCACCGTCGGCACCGGCTTTCCCGGCGAGCTGGAGGCGGCCGAACTCACGACACCCGACGCGGTCACGCTGCAGCGGACCGTGCGCGCGCTCGCCGACCGCGGCGCCGTTGCGCTGGCGATGGAGGTCAGTTCGATCGGCCTCGATCAGGGGCGCGCCGACGGCATGCGCTTTGCGATCGCCGTGTTCACCAACCTCACGCGCGACCACCTCGACTACCACGGCACGATGCAGGCTTACGGCGAGGCCAAGGCGAAGCTGTTCGACTGGCCGACGCTCGCGCACGCGGTGCTCAACCTCGACGATGCGCTCGGCCGGCAGATCGCGCGCCGGCTGCTGGCGCGCGGCCGCGGCCCGCGCGTGATCGGCTACACGCTCGGCGATGCCGGCGAGACCGGGCTGGCGCTGCGGCTGGCGGCGCGCGAGGTGCGGGCCACGGCGCAGGGGCTGGCGTTCGCGATCGAAGCCGGCGGCGAGCGCGCCGCGGTCGAGGTGGCTCTGGTCGGCCAGTTCAACGTTGCCAACTTGCTCGCGGTGACCGGCGCGCTGCTCGCGGCCGGACTGCCGCTGGCGCAGGCGGCGGCGCTGCTAGAGAAGCTCACGCCGCCGCCCGGGCGCATGCAGCGAGTCGGCCTCGAGGGCGAGCCGCTGGCGGTGGTTGACTACGCGCACACGCCGGATGCGCTGGCGCAGGCGCTGGCGGCGCTGCGGCCGCTGGCGCAGGCGCGCGGCGGCGAGCTGTGGGTGGTGTTCGGCGCCGGCGGCGATCGCGATCCGGGCAAGCGCGCGCCGATGGGCGCAGCCGCGGCCGCCGCCGACCGCATCGTCGTCACCAGCGACAACCCGAGAAGCGAGCATCCGGCGGCGATCGTCGCCATGGTCGCCGCCGGCGTGCCGGCGGCGCGCGCCTGCGAGCGCATCGTCGATCGCGCGCAAGCGATCGACTTCGCGATCGGCGCGGCCGGCTCGCGCGACGTGATCCTGATCGCCGGCAAGGGGCACGAGGACACGCAGGAGGCGGGCGGCGTCAAGCGGCACTTCTCGGACCTCGAACAGGCGCAGGCGGCGCTGGCGGCGCGGCGTGGCCGACCGGCATCGCCATCAGCCGTGGCCGCAGCGGACGGCGGCGCCAGCGCGCCTGCGCCGGCTCGCAGCGCAGCGGGGCACGCATGCTGACGGTGGCCGAACTGGCGCGCGAGCTGCCGCAGGCGCAACTGCACGGTGACGGCCGCGTGCGCTTCGTGCGCGTGTCGACCGATTCGCGCACGCTGGAGCCGGGGGCGTTGTTCGTGGCGCTGCGCGGCCCGCGCTTCGACGGCCACGACCATGCGGCGCAGGCGCAGTCGCGCGGCGCGGTGGCGCTGCTGGTCGAACGCGCGCTCGATGTGCCGCTGCCGCAGGTGATCGTCGCCGACACGCGGCGCGCGCTCGGCCAGGCAGCCGCTGCCTGGCGCGCGCGCTTTGCGCTGCCGCTCGCGGCGGTGACCGGCAGCAACGGCAAGACGACGGTGACGCAGATGATCGGCGCCATCCTGGCGGCCGCCTTTGGCGAGAAAAAGCGCCTGGTCACGCGCGGCAACCTGAACAACGACATCGGCCTGCCGCTGATGCTGTTCGAACTGACCGGCCAGCACCGCGCCGCCGTGCTCGAACTCGGCATGAACCGCCCGGGCGAGATCGCCGTCCTGGCGCAACTGGCGCGGCCGACCGTGGCCGTGGTCACCAACGCCCAGCGCGAGCACCAGGAGTTCCTGGCGTCGGTCGAGGCTACTGCGATCGAAAACGGCGCCGCGATCGAAGCGCTTGCCGCCGACGGTGTAGCCGTGTTTCCGGCCGACGACGCCTGCGCGCCGATCTGGCGCCGCCTGGCCGGCACGAGGCGCGTGCTCGATTTCGCGCGCCGGGGCGAGGCGACGATCACCGCCGAGTCGGTGGCGCAGGACGCGGGCCACCGCCTGTCGATCGCCAGTCCGGCCGGGCTGATCGAGACGGTTCTGGCGGCGCCGGGCGAGCACAACGTGCGCAATGCCCTGGCCGCGACCGCGGCGGCGATCGCGCTGGGCGTGGCGCCGGCGGCGATCGCCGCCGGGCTGGCGGCGTTCCAGCCGGTGGCCGGACGCGGGCGGATGCACGCGCTCGCCGGCGGCGCGCTGCTGGTCGACGACAGCTACAACGCCAATCCCGATTCGGTGCGCGCGGCGATCGATCTGCTCGCCGGCCTGCCGGCGCCGCGCACGCTGGTGCTGGGCGACATGGGCGAGGTCGGTGCCCAGGGCCCGACGTTCCACCACGAAGTCGGCGCCTACGCCGCCGGACGCGGCATCGACGTGCTACTCGCCTTCGGCGAGGCCAGCCGCGCCAGCGCGCAGGCCTTTGGCGCCGGCGGCCGCCACTGCGCCGATCTCGAAACCCTGGTGGCCGCCGCGCGCGCCCTGGCCGGCGGCGGCACGTTGCTGGTCAAGGGTTCGCGCTTCATGCGCATGGAGCGGGTCGTGCAGGCGCTGCTGCCGGTCGATGCACCGCCGGCGGCGAGCAACGGGGGGACGCACTGATGCTGCTCGAACTGTTCCAGTGGCTGGCGCAGGACATCCGCGCCTTCAACGTCTTCGCCTACCTGACGCTGCGCGCGGTGCTGGCGGCGGGCACGGCGCTGGTGATCGGCCTGGCCGCCGGCCCGTGGGTGATCCGGCGCCTGACCGAACTGAAGATCGGCCAGGCAGTGCGCAGCGACGGCCCGCAGACGCACCTGGCCAAGACCGGTACGCCGACGATGGGCGGGGCGCTGATCCTGATCTCGATCGCCGCCACGACGCTGCTGTGGGCCGATCTGTCTAACCGCTTCGTCTGGGTGGTGCTGATCGTCACCGTCGGCTTCGGCTGGATCGGCTGGGTCGACGACTACCGCAAGGTCGTCCACCGCAACCCGAAAGGCATGAGCGCGAAGGAGAAGTACTTCTGGCAGTCGCTGATCGGGCTGGGCGCGGCGCTTTATCTGGCGTTCGCGATCGCCGCGCCGACCACCGAGCAGATCTGGCCGCTGATGTGGCAGTGGCTGACCAACGGCTTCCAGTTCGACCTGCCGCCGCGCTCGGACCTGATCGTTCCGTTCTTCAAGAACATCGCCTATCCGATGGGCGTGTTCGGCTTCGTGATCCTGTCCTACCTGGTGATCGTCGGCACCAGCAACGCGGTCAACCTGACCGACGGTCTGGACGGCCTGGCGATCATGCCGGCGGCGATGGTCGGCGCCGCGCTCGGCATCTTCGCCTACGTCGTCGGCCGCGCCGACTTCTCGCGCTACTTGCTGTTCCCGTTCATTCCGGGCGCGGGCGAGGTGGCGATCATCTGCGCCGCGATCGCCGGCGCCGGGCTGGCTTTCCTCTGGTTCAACGCCTACCCGGCACAGGTGTTCATGGGCGACGTCGGCGCCCTGGCGCTGGGCGGCGCGCTGGGAACGATCGCCGTGATTACGCGCCAGGAGATCGTGCTGTTCATCATGGGCGGCGTGTTCGTGGTCGAGACCGTGAGCGTGATGCTGCAGGTCGCCTACTACAAGTGGACCGGCGGCAAACGCATCTTCCGCATGGCGCCGCTGCACCACCACTTCGAACTGTCCGGCTGGAAGGAGAACCAGGTGGTCGTGCGGTTTTGGATCATCACGATGATGCTGGTGCTGGTGGGGCTGTCGACGTTGAAGATCCGATAGCAGATGCTTGACTTCACCGGCCACACCGTCCTCGTGCTCGGACTCGGCGAGTCCGGGCTGGCGATCGCGCGCTGGGTCGGCGAGCGCGGCGGCAGCGTGCGCGTGGCCGACACGCGCGCGGCGCCGCCGATGCGCGCGGCGCTGGCGCAGGCGCTGCCGCAGGCGACGTTCCACGGCGGCGATCTGCCGCTGGCGCTGCTCGACGGCGCATCGCTGCTGGCGCCGAGCCCGGGCCTGTCGCCGACGCAGTCGCCGGCGGCACCGATCGTTGCCGCGGCGCGCGCGCGCGGCGTGCCGGTGGCGGGCGAAGTCGAACTGTTCGCGCGCGCGCTGGCCGAGCTGGCGGTCGAGCGCGGCTACCGGCCGCGCGTGCTCGGCATCACCGGCACCAACGGCAAGACCACGACCACGCGCCTGGCCGGCCTGCTGGTGGCGCGCGCCGGCCGCTCGGTGGCGGTGGCCGGCAACATCTCGCCGACCGCGCTCGATGCGCTGCGCGAGCGGCTCGCCGGCGACACCCTGCCCGAGGTCTGGGTGCTCGAGCTGTCGAGCTTCCAGCTCGCCGGCGCCGAGTCGCTCGCCTGCGATGCCGCCGCCGTGCTCAACCTCAGCCAGGACCATCTGGACTGGCACGGCAGCTTCGACGACTACGCCGCCGCCAAGGCGCGCATCTTCACGCGCGCGACCGTGCGCGTCCTCAACCGCGACGATCCGCGCGTGCTGGCGATGCAGGCGCTGCCGCAACCCGGCGCGCGCGGCCGCACGCCGGTCGAGGCCGAGGCGCACGCGCGCCGGCGCGCCAGTGACGCCGACCGGCCGCCGCCGCCGGTGACCTTCGGCGCCGGCGCACCGACCCAGCCCGACGAGTACGGACTGGTGCGCGAAGGCGGCATCGACTGGCTCGCCTACGCCGAGGACCTGAGCCTCGGCCACCGCCGGCGCAAGGCGGCCGCAGAGCTGCCGGGCATCGAGGGCGAAGTGTTCGTGCACCGGCTGATGCCGGTCGATGCGCTGCGCATCCGCGGCCGCCACAACGCACTGAACGCCCTCGCGGCGCTGGCGCTGGCGCGCGCGATCGGCTGCCCGCTGGCGCCGATGCTGCACGCGCTGCGCGAGTACCGCGGCGAGCCGCACCGGATCGAGCCGATCGCCACCGTCGACGGCGTTACCTACTACGACGACTCCAAGGGCACCAACGTCGGCGCCACGGTGGCGGCGTTGGCAGCGCTCGGCGCCGAGGGCCTCAGGCTGGTGGCGATCCTCGGCGGCGACGGCAAGGGCCAGGACTTCGCGCCGCTGGCCGCACCGCTGGCCGCGCACGCGCGCGCCGTGGTGCTGATCGGCCGCGACGCGGCGGCGATCGGCCGCGCGCTCGCCGGCGCCACCTATCCGGTCGAGCCGGC
>JBBIST010000117.1:0-7382 GCA_037441125.1 Burkholderiales bacterium
CACGCGCGCGCGGTCGGCCCGATCGTGCGCGCGCCGGCCGCACTCGGCGCCGAGACGCTGTTCGAGGCGCCGCCGGCGGATGCCGGCGAGCGCGCGTTGGCCTGGGCGCGCGGTGCCGGCGTGCGCTACGCGCTCACCGGCACCGTGACCGAGTGGCGCTACCGGGTCGGCGTCGACGGCGAACCGGCCGTGGGCCTGTCGCTGCGAGTGATCGACCTGGCCGACGGCCGCACCGTCTGGTCGGCCACCGGCGCGCGCAGCGGCTGGAGCCGCGAGGTGCTGTCGGCGGTGGCGCAGAAGCTGGCGCGCGACCTGGTCGCGCCGCTGGCGCGCTAGTGGCGTTGGCAAGCGGGTCGCCGCCGGTGCGATTCAGGCGTCAAGGCGGCTTCGTGCCGGCCGAGGATCCGCGTTGAGGCCGGCCGGCGCCGATCGGGCCGCGAACCCGGCCGAGCGCGCGCTGCGCCGGCTTTTGCCGCGCACGGCGACGCAGATCGCGCCCGCCGCCGACTGGCGCTGGGCGCTGGTCGAGACCGTGCTCGTGATGACGGTGGCGATCGCGATCGGCGCGGCGTTGCGGCCGCAGGACCCGCTGTGGACCGCGGCCGCCTTTCCCTGGCTGTGGCTGGTGGCGGCGGTGCTGGCGCTGCGCTACGGCTCGGTGCACGCGGTGCTGGCGATGGCGCTGGCGCTGGCCGCCTGGTTCGTGCTCGACGCCTGGGGCGAGCCGCTGGGCGAGTTTCCGCGCCTGAGCTTCCTCGGCGGCCTGGTGCTGGCGCTGCTGGCCGGCGAGTTCGCCGACGTGTGGAGCGCGCGCCTGCACCAGGGGCAGTCGGTCAACGCCTACCTCGACGAGCGGCTGCGCGCGCTCACCCAGCACCACTACCTGCTCAGCATCTCGCACGACCGGCTCGAGCAGGAACTGCTGTCGCGGCCGTTCACGCTGCGCGATACGCTGTTCGCGCTGCGCCAGGCGGCGCGCAACCGGGCGCGCAGCGAGCAGGAGCCGTTGCCGGTCGGCGACTGGCTGCTGCAGCTTCTGGCGCAGGCGGCACGGCTGGAGGCCGCGGCGCTGGTGGCGGTGCGCGACGGCCACGTCGACGCCGAGCCGGTGGCGCGCTTCGGCGAGTTCGGCACCGCCGACGGCGGCGGCCTGGACCTGTCCGACCCGATGCTGGCGGCGGCGCTGCAGTCGGGCGAACTGATGCACGTACAGAGCGAACCCTTCATCGACTCCGACCAACCGAGCCGCTACCTGGTGTGCGCGCCGGTGGTCGCCAGCACTGGCAAGGTGCTCGGCGTGCTCGTGGTCGAACGCATGGCCTTCACCGCGCTCACGCTGGAGACGCTGCAGTTCGTCACCGTGCTGCTCGCCTACTACGGCGACAGCCTCGAGCACGGCGAGGGCGTGCGCGCGGTGCAGGCCGAGTTCGCGCGCTGCCCGGACGAGTTCGCGCTTGAACTGGTGCGCTTGCAGCGGCTGCTGCAGGTGGCGTTCGTGCGCTCGTCGCTGATCGCCTTCGAACTGCCGGCCGACGCGCGCGCCGCCGAGGAGTGGCAGACGCGCTTCGAGCGCATGCGACGCAGCATCGACATCGCCTGGCTGCACGTGGCCGGCGCCCGGCGCAGGCTGCTGCTGGTGCTGCCGCTCACCGACGCCCAGGGCATCGGCGGCTACCTTGAGCGCATCCAGCGCCGGCTGCGCGAGGACTACGGCACCGATCTCGGCGGCGCCGGCATCCGGGTGCACAGCGTCGAGATTGACCCGCGGCAGCCGGTCGAGCAGTTGCGCGCATTCCTGGGGCCGCATGTCTAGCGTCAAGCTGTGGATCGGCGCTGTCGGCGCCGAGTCGGCCGGGCTGGCGTGGCTGCTGCTCGCGCCGACCGCGCCGGTGGCGCTCGCCGGCTATCTGCCGCTGCACGCGCTGGCGAGTGCGGCGGCGGCAGTGGCTGCCGGCCGCCTGCTGCCGCGACCGTACCGGCAGCCGCGGCGCTGGGTCTGGGCGAGCCTGTTCGGCTTCAACTTCTTCGTGCCGGTGATCGGACTGGCAGCAACGCTGATCGGTGTCGCCGGCGGGCACCTGCTGCCGCTGCTGCTGGCGCCGCGCGTGTTCGGAGAGGTACCGCGACCGCAGTTCACCGCCGCCGGCGACGAAGGCGTCGCGCGCCGGCGCGGTACCGCCGCGCGCGCGCAACTGATGAACCCGCAGGCGCCGCAGGCAAGCCGGGTCGAGGCGCTGCTGGCGGTCGGCGCCGCCGGCACGCCCGCCACCGGCGGCCTGCTGCGCGAGCTGCTGGCCGACGCCAACGACGAAGTGCGCCTGCTCGCCTACGGCCTGCTCGACCGGCGCGAGAAGGAGATCTCGGCGGCGCTGGCGCGCAACCGCCGGCTGCTGGCGCTGGCCGAGGAGATCGACGACCGCGCCGACGCGCGCGAGATCTGCGGCCGCATCGCGCAGCTCTACTGGGAACTCGTCTACCAGGACCTGGCCTCCGGCGACACCGCGCGCTACGCGCTCGAGCAGACGCTGGTGTTCGCCGAGCGCGCGCGCGGCGACGACGCCGGCGACGGTGCGCGCTGGCTGTTGATCGCGCGCGCGCATCTGCGCCGGCGCGACCTGGCCGCGGCCGAGCACGCGCTGCGGCAGGCGGCCGCCTGCCGCCTGCCACGGCGCAGCGTCCTGCCGTATCTGGCCGAGCTGCGCTTCGCGCAGCGCCGCTACGACGAGGTGCGGCGCTCGCTGCTCGAGCTCGGCGGCCGCCCCGGCTCGGAGACGCTGGCAGCGATGCAGCAGTACTGGGTCGCCTGATGAGACGCGCCGCCGCCACGGTCCTGCGCCGCGCCGACGCGGTCGACGTGCTGCTGCTGCTCGAAGGCACCTTCCCCTACGTGAGCGGCGGCGTGTCGAGCTGGGTCGACCAGATCGTGCGCGGCTTTCCGCAACTGCGCTTCGGCGCCATCTTTCTCGGCAGCCGCCGCGCCGACTACGGCGCGCTCAAGTACGAGCTGCCCGACAACCTCGACCACCTCGAGTGTCACTACCTGCACGAGCGCATCGGCGGCGCCGAGCAGCCGACCCCGTGCGCCGGCGATGCCGCCGCCTTCGCCCGCGTCGAGGCGCTGCACGAGCGGCTGCGCGCCGCGCGCAGCGCGCCCGAGCCGGGCATCGCGCCACTGCTCGACGAACTGCTGCCGCAGATGGCCGACGGCGGCGCGCTCGACGAACGCGCCTTCCTGCACAGCGCCGAGAGCTGGAAGCTGATCGATGCCGGCTACCGCGCGCGCTGCACCGACCCGTCGTTCGTCGACTACTTCTGGAGCGTGCGCATCATGCACGCGCCGCTGTGGCTGTTGCGCACGATCGCCGCCGAGGCGCCGCGCGCGCGCGCGCTGCACGCGATCTCGACCGGCTATGCCGGCTTCCTCGGCGCCGTCTTGGCGCGCATGCAGCGGCGGCCGCTGCTGCTGTCCGAGCACGGCATCTACACCAAGGAGCGCAAGATCGATCTGTTCCAGTCGACCTGGATCCGTGACAACCGCGGCGTGTTCGAGCGCCGCGGCGGCCAGGTCGCCTACTTCAAGGACCTGTGGATCCGCTTCTTCGAGGCGCTCGGCCGCACCGGCTACGACAGCGCCGAGCGCATCGTCTCGCTGTACGAGGCCAACCGCCAGCGCCAGATCGCCGACGGCGCGCCGGCGGCGCGCACGCTGTCGATCCCGAACGGCGTCGACGTGGCGCGCTTCGCGCCGCTGCGCGACCAGCGCCCGCCGGCGCCGCCGCCGGTGGTCTGCCTGATCGGCCGCGTGGTGCCGATCAAGGACGTCAAGACCTTCGTGCGCGCGCTGCGCACCGTCGTCAACCGCCTGCCGCAGGCCGAAGGCTGGATCGCCGGCCCCGAGGACGAAGACCCGGCCTACGCACAGGAGTGCCGGCTGCTGGCGGACAGCCTCGGCCTGCAGGGGCGCGTGCACTTCCTCGGCTATCAGCGGATGACCGAGCTGCTGCCGAAGATCGGCCTCGTGGTGCTCAGTTCGATCAGCGAGGCGCTGCCGCTGGTGATCCTCGAAGGCTTTGCCGCCGGCGTGCCCTGCGTGGCGACCGATGTCGGCTCGTGCCGGCAACTGATCGAGGGTCACGGCGATGAGGATCGGGCGCTGGGCGCGGCCGGCGCCGTGGTTCGCATCGCCGATCCGCAGGCGCTCGCCGAGGCGGCGCTGCCGCTGCTCACCGACGCCGCGCGCTGGCAGGCCGCGAGCCGCGCCGGCATCGCGCGCGTCGAGCGCTACTACACGCAGGCGCTGATGTTCGAGCGCTACCGGGCGCTGTACGAAGACGCGATGCACGCGGCGGCGCCGCTGACCGCCGCCGTTGGGGCGCAGTAGGAGCGCCATGGCTGGGATCGGCTTCGAACTTCGCAGGATCCTGCAGCGCGGAACGCTGCTGTCGCTGCTCGGCGCCTACGGCTACGCCGGCGTGATCAGCTCCGGGCCGTGGGTGCTGTCGATCCTCGGCATCCTCGCGGTCGGCCTGCTGGCGGCGGCTCTGGCAGGCGCCACCGCCGAAGTGGCGCAGTTCCAGGTCTCGGTCACCTACCTGATCGCGCTGAGCCTGATCCTGACCGGGCCGTTCCAGCTCGCCTACACGCGCTTCGTCGCCGACCGCATGTTCGAGCGTCGCAACGACCTGGTGCTGCCCAATTTGCAGGCGGTGCTGCTGGTCGTGACCTGGACCGCCGGCAGTCTCGGCCTGGTGGCGGCGATCTGGCTGTTCCCGCAGGAGTCGCTCGCCTACCGGCTGGCGATGGCGGCGGCGCTGGTGCTGCTGTCGAACATCTGGATCGTCACGCTACTGCTGTCCGGACTCAAGCAGTACCAGGCGATCGTCGTCCTGTACGCGATCGGTTACGGTGTCTCGGTGGCGGCAGCGCTGCTGCTGCTCGACTGGGGCCTGGCGGGCATGGTGATCGGCTTCGCGCTCGGCCAGGCGATCCTGCTCGCCGGCATGCTGGGGCTCGTGATCCGCGAGTTTCCGGCCGACCGCTTCCTGTCGTTCGAGTGCCTGCGGCGCGACCAGCACTTCCGCAGCCTGGTCTGGACCGGACTGTTCTACAACCTGGCGATCTGGCTCGACAAGTTCATGTTCTGGTTCTATCCGCCGACCAGCCAGGAGATCGTCGGGCCGCTGCGCGCGTCATTGATCTACGACCTGCCGATCTTCCTCGCCTACCTGTCGATCATCCCCGGCATGGCGGTGTTCCTGCTGCGGCTGGAGACCGACTTCGTCGACCACTACGACGCCTTCTGCGAGGCGGTGCGCGGCGGCGGCTCGCTGCAGATGATCGAGCGCCACCGCAACGGCATGGTCGAAGCCGCGCGCATCGGCCTGTTCGAGATCGTCAAGATCCAGGCGATCGCCGCGCTGCTCACGATCGTCGCCGGCGAAGGACTGCTGCGGCTGCTCGGCATCTCGACCCTGTACGCGCCGCTGCTGTCGATCATGGTGATCGGCGCCGGATTGCAGGTGGTGCTGCTCGGCATCCTCAACGTGCTCTTCTACCTCGACCGCCGGCGCCTGGCGCTGCTGCTGGTGGCGGTGTTCCTGGCCGGCAACGGCGCGCTCACCGCGCTCACGCTGTGGCTCGGGCCGGAGTTCTTCGGCTACGGCTACGCCGGATCGCTACTGATCGCCTGCGTGCTCGGCCTCGTGGTCCTCGACCGCGTGTTCGAACGGCTCGAGTACGAGACCTTCATGCTGCAGCCGGCGGCCTAGGCGGGTTGCGACCGCCGGCGCCTTCGTAGAATCGTCCGAACCCTTCTTGCGAGCGACCGATGCCCTCCCTTGACCCTGCCGCCCTCGACCAGCTCTTCCGCAGCGCGCGCACGCACAACGGCTGGCTGCCGCAGCCTGTTACCGACGACGAACTGCGCGCGCTCTACGAGCTGATGAAGTGGGCGCCGACGAGCGCCAACTGCTCGCCGGCGCGCCTCGTGTTCGTGCGCTCGCGCGAGGGCAAGGAGCGGCTGCGGCCGGCGCTGTCGCCCGGCAACCTGGACAAGACGATGGCCGCGCCGGCGACCGCGATCATCGGCTACGACCTCGAGTTTCACGAGAAGCTGCCGCAACTGTTCCCGCACGCCGACGCACGTTCGTGGTTCGAGGGCAATCAGGCGCTGATCGAGACCACGGCCTTCCGCAACGGCTCGCTGCAGGGCGCCTACCTGATCCTGGCCGCGCGCGCTTTAGGGCTGGACTGCGGACCGATGTCCGGCTTCGACAACGCCAAGGTCGACGCCGAGTTCTTCGCCGGCACCGCGATCCGCAGCAACTTCCTGTGCAACCTTGGCCACGGCGATCCGGCCAAGCTCTTCGCGCGCAGCCCGCGCCTGACGTTCGACCAGGCGTGCCGGATCGTCTGAGGCGCCGCCCCTCAGACGCCGCCGATGCACACGTACTTGATCGTCAGGTACTCGTCGATGCCGTAGCGGCCGCCTTCGCGGCCGTAGCCCGACTGCTTGACGCCGCCGAAGGGCGCGACCTCGGTCGAGATCAGCCCGGTGTTGACGCCCACGATGCCGAACTCGAGCTGCTCGGCCACGCGCAGCACGCGCGCGACGTTGCCGGCGTAGAAGTAGGCGGCCAGCCCGTACTCGACGCCGTTGGCCGCGGCCACCGCCTCGGCGTCGTCGCTGAAGCGGAACACCGGCGCCACCGGGCCGAAGGTCTCCTCGCGCGCCACCAGCATCTCGCGCGTGACGTTGGCGATCACGGTCGGCTCGAAGAACTGGCCGCCAAGCGCTTCGCCGAGTGCGTGCGGCCTGCCGCCGGTGAGCACGGTCGCGCCCTTGCTCAGGGCGTCGGCCACGTGCGCGCGCACCTTGGCCATCGCCGCGGCGTCGATCAGCGGGCCTTGCTGCACGCCGGCCTCGAAGCCCGAGCCGACCTTCAGTTGCGCGGCGCGCGCGGCGAGCCTGGTGACGAACTGGTCATAGACGTCGGCGTGGGCGTAGAAGCGGTTGGTGCAGACGCAGGTCTGGCCGGCGTTGCGGTACTTGCTGGCGAGCGCGCCCTCGACCGCGGCGTCGACGTCGGCATCGGCGAAGACGATGAACGGCGCGTTGCCGCCGAGTTCGAGCGAGAGCTTCTTCAGCGTCGGCGCGCACTGCTGCGCCAGGATGCGGCCGACCTGGGTCGAGCCGGTGAAGCTCAGCTTGCGCACCGTGGGCGAGTCGCATAGGACCTTGCCGAGTTCGATCGACCGCTGCTCATCGGCCGGCAGCACGTTGAAGACACCGGCGGGCAGGCCGGCGCGCTGCGCAAGCTCGGCGATCGCCAGCGCCGACAGCGGCGTCTGCTCGGCCGGCTTGACCACCACCGTGCAGCCGG
>JBBIST010000118.1:0-7381 GCA_037441125.1 Burkholderiales bacterium
GCCGCCGCCGCCCCGGCCAGCGCCGCCGCCGCCACCGCGCCGGCGGCGGCCAGCACCGCCCACGGCGGCAGAACGAACTGCAACCGCGGGAAGTAGAAGAAAGCCATGTACAGCTCGGTCAGCAGGTGGCCGAGCCAGGCGCCGAGCGCCACACCGAACAGCGCCCCGGCGGCGACGATCACGGCGACGAACTGCAGGTAGTGCAGGCCGATGCGCACATCGTCGCAGCCGAGCGCCTTCAGCGCCCCGATCTGCGCCCGCTGCGCGCCGACCTGGCGCGTAAGCACGACGTTGACCAGGAACACCGCCACCGCCAGGAACACGCTCGGCATCACCAGCCCGAACACCATCAGCCCCTCGATCTCCTGCGTCAGCGCGCGATTGGAGATCTGGTCGGCACGGCCGTGCGCGCCGACCGCGCCGTAGGGCGCGAGCAGGCGGTCGATCGCGTCGATCGCCGCCCGTTCGGCGCCGGTGTCGGCCAGACCGGCGGCGAGCCGCAGCGCGACGCGGTTGAACGCGCCTTCCATGTCGAAGGCGGCCGCGACCCGCTCGCGCTCGAGCCAGAAGGTGCCGAAGCTGCCGGCGTCGCCGCCGCCCGGGTGCATCGCCAGGATGTACTCGGGCGAGAGCACGATGCCGGCGACCTTGAGCCGCTCGCGCCGGCCTTCGAGCAGCAGCTCGACCACCGAGCCCGGCCGCAGGTCGCGCGCGTGAGCGAAGCTCTCGGCCACCAGGATCTCGGCGGCGCCGGGCTCGATCCAGCGGCCGGCGCGCAGGGTCAGGCGGTTGATGCGCGGCAGGCCCTTGGCCGGCAGCGCGTGCACGCGGCCGATCATCGGCTCGAGCACGCCGTCGAGCGTGAGCAGGACGTCGAACACGATCGTCGTCTCGGCATCGTCCACGCCCGGGATCTGCAGCAGGCGCGGCGCCACCGCCTCGGGCACGCGCCGGGCGGCGGCGAACACATGCGCGAAGCGGGCAACGTCGTAGTACTCGGCCTGCATGCGCTTGAGCGACTCGTAGGTCGCGAGCGAGGCGACGAACGCGGCCACGCCGCTGGCAACGACCAGCGCCACCGTCAGCACCTGGCCCTTGGTCGCCCACAGGTCGCGCACGAGCTTGCGCCTGAGCATGCTCACCGGAGCACCCTCGCGCGGCGCGCCCGCGGCCTTACCACGAGATCTCCTCGGGCGAGCGCTTGGCGGCGTTGACCGTGACTTCGGCGATGCGGCCGTCGGCCATGCGCAGCACGCGATCGGCGAGCAGCGCGATCGGCGCGTTGTGCGTGATCACCGCCGCGGTCGTTCCCAGTTCGCGGTTGATGTCGACGATCGCCGCCAGCACCAGCTTGCCGGTCGCGTAGTCGAGGGCGCCGGTCGGCTCGTCGCACAGCAGGACGTCCGGCCGCTTGGCGATCGCGCGCGCGATCGCCACCCGCTGCTGCTCGCCGCCCGAGAGCTGCGCCGGGTAGTGGTCGAGGCGGTCGGCCAGGCCGACCCGCGCCAGCGCCTCCTCGGCCGGCATCGGCGCCGGCACCATCTCGGTGACCAGCGCCACGTTCTCGCGCGCGGTGAGGCTCGGGATCAGGTTGTAGAACTGGAACACGAAGCCGACATGCTCGCGCCGGTAGCGGGTCAGCTCGGCATCGCCGGCGCGCGACAGGTCGTGGTCGCGCCAGATCGCGCTGCCGGCGGTCGGCGTGTCCAGGCCGCCGAGGATGTTGAGCAGCGTCGACTTGCCGCTGCCCGAGGGACCGAGCAGGACCACGAACTCCGAGGCGTAGATGTCGAGGTCGAGGCCGCGCAGCGCGTGCACCTCGACTTCGCCCATCCGGTACACCTTGGTCAGGCCGCGCGCGCTGAACACCGGCGCGCGGCCCGCGCTCGGCTCGGTGGCGGGGTCGGTCGGCACCTGGCGGCTCGGCGCAGGCTGCGGGTCGATCGATGCGGCCGGCAGCGATCAGCGCACGACGATCACCGGCAGCGTCGCCTGCGACAGCACGTGCTGCGTCTCGCTGCCGAGCAGCAGCGCGCTGACGCCGCGGCGGCCGTGCGAGGCCATGACGATCGCGTCGCAGCCGGCATCGGCCGCCGCGTCGAGGATCGCGCGCCACGGCGGCAGGCCCTGGCGCGACTGGATCTCGAAGGCGACGCCGGCGGCGCGAGCGGCCGACTCCAGCGCCGCGAGGCGATCGAAGGCATCGGCGGCGGCGCGCGCCTGGAACTCGTTGTAGGCCGAGGGCTCGCTCTGGCCGATGCCGACATACGGGTAGGCATCGACCGCGGTCACGCCGACCAGCGTCGCTCCGAGGCTGCGCGCCAGGCCGACCGCGGTGTCGACCGCGCGCCGTGACAGCTCCGATCCGTCGGTGGCGACCAGGATCCTCTTGAACATGCCTGCCTCCTTGCGTGGGTGCGGCGGCCGCGCGGCGGCCGCCGCTGTCGCCATCATCGGTCATCGGCGCCGCGCGCAGGCGGGCGCGATCGCGCCCGGCGCTGCCGCCGTTGACCGCCATCAAGCACGCCGGCGGCACCGGCCCGTCACCGAGCGCGCCTAGACTGCGCGGTTTCCCCTGCGGCGCACCGATGGCGGCCCGCCGTGCCGTGCAGTCGACGATCGATGCCCTCGAAGATGACCGACGCCAAGACGATCCGCATCCGCGGCGCGCGCCAGAACAACCTGAAGAACCTCGACCTCGATCTGCCGACCGGCGAGCTGATCGTCGTCACCGGCGTCTCGGGCAGCGGCAAAAGCTCGCTCGTGTTCGACACGCTGTACGCCGAAGGGCAGCGCCGCTACGTCGAGACCTTCTCGCCCTACGCGCGCCAGTTTCTCGACCGCATGGACCGGCCGCAGGTCGACCGGATCGAGGGCGTGCCGCCGGCGATCGCGATCGACCAGACCAACCCGGTGCGCACCAGCCGCAGCACGGTCGGCACGATGACCGAGTTAAACGACCACCTGAAGCTGCTGTACGCGCGCGCCGCCACCCTGCACTGTCGCGGCTGCGGCCGGCCGGTGGCGCGCGACGACCCGGCCTCGATCTTCGCCGCACTGGCGCGCCACTGCGACGGCCACGCCGACGCGCGCGTGACGCTGACCTTCCCGGTCACGGTGCCGAAGAACTTCAAGGAGGAGGAAGTACGCGCCAACCTGCAAGCGCAGGGCTACACGCGCATCTTCGACCGGCACGAAGGCGCATCCGACCTGCCCGCCGCAGCGGCGGCGACTGCGAAGGCCGGCGAGCGCGCGACCGGCGCCGCGAAGGTGCTCGACGTCGTCCAGGACCGCTTCCGCTGGACCGGCGTCGATCACCAGCGCGTGATGGAAGCGATCGAATCCGCGCTGCGCTTCGGCGCCGGCCGCCTCGACGCCCACATCGAGAGGCCGGTCGACGGTCAAGCGTCCAGCGTCCAGCGTGACGGCGTTCCGCCCTTGCCTCTTGACGCCCGACCCCCGACGCTCGACGCCGAACGCTCGAGGCTCGACGCTCAACGCTCGACGCTCGACGCTCAACGCTCGACCCTGCGCTTCAGCGACGACCTGCACTGCGCCGACTGCGACATCCACTACGCCGAGCCCAACCCGAGCACGTTCTCGTTCAACTCGCCGCTCGGCGCCTGCGAGGCGTGTCGCGGCTTCGGGCGCGTGATCGGCTTCGACCTCGGTCTGGTGATCCCCGACGAGAGCAAGACGCTGCGCGAGGGCGCGGTCAAGCCCTGGCAGACCAAGAGCTTCGCCGAGTGCCAGCGCGACCTGGAGAAGTTCGCGCCGAAGTTCGGCGTGCCGCTGGACACGCCGTGGTCGCTGCTGCCGCCCGAACACCGCGACTGGGTGGTCGAGGGCGAGCGCGGCTGGAGCGGCAAGTGGCAGACGCAGTGGTACGGGATCAAGCGCTACTTCGCCTGGCTCGAGAGCAAGGCGTACAAGATGCACATCCGCGTGCTGCTGTCGCGCTACCGCTCGTACACCGCCTGCAGCGCCTGCCAGGGCGCGCGCCTGAAGCCCGACGCGCTGCTGTGGCGCGTGGGCACGAAGGAGGACGCCGACGCGGCGCTGGCCACTAGCGCACCCGCGGACGGCCGCGGCCGCTACGCGCGCTACCGGCCGTCCGGCGTGCGCTGGCCGGCGGCGCAGCTCGAGGCGCTGCCGGGCCTGTCGCTGCACGACTTGATGCTGGTGCCGCTCGAGCGCGTGCGCGCCTTCTTCGAGCACCTGCGCTTTGCCGGCGCGATCGACGAGGCCACCGAGCTGCTGCTGGCGGAGCTGCGCGCGCGGCTGAGGTTCCTGTGCGACGTCGGCCTCGGCTACCTGACGCTCGACCGCCAGAGCCGCACGCTGTCCGGCGGCGAGGTGCAGCGGATCAACCTGACCACCGCGCTCGGCACCTCGCTGGTGAACACGCTGTTCGTGCTCGACGAACCGAGCATCGGCCTGCACCCGCGCGACATGCACCGGGTGATCGAGGTCATGCACCGGCTGCGCGATGCCGGCAACTCGCTGGTGGTGGTCGAGCACGATCCGCAGGTGATGCACGCCGCCGACCGGCTGATCGACATGGGTCCCGGTCCGGGCGAGCGCGGCGGCCGCATCGTCGCCCACGGCACGCCGCAGCAGGTCGGTCGCGGCGCCACGCTCACCGGCGAGTACCTGTCCGGGCGCCGGCAGGTCGAGGTGCAGGCGCTGACCGCCGACGGCTACGCCACGCGCAACGTGCGGCCGAACACGCCGCGGCTGGTGCTCGAAGGCGCGCGCGAGCACAACCTCAAGCGCTTGAACGTCGAGTTCCCGCTCAACCATCTGGTGGTCGTGAGCGGCGTCTCCGGCTCCGGCAAGAGCACGCTGATCCAGGACGTGCTGTACCCGGCGCTGGCCCGCGCCAAGGGCAGGCCGGCGGCCGGCAACGCGCGCAGCGGCGTCGCGCCCGCGAGCGGCGACGCCGCCGGCGCCGGCGCCTACGACCGCCTGCTCGGCGACGACTGGATCGCCGAGGTGGCGATGGTCGACCAGAGTCCGATCGGCAAGACCACGCGCAGCAACCCGGCGAGCTACGCCGGCGCCTGGGACGCGATCCGCGCCCTGTTCGCGCAGGCGCCGCTCGCGCGCGAGCGCAACTACCCGGCCGGGATGTTCAGCTTCAACGCCGGCGACGGCCGCTGTCCGAGCTGCGGCGGCAACGGCTTCGAGCACGTCGAGATGCAGTTCCTGTCCGACGTCTACCTGCGCTGCCCGGACTGCGACGGCAAGCGCTTCCGTCCCGAGGTGCTGGAGGTCGCGCTCGAGCGCGGCGGCCGGCGACTGAGCGTCGCCGATGCGCTCGAGCTGACGGTCAACGAGGCGCTTGCCTGCTTCGCCGGCGAGCGCGAGGTGCTGCGCGCGCTGCAGCCCTTGGCCGACGTCGGCCTCGACTACGTGAAGCTCGGCCAGCCCGTGCCGACGCTGTCGGGCGGCGAGGCGCAGCGCTTAAAGATCGCTGGCTTTCTCGCGCAGGCTGCAAAGAGCGGCATCAGCGAGCAGACGGCCGGCAAGCTCGCGCGCAGGGGATCGCTCCTGCTGTTCGACGAACCGACCACCGGACTGCACTTCGACGACGTGGCGAAGCTGATGCGCGCGCTGAGGAAGCTGCTGGCCGCCGGCCATTCGCTGATCGTGATCGAGCACAACCTCGACGTGATCCGCGCCGCCGACTGGATCGTCGACCTCGGCCCCGAGGGCGGCGACGCCGGCGGCGAGCTCGTCGTCGCCGGCCCGCCGTGGCAGGTGATGGAGCACCCGACCTCGCACACCGGGCGCGCGCTGCGCGACTACGAACGCTCGGTCGCGGGCGGGCTGGTCGAGGGTCCGGCGTCCAGCGTCCAGCGTGAAAGCGGAAGCGCGTCGGACGAGCCACGCTCGACGCTCGACCCTGGACGCTCGACCCTCACCGCCGAGGAGCCGTTCGGCAGGTACCTGGCCACGGCGCGGCGCAATGCGATCGAGATCCGCCACGCGCGCGAGCACAACCTGCAGGGCATCGACGTCGCCATCCCGCGCGACACCTTCACCGTGATCACCGGCGTCTCCGGCAGCGGCAAGTCGACGCTCGCCTTCGACATCCTGTTCAACGAGGGCCAGCGCCGCTACCTGGAGAGCCTGAACGCCTACGCGCGCTCGATCGTGCAACCGGCCGGCAAGCCCGACGTCGACGCCATCTACGGCATCCCGCCGACGGTGGCGATCGAGCAGCGCACCTCGCGCGGCGGCCGTAAGTCGACCGTGGCGACGATGACCGAGATCCACCACTTCCTGCGCCTGCTGTACGTGAAGCTCGGCCTCCAGCACTGCCCGCAGTGCCGGGTGCCGGTGCAGCCGCAAAGCGAAGAGAGCATCGCCGCCTCGCTGGTGCGCGACTTCAAGGGCACCCACATCGGCCTGCTGGCGCCGCTGGTGGTCAACCGCAAGGGCTACTACACGGATCTCGCCAAGTGGGCGGCCGCCAAGGGCTACACGCACTTGCGCGTCGACGGCGAGTTCGTGCCCACAGCCAAGTGGCCGCGACTCGACCGCTTCAAGGAGCACACGATCGAGCTGCCGGTCGGCGATCTCACCGTCGGCGCGCACGACGAGGCGGCGCTGCGCGACCTGCTCAAGCGCACGCTCGCCTTCGGCCACGGCGTGGTCAACGTGCTGTGGCCGCTCGAACGCCTGCGCGCAGCGCCCGGCGCCGGCGTCGCGGCGACCCTGCAGCAGCGCGCCTTTTCCACCAAGCGCGCCTGCCCGGCCTGCAGCCGGTCGTTCCCGGAACCCGACCCGCGGATGTTCTCGTACAACAGCAAGCACGGCTGGTGTTCGCAGTGCTTCGGCACCGGGCTGGCGCTGCCCGGCTTCGACGCCGAACAGACCGGCGAGGAAGTCGCCTGGAACGCCTGGTTCGAAGGCGAAGCGGTGCCCTGCGCGGCCTGCGGCGGCGCGCGCCTGAACGAGACCGCGCTCGCGGTGCAGTGGCAGGGCCGGTCGATCGCCGAACTGGGCGCCGGCTCGGTGAGCGGCGCGCGCGCTCTGTTCGATTCGCTGCGGCTGCAAGGTCGCGACCAGCAGATCGCGCGCGACGTGCTGGCCGAGATCCGCGCGCGGCTGGCCTTCCTCGAAGAAGTGGGCCTCGGCTACCTGGCGCTCGACCGCGCCGCGCCCACGCTCTCCGGCGGCGAGGCGCAGCGCATCCGCTTGGCGGCGCAGCTCGGTTCCAACCTGCAGGGCGTGTGCTACGTGCTCGACGAGCCGACCATCGGCCTGCATGCGCGCGACAACCGGATCCTGCTCGACGCGCTCGCCAAGCTCGAAGGCAAGGGCAACACGCTGGTGGTGGTCGAGCACGACGAGGACACGATCCGCCGCGCGC
>JBBIST010000119.1:0-7194 GCA_037441125.1 Burkholderiales bacterium
GGCAGCACTCGACTTCGTCGACGCCGGGTTCGCGCAGTCGCGCCTGGACCGGCCCGAGCCGCGCGTGGCGCTCGGCTGCGCGCTGCGCGGCGTGGCCAGCGCCTGCATCGATGTCTCCGACGGGCTGCTCGCCGACCTCGGCCACATCGGCGAGCGCTCGCGCGTCGGTGCGCGCCTGCAGTGGCGCGACCTGCCTCTGTCGCCGGCGCTGCGCCGGCAGCCGTTGCCGCTGCAGCAGCGCTGCGCGCTTGCCGGCGGCGACGACTACGAGCTGCTGTTTGCCGCGCCGCCGTCGCGGCGCCGGCGCGTGCAGCAGGCGGCGGCAAGCGCGCAGGTGCCGGTGGCGCGCATCGGCGAGATCACGGCCGAGCCGGGGATCGTCGTCCTCGACGAGCATGGTCGCCGCCTCGAAGGCGACTACGCCGGCTTCGATCACTTCCGCTGAGGGGCTGTGATCAAATCTACTGCGCGTCCCGATCTCGCGCCTGCGCTGCTCGCCGTACCGTTCTGTACGGGTGCGCTGCTCGGCGCAAGCTCGGGCCGCTCGCGACGATTTCCTCACAGCCCCTGACGGCGCGATGAACGACCCCGACGCCGCACCGCCGGCCGGGCGCGCGCCGGGCGCTGCCGACGCGCCGCCGCTGCGGCCCGACCGTCGCTTCCTGTTCGCCAGCCCCTGGCACCTGCTGGCGCTCGGCTTCGGCAGCGGCCTGCCGCGTTTCGCCTCCGGCACCTGGGGCACGTTGCTGGCGTGGGCGCTGTTCGTGCTCGTCGATCCGTACCTGTCGGATCTCGGCTGGCTCGGACTGATCGCCGCCGGCCTGTACTTCGGCACCTGGGCGGCGCAGCGCACCGGCACCGCGCTCGGGCGGCCCGACAGCGGCCACATCGTGATCGACGAGATGGTCGCCTTCTGGATCGTGCTGGTGATGCTGCCCGACGAGGCGCGCAGCGCGACGGCGCAGCAGGCGGCGGCGTTCCTGCTGTTTCGCCTGTTCGACGTCGTCAAGCCGCCGCCGATTCGCTGGATCGACCAGCGCTGGAAAAACGGCATAGGCGTCATGCTCGACGACGTGGTGGCGGCGTTCTACACGCTGCTCGCGTTTGCGCTGTGGCTGCGTCTTGCCTGAACTGCCGATGAACGAGACGGCGCGAATCGCGGCACTGGCAGCGGCGATCGGCGCGCGGCTGCAGGCCCGCGGCTGGCGGCTGGCGGTGGCCGAGTCGTGCACCGGCGGCGGCGTCGGCTTCGCGCTCACCCAGGTGGCCGGTGCCAGCGACTGGTTCGAGCGCGGCTTCGTCACCTACTCGAATGAATCGAAGCGGCAGCTGCTCGGCGTGCCGGCGGCGGCGCTGCGCGCGCATGGCGCGGTCAGCGAGCCGGTGGCGCGCGCGATGGCGCTCGGCGCGCTGGCGCGCAGCCGCGCGCAGGTGGTGCTCGCGGTCACCGGTGTCGCCGGACCGGGCGGCGGCTCGCGCGCCAAGCCGGTCGGCACCGTCTGGCTGGCTTGGGCGGCGCAGGCGCGGCGCGGCGCACCGCTGGCGGTGATCGTCGAGCGCCATCGCTTCGCCGGCGACCGCGCCGCGGTGCGCACCGACTCGATCCGCGCCGCGCTCGAAGGTGTGTTGCGCATCCTTGATCGCGATCAGAGCCGTCGCGCCAGCCGTGCCGCACGGCCGTTGGGACGCACGGCGGCGCGTAAGCCTGCCTGAGGCGGCAGGCGAAAACTCGGGCGCCGCGGGCGCGCGTGAACGAGCGCGCCGGCGCCAGAAGCGATCGCGCCGATGCGCCGCGGGCGAACCCGTAGCCCGGCGCGACGCCGATGCCACGCTCGAAGCTCCCGCGTAGCGGGGACGACGGCGGCGCGCATCCGTTGCATAGTGCGCGCGCAGCCGCAGCAGCATGAGTCGACGATGATGTTGTTCCGCCCCACGGTCACGCCCGGCGTCGCGCCGCCGCTGCGACTCGGTCTGGCCTTCTTCGAGCCGTCCGACGAGCGCGCGATCCACGCGATCGTGCGCTGGCTCTCGAGCGAACAGTTGCCGTGGCAGGTGGTCGACGAGCGGCCATTTCACGCGCTGTTGCTGGCACGAGGTCCGCGCGCCGGCGACGCGCAGCATCTGGCGGTGTTGCGGCTGGCGGCCGACGCCGAGCGCCACGCGGTGGCGCGCTACGGCGACGCGATGCCGTCAATGGCGCTGCGCAAGCCGCTGCAGCCGATGCAACTGCGCGTCGTGCTCGAGATGGCGGCCGCGAGCCTGATCCCCGAGCACGTCGCCGCCGCTTCGCCGCAGACGCGCCATCCGTCCGCGTCGCCTGCCTCCGCCCCGCGCCGTCCGGCGACTCTGCTGTAACGTGCGCGCCGGTCAGGCGGCGCGGCCGCCGCTGGCGCGCAGGCGGTTGATCTCGTCGCGCGTGCGGCGCGCGGCCGCGGTCGCGGCCGGCGCGAAGTCTTCGCCGCTGCCGGCATACAGGATCGCGCGCGAGGAGTTGATCGCCAGCCCCGCGCCGTGCGCGTCGCAGCCAGCGCGCACGCACGCCGCCAGGTCGCCGCCCTGGGCGCCGACACCGGGAACGAGCAGCGGCAGCGCCGGCGCCAGCGCGCGCACGCGCGCCAGTTCGACCGGATAAGTGGCGCCCACGACCAGTCCGAGCTGGCCGTTGCGGTTCCACGTGCCGGCGGCCAAGCGCGCGATGCGCTCGTACAGCCGCTCGCCGCCGACCTCGAGCATCTGCAGGTCGTCGCCGCCGGCATTGCTGGTACGGCACAACAGGAAGGCGCCGCGGTCGGCGTAGGCGAGGAAGGGCGCAAGCGAATCAAGCCCCATGAACGGCGACAGCGTCACCGCGTCGGCGCGGTAGCGCTCGAAGACCTCGCGCGCGTACTGCTCGGCGGTAGCACCGATGTCGCCGCGCTTGGCGTCGAGGATCACCGGCACCTGCGGATACGCGCGGCGACAGTGCGCGAGCAGGCTTTCGAGCTGGTCTTCGGCGCGGGCGGCGGCGAAGTAGGCGATCTGCGGCTTGAAGGCGCAGGCGAACTCGGCACTGGCGTCGACGATCGCGCGGCAGAACTCGTAGATCGCGTCGTCGCGGCTGCGCAGATGGGCCGGGAAGCGCGTCGGGTCCGGGTCGAGGCCGACGCACAGCAGCGTGTCGGCCTGGGTCCAGCGCTGCGCGAGGCGGGCGATGAAGGTCGACATGGCGGCCATTGTAGGCAGCCCGTCGATCCAGCCGTTCGCTCGCCGACCGAGGGCTGCGGCGGCCGGCGGCGCGACTTGCGCGCGCACGCTTTCGGGGCGCACCTCGGCGCGGTGAACCAGCGTGGCGCAGTCGAGCACCGCCGCCGGGCACGAGCCTAGGGAAAACCTCGACCGGCATCGACCGGTGCGGCAGGCAAAGCCGCGTGCCGGCGCTGCCTACGCATGGCACGGAATCTGCGTTCGTTGTCCGCCGGGTCGCGAGCCGACGACCGAACTCAACTGCCAGCGAGCGAGGCCCCGATGTCGAACCCGTATCGCCCCTTCGATGCCGACCGTCCGATGCGCCTCGGTTGCGCCTGCGGCCAGCACGCCAGCGCCGCCGAGCATGCGGCCGACGCGACACTGACCGCCGCCGAGCAGCGGCGCGCCAGCGACCCGCAGGCGCTGGCGCAGGACTTCCTCGAGGCGGTGCTGATGAAAGCCTTGTTCCCGCACGACGCCGTGCGGCGCCGCTTCTTGCGCGCGGTCGGCGCCGGCACGGCGCGCGCCGCGCTGGCCAGTGTCGTGCCGCTGGCTTCGCTGCAGGCGATGGCGCAGGAACGGCGCGCGCCGGAGAAGCCGGACCTGAAGATCGGCTTCATCGCCATCACCTGCGCCACGCCGCTGATCATGGCGCAACCGCTCGGCTTCTATCAGCGCCAGGGCCTGAACGTGCAGTTGAACAAGACCGCCGGCTGGGCGCTGATTCGCGACCGGATGCTGAACAAGGAGCACGACGCCAGCCACTTCCTGTCGCCGATGCCGATCGCGATCTCGCAAGGCCTGGGGTCGGTGGCGCAGCCGATGCGCGTGGCGACGATCCAGAACACCAACGGCCAGGCGATCACGCTGCACATCAGGCACCGCGAACGGCGCGATCCGCGCACCTGGAAGGGGTTCCGCTTCGCCGTGCCGTTCGAGTTCTCGATGCACAACTTCCTGCTGCGCTACTACGTCGCTGAGCATGGTCTCGACCCGGACCGCGACATCCAGATCCGCGTCGTGCCGCCGCCGGAGATGGTCGCCAATCTGCGCGCCGGCAACCTCGACGGCTACCTCGGACCGGATCCGTTCAATCAGCGCGCGGTGTTCGAGGAGGTGGGCTTCATTCACTTGCTGTCGCGGGAGATCTGGGACGGACATCCGTGCTGCGCCTTCGGCTTCGACCAGAGCTTCATGCGCGAAGCGCCCAACACCTATGCGGCGTTGTTTCGCGCCGTTCTGGAAGCGGCGGCGATGGCGCGCGAGGCGCGCAACCGCGAAATGATCGCCAAGGTGATCTCGCCCAGCGAGTACCTGAACCAGCCCGAGGCCGTGGTGGCGCAGGTGCTGACCGGCCGCTTCGCCGATGGCCTGGGCAACGTGCGCAACGAGCCGAGCCGGGCCGACTTCGACCCCGTGCCCTGGTACTCGATGGCGGTCTGGATGCTGACGCAGATGAAGCGCTGGGGCTACATCAAGGGCGACGTCGGCTACCGGCGCATCGCCGAACAGGTGTTCCTGCTGACCGACGCGCGCAAGTTCATGCGCGAGCAGGGCATGCCGGTGCCGGCGGGCGACGGCTACCGCCGCTTCAGCGTGATGAACAAGGACTTCGATCCGGCGCGGCCCGACGCCTATGTCGAGTCGTTCGCGATCCGGCGCACCTGAGGTCGGCGATGAATTCGCTCTCCCTGCGCGCCGGCCTGCTGTCCGGACTGATCCTGGCGCTGCTGCTGGCGGTGTGGCAGATCGCGACCATGCCGGCGCGTCAGGCGGAACCGGCCACGGCGCTGAGCGCCGAGCAAATCGAGTACCTGAAGCTGCAGGGCAAGGACCCGGCCGCCGCGGCCGTGCAGCGCGACGCCAGCGGTTTTCCCACGCCGGCGCAGATGGGGCAGGCGATCGCCGATCACCTGTCGCGCCCGTTCTACGACAACGGCCCGAACGACAAGGGCATCGGCCTGCAACTGGCGCACTCGCTGGCGCGCGTGGCGGCGGGTTTCGCGCTCGCCTGCCTGGTGGCGATACCGCTCGGCTTCGTGCTCGGCCTGTCGCCGCTGGTGCACCGCGCGCTGTACCCATACATCAACGTCCTCAAGCCGATCTCGCCGCTCGCCTGGATGCCGCTGGCGCTGTACACGATCAAGGACTCGAACGTCTCCGGCGTGTTCGTGATCTTCATCTGCAGCGTCTGGCCGATGCTGATCAACACCGCCTACGGGGTCGCCGCCGTGCGGCGCGACTGGGTCAACGTCGCCGCGACGCTGGAAGTCGGGCCGCTGCGTAAGAGCTTGGCGGTGATCCTGCCGGCGGCGGCGCCGACGATCCTCACCGGCATGCGCATCTCGATCGGCATCGCCTGGCTGGTGATCGTCGCCGCCGAGATGCTGGTCGGCGGCACCGGCATCGGCTACTTCATCTGGAACGAATGGAACAACCTGTCGCTCACCAACGTGATCTTCGCCATCCTGGTGATCGGCGTCGTCGGCATGGTGCTCGACTGGATGTTCGGCTGCCTGCAGCGCGCGGTCAGCTACGTCGAGTAGGCGCGGCGATGAGCGAACCGTTCCTCAAGGTCGAGCGCCTGGCCAAACGCTACCTGCCCGGCGCCGAACCGGTGTTCGAGGGCGTGAGCTTCGGCATCGAGCGCGGCCAGTTCGTCTGCATCATCGGCCATTCGGGCTGCGGCAAGACGACGATCCTGAACGTGCTCGCGGGGCTGGATGCGGCGAGCGAAGGCCACTGCTTCATGGAGGGGCGCGAGATCGCCGGCCCGAGCCTGGACCGCGGCGTCGTGTTCCAGGGCCATGCGCTGCTGCCCTGGCTGACGGTGGAGAAGAACATCGCCTTCGCGGTCAAGAGCCGCTGGCCGGACTGGCCGAGGGCGAAGGTGGCCGAGCACACGGCGCGCTTCGTCGAGATGGTCGGACTCAAGGGCGCCGGCAACAAGAAGCCGGCCGAGCTGTCGGGCGGCATGAAGCAGCGCGTCGGCATCGCGCGCGCGTTTTCGATCCGGCCGAAGATGCTGCTGCTCGACGAGCCCTTTGGCGCCCTCGACGCGCTCACGCGCGGAACGATCCAGGACGAGCTGCTGCGTATCGTCCAGGCGACGCACCAGACCGTGTTCATGATCACGCACGACGTCGACGAGGCGCTGCTGCTCGCCGACCGGATCCTGCTGATGAGCAACGGGCCGCGCGCGCGCATCGCCGAAATCGTACGCAACACGATGCCGCGCGAGCGCACGCGCCTGACCATGCACCACGATCCTCAGTACTACCGGATCCGCAACCACCTGGTCGACTTCCTCGTCACCCGCAGCCGCCAGGTGCAGGCGGCTGCTGCGGCGGCGCCGGTCGAGGTCGCCCCCGGCTGCGACGAGCCGGCGCGGCCCGTGCCGGCGGCGCCGCCTAGGGCGGCGCGAGGCGATCTGCAACCGATTCCGTCCCGAGAAGGAGAGCGCGCATGAACCGCAACGACGTGACCGAGATGATCGTCGCCGCCAAGATCAACCAGTCGATCAAGTGGGCCGACGTCGCCGCCGAGATCGGTCTGTCCAAGGAGTGGGTCACTGCCGGATGCCTCGGCCAGATGACCTTCAGCGCCGAGCAGGCACGCAAGATCGGCAAGATCTTCGGGCTCGACGAAGCGGCGGTGAAGCTGCTGCAGACCGTGCCCTACAAGGGGTCACTGCCGACCAGCGTGCCGGCCGATCCGCTGATCTACCGCTTCTACGAACTGGTGAGCGTGTACGGAACCACGTTCAAGGAACTGATCCACGAGGAGTTCGGCGACGGCATCATGTCGGCGATCGACTTCCGCATGGACCTGAGGCGCGAGCCGGATCCGAAGGGCGATCGGGTGCAGATCGTGATGTCGGGCAAGTTCCTCCCCTACAAGACCTACTGACCGCAAGGCCGGCGCGCGCCCCTTGGCCGGCCGCGGCGGCGGCGGCGAGCGCCGCCGCCG
>JBBIST010000120.1:0-7038 GCA_037441125.1 Burkholderiales bacterium
CGGTGGGTCAGTCTTGAATGATCGCGGTGGGTCAGTTCTGAGCGATCGTCAACAGGACGCGGACTTATACGAACCGAACCGGCATCGGATTCGAATCGCGTCGAATCGGATTGCCGTCCGAAACGCGGTGGCATTTGCCACTTTTTGAGTCGGTTTGAGCCCGCTTGAGGCCGACCGAGACGAAACAGGCCGCGTTAGCAGCGGCCTGTTTTCGGTCTAACTCCTTGAGCTACAAGGAGAGCGAGGTGGCAAGACTGGAGGCGGGGGTCGGAATCGAACCGGCGTACACGGATTTGCAGTCCGCTGCATGGCCACTCTGCCACCCCGCCGAAACCTTCGGCGACCCAGGCACATCGGCCAAGGCCGGTGCCGGCAAGCAAAAGGGGAAGCCGCTGCGGCTTCCCCTCGACAAGCTGGAGCGGGAAACGAGTCTCGAACTCGCGACCTCAACCTTGGCAAGGTTGCGCTCTACCAACTGAGCTATTCCCGCGGACGAAGGCGCGATTATATCGGCCGAGAAAGGCAAGTCAAAAGACGCCGCCATTACTCGCGACCGGTCAGGTGCGGCCAGGCCAGCCGCAGGTAGTAGAGCATCGAGTAGACGGTGAGCACCGCCGCGACGTAGATCAGCACGGTGCCGATCGCCGCCACCGGAATCACGCCGAACAGAGGGTCCCAGAAGAGCAGCACCGGGATGGCGATCATCTGCGCCACGGTCTTGGCCTTGCCGAGCCAGTTGACGGCGACGTTAGACGAGGCGCCGATCTGCGCCATCCACTCGCGCAGCGCCGACACGGCGATCTCGCGGCCGATGATCACCAGGGCGACGAAGCCGTCGACCCGGTCGAGCGACAGCAGCACCACGAGCGCCGCGCACACCATCAGCTTGTCGGCCACCGGATCGAGGAAGGCGCCGAGCGGCGTGATCTGGCCGTAGCGGCGCGCATACCAACCGTCGACCGCATCGGTGACCGCCGCCAGCGTGAACAGCGCGCAGCCGGCGATGTTGCGCCAGTGCATCGCCATCCACGGGTCGGGCAGGTAGAACACGCCGACCACCATCGGGATCATCGCGATCCGCGCCCAGGTCAGCACCATCGGCACGTTGAGCAGCGGTGCCGGTCCGCCGGCAGCGGTTTCCTTGGCGGAGTTCACGGGGACGGGTCGTTGTCGGGCACGGTCGCGACCCCGTGCAACTGGCCGTAGATGCGCTCGGCCAGCTTACGCGAAACGCCTTCGACCTTTGCGATGTCCTCGACCGAGGCCGCGCGCAGGCCGCGCAGGCCGCCGAAGCGCGCCAGCAGCTTCTGGCGCCGCTTCGGACCGACGCCTTCGAACTGCTCGACCTGCGAGGTGTTGCGCGCACGCGCGCGCCGCGCGCGCATGCCGGTGATGGCGAAGCGATGCGCTTCGTCGCGAATCTGCGCGATCAGCATCAGCGCCTGCGAATCGCGGCCCGGCGCCAGCGGCTCCCGCGCGTCGGCGAACACCAGTTCCTCCAGTCCCACCTTGCGCTGCTCGCCCTTGGACACGCCGACCAGCAGCGTCGGATCGAGGGCGAGTTCCTCGAACGCCGCGCGTGCCGCCGCCACCTGCGCGGCACCGCCGTCGATCAGCACCAGGGTCGGCATCGGCCCTTCGCCGCGCGCCACCGCGCCGTAGCGACGGGTCACCGCCTGGCGCATCGCGGCGCAGTCGTCGCCCGGCTCGATGCCCTCGATGTTGAAGCGCCGGTACTGCTTCGGCTGCAGCGCGTGCTGTTCGTAGACGACGCAGGCCGCCTGGGTGGCTTCGCCCATCGTGTGGCTGACGTCGAAGCACTCGATGCGCACGCGCGCCGGGTCGCCGTCCTCGGGCTCGAGAGCGAGCGCCTCGACCAGCGCCAGCGTGCGTGCCTGCTGCGAGCCCTGGTCGGCCAGGCGTCGCGCCAGCGCCAAACGTGCGTTGGCCTCGGCCATCTCGAGCCAGCGGCGGCGCTGTGTCTGCGGCTGGCGCAGGATCTGGACCGCGTGGCCGCGTTCGGCGAACAGCGCCTGCCAGCCGGCGGCGTCCAGGTCGGCGTTGACCACCAGCACCGGCGGCGGCGCCTGCTCGAGATAATGCTGCGACAGGAAGGCTTCCAGCACTTCGGCCGCTTCGCCCTCGCCTTCAACGCGCGCCGGAAAGTAGGGCCGATCGCCGAGGTGGCGGCCGCCGCGCACCATCGCCAGGTTGACGCAGAACTGGCCGCCGTCCTGCGCCAGCGCGAGCACGTCGGCATCGACCTCGGCGTCGCGACCGCTGCTGCTGTCGACCGCCTGCTGGTGCAGCACGCGCGCCAGCGCCCCCAACTGGTCGCGCACCGCGGCCGCCTGTTCAAACTTCAGTTCGGCCGCATGAGCATGCATGCGCGCCTCGAGCTCGGCCATCACGGCGTCGCTCTGCCCGTGCAGGAAGCGCAGCGCCCGCGCCACGTCCTGCGCGTAGCTGGCTTCGTCGATCAAGCCGACGCAGGGCGCCGAACAGCGCTGGATCTGATACAGCAGACAGGGCCGCGAACGGTGCCTGAAGACCGAGTCCTCGCAGGTGCGCAGGCGAAACACCTTCTGCAGTTCGCGGATCGTGTCCTTGACCGCCCAGGCGCTCGGGTAGGGGCCGAAGTACTGCGCCTTGCGCTCGAGGGCGCCGCGGTAGTAGGAGATGCGCGCGAAGGCATGGGCGGAGAATTTCAGGTACGGGTAGCTCTTGTCGTCGCGAAACAGGATGTTGTAGCGCGGCGCCAGCGTTTTGATCAGGTTGTTCTCGAGCAGCAGCGCTTCGGCCTCGGAGCGCGTGACCGTGGTCTCGATGTCGGCCACGCGCGCCAGCATGTGCGCGGTGCGCGCTGCAACCGACTTGTTGAAGTAGGAGGCCACGCGCCGGCGCAGATCGCGTGCCTTGCCGACGTACAGGACGGTGCCGGCGGCATCGCGCATCCGGTACACGCCCGGCAGCGCCGGCAGCGCAGCCAGGATCGGCCGCGGGTCGAATGGCGCGGTGCTGCCGGCCGCCGGCTCGACCTCGGACATTGCCGGCCTCTAGCCGCCAGCGGCGGCCAGCGCCAGCAGATCCGCGCGCGCGCTGCGGTACGGCGCGCTGGCCTGCAACGTCTCGATCGGCAGCGCCGGTCCGCACGGCCGCAGGCGCTGCAGCCTCTCCTCGAAGGCGGGGGTCGGCCGCCAGTCGAGTCCGGCCAGCAGCGCATCGGCGTCGCTGCCGGCATTGCAGACGATCAGGAAGTCGCAGCCGGCGTCGATCGCCGCCTGCCCGCTCTCGACCAGGCTGCCACAGGCGCGCGCCGCGGCCATCGACAGGTCGTCGCTGAACACGGCGCCGCTGAAGCCGAGTTCGGTGCGCAGGATGTCGATCCAGCGACGCGAGAAGCCGGCCGGCCGATCGTCGACCTGCGGATAGACGACGTGCGCCGGCATCACGCTCGCCAGCGCCGGACCGAGCCAGCCGTAGGGCGCGGCGTCGTCGGCGAGGATGTCGGCGAGCGCGCGATCGTCGACCGGCAGCGCCGTGTGCGAGTCGACCTCGGCCCAGCCGTGGCCGGGGAAGTGCTTGCCGCAGTTGGCCATGCCGGCCAGGCGCATGCCGTGGCAAAGCTGGGCTGCGAGCATCGCCACGCTGCGCGGATCGCGCGCCAGGGCGCGATCGCCGATCACGCCGCTGCGGCCCCAGGCGAGGTCGAACACCGGCGCGAACGACAGGTCGATGCCGAAGGCACGCAGTTCGGCGGCCAGCACGTAGCCCGTCGCCAGCGCCGTGCGGCTGGCCAGCGGCGGGTCGCGTTCCCACAGCGCGCCGAGTTCGGCCATCGCCGGCAGGCGCGTGAACGGCGGTGCGCGCAGGCGCTGCACGCGGCCGCCCTCGTGGTCGATGGCGATCAACAGCGCCGGCTCGCGCAGCGCGTGGATCTCGGCGGTCAGCGCCGCCAGTTGCCCGGCGCTCTCGAAGTTGCGCGTGAACAGGATCGCCATGCCCACGCGCGGGTGGCGCAGGCGCTCGCACTCGGCCGCGGTGAGTTGCGTGCCGGCGATGTCGATCACCACCGGTCCCAGTGCCGATCCGTTCATGCGCGTTCCGTGGTCGCGTCCGACTCGGCGATCGCATAGGCGATCGCCAGCGAGCGCTCGTCGCTGACCGAGACGTGCAGGCGCAGCGCGCGCTGGCGCAGATGGGCGGCGAGTGCGCCGCTGGCGCGTGCCACCGGTGCGCCGCCGGGCGCGTTCAGGACCTGCAGTGCGCGCCAGCTCATCGGCGCGCGCATGCCGAGACCGAGGGCCTTGCTCACCGCCTCCTTGGCGGCGAAGCGCGTGGCGAGAAAGCTCAGGCCGCGGCGGGCGCTGCGGCCGCGCCGCGCCAGGTAGCGCGGCCACTCGTCGGCGCCGAGGATGCGCTGCGCGAAGCGGTCGCCGAAGCGCGCCAGTGCCGCCTCGATGCGCTCGATTTCCACCAGGTCGGTGCCGATGCCGACGATCATCGGTCGGTCTTCGCGCCGGCGCGACGGATCTCGGCCTGATACAGGCGCACCGCGCGCTCGAGCCCGAACTCGAGCGCGTCGGCGATCAGCGCGTGCCCGATCGAGACTTCGGACACGCCGGGCACCGCCGTCAAGAAGGGCGCGAGATTGTCGCGATTCAGATCGTGGCCGGCGTTGACGCCGAGCCCGGCGCGCAGCGCCGCCTCGGCCGCCGCCCGGTAGCGCCGCAACTGCTCGTCTTGCTGCGCCGTGCCGAAGGCGCGCGCATAGGGCTCGGTGTAGAGCTCGACGCGGTCGGCGCCGAGGTCGCGCGCCGCCTGCATCGCCTCCGGCACCGGGTCCATGAACAGGCTCACGCGCACGCCGAGCGCGCGCGCCGCTTCGATCAGCGGCGCCAGCCTGGCGCCGTCGCGCGCCAGATCCCAGCCGTGGTCGGAGGTGAAGGCGCCGGTCTCGTCGGGCACGTAAGTGCACTGCTGCGGGCGCACCGCCTGCACGTAGTCGAGCAACTGGTGAAACGGATTGCCTTCGATGTTGAACTCGCACGCCGGCCAGCGCTCGAGCAGCGCCGCCAGTTCGGCGACGTCGGGGCCGCGCACATGGCGGCCATCCGGGCGCGGATGAACGGTAAGGCCGTCGGCGCCGGCTTCGAGCGCGATCAGCCCGAACTTGGTCACGCTCGGCAGGCCGATCGTGCGCGTGTTGCGCAACAGGGCGATCTTGTTCAGGTTGACGCTGAGCGCGGTCATCGCGGCAGGACTCAGGGCAGGTCGAGTTCCAGCCGGCGCAGGTCGTGCAGGATGCGGCGCGTGTTCAGCGGCTGGCCGTGCAGATGGTAGCGAATCAGCAGGCGCAGCAGCCGCTTGCCGTCGGCGGCGGCCTGCGCCTGCGAAAAGTCCCCGCGCGCCAGCGCCAGCACCGAGGCGCCGCGCACGCACAGTTCGTCGCGCTCGCCGCCGGCATCGACCAGTCCCTGCTGCGGGTCGGCGCGGTACCAGCGGTCGGCGTCGATCGGCGCGCCAGCGGCGCAGCGGTCGAGCGGCGGTGCATAGCCGATCTCGCGCAACAGGTCGAGCTCGAACACGCGCAGCGCCGGCGCGCGTGCGCCGTCGTCTCGCGCCAGCTCGCGCAGCGTGCGCGCATAGCTTGCGAACAGCGCCGGATGCGGATCGGCGCGCGCCAGCAGGCGCACGAGCAGCTCGTTCAGATAGAACGCCGCCAGCAGGCCGTCGCCGCGCAGCGGCGCCAGCCCGCCCAGCCACTCGGCGCGCACCAGGGTTTTGACCTCGCCGCGCCCGCTCCAGGCGACCGCCAGCGGCGCAAATGGCGCGAGCAGGCCGCGAAACTGCGACGTCGGCCGCTTCGCGCCGCGCGCAACCAGCGCCATGCGGCCGTGATCGCGCGTCAGGACATCGACGATCAGGCTGGTCTCGCGCCACGGCACGCCGTGCAGGACGAAGCCCGGCTGCTGATCGACGCGCAGCTCGGCTGCCCGGCGCCGCGCCGGCCGCTCACTCATAGCCGAGCGACTTGAGATCGCGCGCGCTGTCGGCCCAGCCCTTGCGCACGCGCACGTGCGTCTGCAGGAACACCGGACGGCCGAGCAGCCGCTCGATGTCGGCACGCGCCAGGCGGCCGATCTCGCGCAGCTTGGCGCCGCCGGCGCCGATCACGATCGCCTTGTGCGAGTCGCGCTCGACCAGCAGCGTGGCGATGATCGACACGGCTGCGCGCTCGGGCTCGTCCCAGCGCTCGATCGCCACCGCGATCCCGTAGGGCAGCTCGTCGCCGAGCAGCCGGAACGCCTTTTCGCGGATCAGTTCCGCCGCCAGGAAGCGCAACGGCCGGTCGGTGTAGTGCTCGGCGTCGAACAGCGGCTCGCCCTCGGGGAGCAGCTTGGCCAGCTCGGCCAGCAGCGGCTCGAGCTGCCGGCCGCGCTCGGCGCTCACCGGCACGATCGCCGCGAACGGATAGCGGCGCGCCGAGTCGGCGATCAGCGGCAGCAGCGTGTCGCGGTCGGCGAGCAGATCGGTCTTGTTGATCGCCAGCACCACCCGGCTCGCCTGCCCGGGCGCCGGCAGCAGCGGCAGCAGGGCGGCGTCGGCGGCCGTCCAGCCGCGCGCCTCGATCACCAGCAGCACCGCATCGACCTCGCGCAGCGCCGACATCGCAGCCTGGTTCATGCGCCGCGCCAAAAGCGACTTCTGCCTTGGTTGCAGGCCGGGCGTATCGACGAAGATGAACTGCTCGCTCGCCTCCGCGCCCTGGCGCGTGAGCACGCCCAGCACCCGCTGGCGAGTGGTCTGCGGCTTGCGCGAGGTGATCGAGACCTTCTCGCCGATCAGCGCGTTGAGCAGCGTCGACTTGCCGACGTTGGCACGGCCGACGATCGCCACCTGCCCGGTACGCGCTCGCGCGCCGGGCGCGGCCTCGGCGTTGGCGCTCACGGGTCGCGCGCCGGGTCGGCGCGGCCACCGGCAGCCGACTCGTTCGCCAACACGGGCTCGACGGCGCGCCCGGCCGGCGCCGCAGTG
>JBBIST010000121.1:0-6968 GCA_037441125.1 Burkholderiales bacterium
ACCGGCTCAGCCCGGCGCGCCCTGGGCGCGCGGCGCCGGCCGCCGGAACGGCAGGATGGTGGCACTCGAGCGTGGCCCGCAGGCCGGCGTCGGCCGGCGCGCTGCGCACGGATGCAGCATCCGCCACAGGCTCGCCAGTTCCTCACACTCGCGCCGCAGTGCCGGCGCCAGACCGGCGCAGTCGGCCAGCGCTTCGAGACAGCGCGCCACGCGTTGCGCCGACGCCGCGCTCGCCGCGCCCGCCCGTAGCGCCTGCGAGAACTCGCTCATTGCGGTGAGCGTGGCTACCAGCAGGGCGTTGGCCGATCCGGCGCTGTCCATGGCAGTCTCCAGACAGGAACAATTCTCATTTGAGTGTATAGTGCGAGCGCTTGTCAAATAGCATTGATTCGTATTTGTTGACATGCGGCAAGGCGCCGGCGCATATTTCGGTCCAGAGTCGGGCCGGATCGCCGGGGTCGCGTCGCTGGAGCCAGCGGCCGCCGCCGACGGCCCGTCGCAAGGAGACGTGCGATGTACGTATGCATCTGCGCCGCCGTGACCGAACGCGATATCCACGCCGCGCTCGCGGCCGGGGTCGAGACGGTTGACCAATTGACCATGCACCTCGGCGTGGGCGCCGGCTGCGGCTGCTGCCGCGAGACGGCGCAGCGCATGGTCAACGAGGCTTGCGGCCGCTGCCGCGAGTGCCCGCGGTCACACGCGGCCTGCGCCTGAAGCGCTACATTCGGACCCCGCGCGGCTCGGCCGCGCACTTGTAGTGGGGGAGTCCGATGCAAGGCGACAAGGGCGTGATTGCCCATCTGAATGCGCAACTGAAGAACGAGCTCACCGCGATCAACCAGTACTTCCTGCACGCGCGCATGCTGCGCCAGTGGGGCTTCGGCCGCCTCGGCAAGCACGAGTACGACGAGTCGATCGCGGAAATGAAGCACGCCGACCGCCTGGTCGAGCGCATCCTGCTGCTCGAGGGGCTGCCCAATTTGCAGGACCTCGGCCGGCTGCAGATCGGCACCGACGTTCCCGAGGTGCTCAAGGCTGACCTTGCGCTCGAGCGCACCGCGCAGACCGCGTTGCTCGCGGGCATCGCCCACTGCGAAAGCGTGCAGGACTACGTCTCGCGCGAAGTCCTGGTGGCGATCCTCGACGACACCGAAGAGCACATCGACTACTGCGAAACGCAGCTCGAGTTGATCGACAAGGTCGGCCTGCAGAACTATCTGCAGTCGCAGATGGACGCGTCGAGCTGAAGCGCTGCGCACGGGCGTGCTCCCGCGCCGGACCGGGCCGCTTGCGCGGCGGCCCGGCGCGCTCGGCCTACGAGGCCTTGGCCGGCTCGGCCGGCGGCGGCGCTGCCGGCTCGGCGGGTGCGGGTGCGGCCGGCGCTCCGGGCGGGGCCGGCTCCTCGTGCGGCGGATGGGCGACGAACATGTGGCAGTCGATGCAGGTCTGCTCGCCGTTCAATGCGCGCTGGTGGATGCGTTGCGCGCGCGGGCTCTGGCCGGCCATCGCCGCCGGATCGTGGCAGGCGCGGCAGTTGGCCGAGTCGTTGGCGCGCATCTGGTCCCAGACGCGGGTGGCCAGCCGCCAGCGCTCGCGGTCGTACTTCTCCTGGGTGGCGATCGTGCCGCGCATCTCGGCGATCATGTCGCGGATGCCGGCAGCCGTCTTGTAGAAGAGCTTGTCCGGATAGGTGTGCGGGATGTGGCAGTCGCTGCAGTTGGCACGCACGCCCGACGGGTTGGCGAAGTGGATCGATGCCTTGTAACCGGGATAGATGAACTTCGCGTGCGAGTGGCAGGCGGTGCCGCAGAACTCGTTGGTGCCGGTGACCGCGACCGCGACCTGGGTCGACACCACCAGGCCGGCGCCGATGAACAGACCGATCAGCAGCAGCACGATCACCGCCAGCCGCTTGGATGGCGCAAACAGCCAGCGGAAAAAGCGCTTGATGGCGCCCATGGTTTCCTCTCCCTGTGCGAGAAATAGCGGTGGCCACGATACGGGCCGGGTCGCGCACGCAGATTGCGCTCGGTCAACCGGCGGCCGCGCCCACGCCCCCCGTGTGATCGTGGGCAAGGAAGGTGCACCCGGGCCTGCGCGCAGCCGTTCGTGCCGCCGGCGGACTCGCCGTGGCTGAGCCGATCGAGGCCGGCGCACCGCGCGCGCCGACGCTGGCCGAGGCGCTGGGCTTCTGGTTCAAGCTCGGCTTCATCAGTTTCGGCGGTCCCGCCGGACAGATCGCGATCATGCACACCGAGCTGGTCGAGCGGCGGCGCTGGATCAGCGAGCGGCGCTTCCTGCACGCGCTCAACTACTGCATGGTGCTGCCGGGCCCGGAGGCGCAGCAGCTCGCGACCTATCTCGGCTGGCTGTTGCACCGGCGCTGGGGCGGACTGGCGGCGGGCGCGCTGTTCGTGCTGCCGTCGCTGGCGATCCTGATCGCGCTCGCCTGGGTCTATCTGGTCTACGGCGATACGCCGCTGGTGGCGGGACTGTTCTACGGCATCAAGCCGGCGGTGGTGGCGATCGTGCTGCACGCGGCCTGGCGCATCGGCGCGCGCACGCTCACCAACGGCGCGCTGTGGGCGATCGCGGTTGCGGCCTTCGTCGCCCTGTTCGCCTTCGACGTGCCGTTTCCGCTGATCGTGATCTCGGCCGCGATCGCCGGCGCGATCGGCGGCCGCATCGCGCCGGCCCGATTCGCACTCGGCGGCGGCCACGGCGGCGACGCGGCCGCGCCGCACCTGCCGGCGGTGATCGACGACCACACGCCGCCGCCGGCGCACGCGCGCTTTACCCGCGCCGGGCTGGCGCGCGCGGTGGCGATCGGTGTCGGCCTGTGGCTGGCGGCGATGGCGCTATTGATGGCGCGCTTCGGCGTCGACGGCCTGCTGCCGCAGATGGCGTGGTTCTTCACCAAGGCGGCGCTGCTCACCTTCGGCGGCGCCTACGCGGTGCTGCCGTACGTGTACCAGGGCGCGGTCGAACACCACGGCTGGCTGACCGGGCCGCAGATGATCGCCGGCCTGGCGCTGGGCGAGACCACGCCCGGACCGCTGATCATGGTGGTCGCTTTCGTCGGCTTCGTCGGCGCCTGGCAGGCGCCGCTGTTCGGTGCCGAGTCGATGCTCGCCAGCGGCGTACTCGCCGCCTGTGTCGTCACCTTCTTCACCTTCCTGCCGAGCTTCGTCTTCATCTTCGCCGGCGCGCCGCTGGTCGAGGCGACCCACGGCGAGATACGCCTGACCGCGCCGCTGACCGCGATCACCGCCGCCGTGGTCGGCGTGATCGTCAACCTGGCGCTGTTTTTCGCCGGCCACGTGTTCTGGCCGCAGGGCTTGGCCGCGCCGGTCGAGCTGCCGGCGATGGCGATCGCGGCGGCGGCGCTGCTGGCGCTGCTGCGGCTGCGCGCGGGAGTGATCCCGGTGATCGGCGCCAGCGCCGCCGCCGGGCTGATCTGGCACCTGGCGTCGCTCTGAGCGGCCGGCCGTCAGCCGGCGCGCGTGCGCGCGATCCGGCGCAGCACCGCCGACTCGTCCTGCTCGAGCTCCTCGAGCGCGGTCTCGACCTCGGCCAGCGTGCGCTCGACCTCGGGCAGGAGCACGTCCTGCAGCGCGCGCACGCGGCGCACGGTGCGCCGGTACTCGGCCTGCAGCCGTGCCAGGTCGCCCGACAGCGCCGCCATCTCCGCAAGCTGCGGCAGCAGCGCGGCGAAGGCGCGCCGGCAGGCCTGCGCCTCGGGCGAAGGTGCCGTGGCCGGCGGCAGCGGCGGCGCCGCCGCGTCAGCGAGTTCGGCCGCTTGCAGCGCCACACCGAGCAGCGTTCGCCGTTGCCGCCTGATCGGCGCCGCCAGCACCGCCGCCGGATAGAGCTGCAGTCCGTGCAGCCCGTGGCGCGCGATCGCCGCGCGCAACGCGCGCCGCGCCGCGCGCCAGTCGGCTTGCAGGCGGCGCCGGCGCTGCTGCCACAGGCGCACCTGGCGCAGCATCTCGCCGGCGAGCAGCAGGCACTTCTCGTCCAGGAATGCGTAGCCCTCGCGCATCGTGCGCCGCTCGTCGGCGAGCGCGATCGCCAGGCTGCGCGTGGGCGTGAGCTCGGCCATCGGCGACCGCGCTAGCCGTCTGCCGGCGCCGGCGCGCGCAGATGGGCGTCGATCTGGGCATCGGACAGGCGCGCCAGTTCGCTGCGCGGCAGCGCGCGCAGCAGTTGCCATCCCAGCGCCATGCTCTGCTCAAGGCTGCGCGCGCCGGCTTGGTGCACGAGCCGGCGCTCGAACTCGGTGCCGAGCGCGAGATACAGGCGATCGGTGTCCGACAGGCCTTCCTCGCCGACGACGCTGGCGAGCAGGCGCGCCTGCGTGGCGCGCGCGTAGGCGGCGTACAACTGGTTCGCCAGCGCCGGATGGTCGGCGTCAGTGTGGCCGCGGCCGGTGCCGTCCTTCATCAGCCGCGACAGGCTCGGCAGCACGCTCACCGGCGGGTAGACGCCGGCGCGATCAAGCTCGC
Organism: Burkholderiales bacterium; assembly: GCA_037441125.1. Lineage (GTDB taxonomy): Bacteria > Pseudomonadota > Gammaproteobacteria > Burkholderiales > Burkholderiaceae_F > JALHMQ01. The sequence continues at coordinate 4,509 of JBBIST010000121.1, forward strand.
GCGACAGCACGATCTGGCCCTCGGTGATGTAGCCCGACAGGTCCGGGATCGGGTGGCCGATGTCGTCGTTCGGCATGGTCAGGATCGGCAACTGCGTGAGCGTGCCGCGCGCGCCGTGCACGCAGCCGGCGCGCTCGTACAGCGCCGCCAGGTCCGAGTACATGGTGCCGGGGAAGCCCTTGCGTGCCGGCAACTCGCCGCGGGCGCCGGCGACCTCGCGCAGCGCCTCGCAGTAGTTGGTGAGATCGGTGAGGATCACCAGCACGTGCTTGCCTTCCTCGAACGCCAGGTACTCGGCCGCGGTCAGCGCGAAGCGCGGCGTCAGCAGCCGCTGCGTGCTCGAGTCGCTGGCGAGGTTGAGGAACAGGCTGCTGCGTTCGAGCGCGCCGCTGCGTTCGAACGAGCGACGGAAGTACTCGGCGGTGGTGAAGGGCACGCCGATGCCGCAGAACACGATCGCGAAGGCTTCGGCGTCGGCCGCCGGCAGGCGCGCGTGGCCGGCGATCTCGACCGCGATCCGGTCGTGCGGCAAGCCGCCGCCGGAGAAGATCGGCAGCTTCTGGCCGCGCACGAGCGAGTTCATCAGGTCGATGGCGCTGATCCCGGTCTCGATGAAGGCGCGCGGCGTGGCGCGCGCCACCGGGTTCAGCGGCAGGCCGTCGACGCGCAGGCGTCGGCGCACCGCGAGCGGTGGGCCGCCGTCGGCGACGCGGCCGACGCCGTCGAACACGCGCCCGAGCAGGCCCGGGCCGACGCCGAACTCGATCGGCGCGCCGAGAAAGCGCGCCACCGTGCGCGCCAGCCCGAGCCCGGCGCTGGGCTCGAGCAGCTCGATCGTCACCAGATCCTGGTCGAGCGCGGCCACGCGCCCGAGCCGCGGCCGGCCGGCGCGGTCGAGCACTTCGACCGCCTCGTTCAGGCCGACCTCGAGCGTGCGCCGGACGAAGAGCAGCGGGCCGTCGAGCTTGACGGCGGCGTCGTGCACGGTGATGCGCGGTTGCATCGGCGGTCGGTCGCGGTTCGGGCGCGGGCGCGCGTTCAGGAGGTCTCGCCGGCGCGCGCCTGCGCGCCGGCCGCCAGGGTCTCGAAGGCGGCTTCGATGCGCGCCTCGAGCTGCGCGAAGCGTGCCAGGTCGGCGTCGCCGATGTCCTCGCTCATGCGCTGCAGCGGCCGCAGCACCTCGAGCGCGAAGATCGACTCGGGCGAGGCGCCGGCCTCGTGCGCGCGCTCGGCCAGTTCGACGAAGTGCGCCAGCAGGCGCAGCATGCTTGCCTGGCGCTGCGGGCTGGCGCTGCGGTCGACGGCGGAAAACGCCGACTGGCGCAGGAAGGCCTCGTTCGCCAGTTCGGCGCAGGCGAGCGCCAGGCGCTGGCGTGCCGGCAGCGCATCCTTGCCGATGATGCGGGCCATGCGCTCGAGCCGCGCCTGCTCGTCGAGCAGGCTGAGCAGGCGGCGGCGCAGCTCGAGCCACTCGTTCTCGCCGCTGGCGGCGCGCGCGCGCGCGGCGGTGACCTGCGCGTACACCGACCGCCACCACGCGGCCAGCTCGGGCGCGTCCTCGCTGTAGCTTTGCAGCGGATTGACCGCCGGATAGAAGCGCGCCTGCGCGCGCTTGGCGTCGAGCGCCCAGAAGCAGCGCACGTAGCGCTTGCTGTGGCTGGTGACCGGCTCGGAGAAGTCGCCCGACGGCGGCGAGATCGATCCCAACAGGGTGAGCGAGCCGACGCCGCCGGCGAGCGTGGTCACCTTGGCCGCGCGCTCGTAGAAGTCGGCGAGCCGGCTGGCGAGGTAGGTCGGATAACCGCCCTCGCCCGGCAGTTCGCCGAAGCGGCCCGAGACCTCGCGCAGCGCCTCGGCCCAGCGCGAGGTGGAATCGGCCATCAGCGCCACGTGCAGGCCCTGGTCACGGAAGTACTCGGCCACTGTGGCGGCGCAGTAGATGCTCGCCTCGCGCGCCGCCACCGGCATGTTGCTGGTGTTGGCGATGATCACCGTGCGCTCCATCAGCGGCCGGCCGCTGCGCGGGTCGTCGAGCTGCGGGAACTCCTCGAGCACGCCGGCCATCTCGTTGCCGCGCTCGCCGCAGCCCAGATAGACGATCACGTCGGCATTGCAGCCCTTGGCGAGCGACTCGAGCAGGATCGTCTTGCCGGTACCGAAGCCGCCGGGGATCGCGCCGCGGCCGCCGCGCGCCACCGGAAACAGCGAGTCGAGGATGCGCTGGCCGGTGACCAGCGGTTCGTCGCCGGGCAGGCGCGCCGCCACCGGGCGCGGCGTGCGCACCGGCCAGAAGTGGGCGAGGGCGATGTCTTGCACGCGGCCGTCATCGTCGGCCAGTTGCAGCACCGGCGCGTCGACCGCGACCTCGCCTGCGGCGGCGATCGCCAGCACGCGGCCGCCGGCGAGCGGCGGCAGCAGCGCGCGCTGCCTGAGCCCGCCGCCGCTCGCGCTCACGTTGCC
>JBBIST010000122.1:0-6510 GCA_037441125.1 Burkholderiales bacterium
CGCGGCAAGGTGGTGTTCCTGCACGAGGTGCGCGAAGGACCGGCGAGCCAGAGCTACGGCCTGGCGGTGGCGCAACTGGCCGGGGTGGCGCCGGCCGTGGTCCGGCGCGCGCGCTCGCTGCTGGTGCAGCTCGAAGAGCGCGCCGCCGCGGCGCGGCCGCAGCTCGACCTGTTCGTACAGGCGGCCGCGCCGGCGCCCGATGCGCCGCCCGACCCGCTGCGGCAGCGGCTGCTCGCGCTCGACCTCGATTCGCTGAGCCCGCGCGAGGCGCTGGCGCTGCTGTATCAGTTGCGTGCCGCGGCCGAAGCCGACCGCAGCGATTGACCGGCCGCACGGCCGGACGCGGCGGCCACTGCCCACTGCTGCGTACACTCGCCCGCCATGGAAGACATCCTGATCAACGTCACGCCGCAGGAGACGCGCGTGGCGGTGCTGCTCGCCGGCGTGGTGCAGGAGCTGCACATCGAGCGCGCCGCCTCGCGCGGCCTGGTCGGCAACGTCTACCTGGGCAAGGTGGCGCGCGTGCTGCCCGGCATGCAGTCGGCCTTCGTCGACATCGGCCTCGAGCGCGCCGCCTTCCTGCACGTCGCCGACGTCTGGGAGCACCGCCTGCCCGGCAACGGCGAGGCGCGTAGCGGCCGCAACGGGCCGCCGATCGAGCAGATGCTGCGCGAGGGCGACTCGCTGCTGGTGCAGGTGGTCAAGGATCCGATCGGCACCAAGGGCGCGCGCTTGTCGACGCAGATCTCGCTCGCCGGTCGCATGCTCGTGTACCTGCCGCAGGAGCCGCACGTCGGCGTCTCGCAACGGATCGAAGACGAGCCCGAGCGTGCGCGCCTGCGCGAGACCCTGGCCGGCGTGCTTCCCGCCGACGAGACCGGCGGCTACATCATCCGCACCAGCGCCGAGGACGCGCGCGCCGAGGATCTCGCCGCCGACGTCGAGTACCTGCGCAAGCGCTGGACGCAGATCCGCGACGCCAGCCGCCAGGTGCCGGCGCCGTCGCAGCTCTACCAGGAGCTATCGCTGGCACAGCGCGTGCTGCGCGACAACGCCAGCGAGCAGACGGCGTCGATCCAGATCGACTCGCGCGAGAACTTCGCCCGCCTGCAGGCCTTCGCCCTGCAGTACGTGCCGCGCGTCGCCGGCCGTCTGGTCCATTACACCGGCGAGCGGCCGCTGTTCGACCTGTACCAGATCGACGACGAGATCGAGCGCGCGCTGGCGCGCCGCGTCGACCTGAAAAGCGGCGGCTATCTGATCATCGACCAGACCGAGGCGATGACCACGATCGACGTCAACACCGGCGGCTTCGTCGGCACGCGCAACTTCGACGACACGGTGTTCAAGACCAACCTGGAGGCGGCGCAGTCGATCGCGCGCCAGCTGCGGCTGCGCAACCTCGGCGGCATCATCGTCGTCGACTTCATCGACATGATCAGCGCCGAGCATCGCGACGCCGTGCTGGCCGAGTTCAGGAAGGCGCTGGCGCGCGACCGCACGCGCATGACCGTGAGCGGCTTCACCCAGCTCGGCCTGGTCGAGATGACGCGCAAGCGCACGCGCGAGAGCTTGGCGCACATCCTGTGCGAGCCCTGCCCGACCTGCGGCGGCCGCGGCGAGGTCAAGACCGCGCGCACCGTCTGCTACGCGATTCTGCGCGACATCCTGCGTGAGGCGCGCCAGTTCGGCGACTCGGCCGACACCCTGCGCGAGTTCCGCATCCTCGCCTCGCAGCCGGTGGTCGACCTGTTCCTGGAGGAGGAAGCGCAGTCGCTGACGATGCTGTCGGACTTCATCGGCAAGCCGATCGCCATGCAGGTCGAAAGCGTTTACCACCAGGAGCAGTACGACATCGTGCTGATGTAGCCACGCCTGCGGTGCGCCGATTCACGCCGCGTGACATGCGCAGCACAGTGAAGTCTCACCTGCGCGCTGGGCGTGCCGCGCTACATCTCGGAGTTGTGCCTGAACCACTAGTCTTACCGTGTCATAGAAGCAGCTTTTCGTTTCGCTGACCGCAGTGCGGGCAGCGGCCGAGGCGATGGATGAGGCGGACGCTGAGCAGATGGCGGATCGTTGCGATGGAATCGGCCACGTGCCGCTGTGCGCGCCGGGCTGCCGCGCGGGATGTAATCAGCGGGAAGGGCAGGCATTTGGAGGACGATGAAGTTTTTTTGGCGCCGCGGGGAGCACCGGCGGCGAGACGTTCGGCGATCAGGAATCCGTAGGCGGCGATGGTCAGCGCCGCATGATGGTGAAACCCGCGCCAGCCGCGGCCCTCGTAGTGGCCGAGGCCCAGTTCCTGCTTCAAGTCCTGGTAGTCGCGCTCGATGCGCCAGCGCGATCTCGGTCTTGGCGGCGAACTGCACGCTCGCCGGAACGCCCGCCTTGCGCCGGCGCGCGGCGTCCTCGGCCCATTGCTTCGGCAGGTACAGCCGTCAAGCCACCGGCACGCTGGCCTGTTCGTTGGCCAGCGAGACGCTGACGGCGACCTGGCAGTTGTCCTGCTTGCCAAGCACCCCGCAGTATTGCCGCGCGACCCCCACCGAGTGCTGGCCCTTCTTCGGAAGCGCCGTGTCGTCGATGATCCAGTAGCCGCCAGCCGAGAAGTCCATCTTCGGCACCACCCACTGGGCGACCCGGCGCAGCATCTCGGCCTCCGACCACTCGGCCTGCGCCACGATGTGATGCAGCGCCTGGTGCCGCGCGCTGGTGTGCAGCGGATCGATGCGCGCCGCCATCGGCTCCACGCTCTTGCGCTCGCCCGGCAGGATCAATCCGGTGCAGTAGCCGCGCAGCCCCGCGCCTCGGTCGGCATGCCCCAGTCCCGCCGCCAGATGTTCCATGTAACGCTCAAACCGTTCGCTCGCACCCATCACTCCTCACATCAAGGATGAAGAAGGACGTATAATGCTTTGAATTTACTGATATAGTTCAACTAAGGTGCGGTCGCCCGCATCGGAGCACGTTGAGCCGACAGCTCAGGGGCGTCTGAGCGCATCGGCGGGAGGCGCATCGCGCCTACGCCGCTGGAGCCTGCGTTCCACCGGTGAGCAGCGCGCGGGCCCTTGCCATCAGCGCAGTGTCACGCGCCTCGGGCAGAGCGTCGACCAGCGCCGCCAACGCCCGCCGCTCTTTCGATGTGGCGCCGGGATGGGCGCAAAGCTCAGTTCGCGCGTCCAGTTCGAGCCAGACCGCCTCCTGCGCACGCGCCTCGGCAATCGCGGCGCGCATCCGATCGAGCGCGGTCTGCGACTGGCCTCGGGCGCTGGCGATCCTCGCACCGAGCAGGATGAGCTGCGGCAGGTAGACGCGCTCACCGTGGTTGTCCGCCATCTGCAGTGCCTGCTCGAGCTGGCTCTGTGCCTCATCGAGGTTGCCAGCGAGCAGAAGTGCCTCGACGGCGAACCCCAGCACTTCGCTGCTGCCAGCGATCATCCCGAGCCGAGTGTTGTCCTCGTAGGCCTCGCGAATCAGTCGAAACGCCTCTGCTGCGCGGCCACGGTGCGCATCCGCCCAGCCCTTGAAGAATCGCCACGCCGCGCGGCCGTGGCTGAGTAGATGATCCTCGACCAGGGCCCGCAACTCCTCGGCCAACTCCGCGACGCGTTCCACGTTGCCGAGGCGGATTTCCAGCATCGCTTCCAGCCAGGTCGCCACCATCCGGCCCATCGGTTGGCCAAGTCGGGCCGCGCACGCATGCGCCTGCCTCATCCGCTGACGTGCGTCACCGAGGCGCCCAAGATGGAGCAGGTGCAATCCGTAAAGGGCAAGCACCATGACTTGTGCAAAGCTGTGCGCCGGTCCGGCGTCGATCAGCTCGATCTGCGGCAGCGCACGCTCGATGATCGTGCAGGCCGCTCGCGGCTTGCCCTGACACAGCAAGACATCGGCCCGCACCGCGCAGGCGGCGAGTTCGAGCAGGGGATCGTGCGACGACACTGCCAGTGCTTGGGCGGTCTCCGCCAGCTGAAGCGCTTCCGCATACTCGGCACGCAGGAGCAGCACGAACCCAAAGTTATGCAGCAACAGAGTGCGCTGTGGATGCTCCGGCTGCGACGGGAGCAGCAAGTGAGCGCGCTGGAATGCGTCCCGCGCCTCGCTGCCGACGCCAACAAGGTGAAATGCGGCCAGCCCGCGCAGCGTGGCCAGCGAGAATTCCAGCGCGTCGCGATCGCGCCCTCGGGCGGCCTGACTTAGCAGGTCCAATCCGATCCGCGTCAACTCCAAGCAATCGGCAGGACTCAGATGCATCAACGCCGCCGCAGCCGCCTCGGCGTAGTAGCGAAGCGCGGAGATCGGCTCGTGACCCCGCTCGAAATGCATCGCCAACTCGACCGCAGCAACCTGCTGCCCAGCGGCGCGCTCACGTTCGAGCGCGGCACCCACCTTGCGATGCAGATCGGCGCGGACCACAGCGGCCGAGCGTTCGTACAGGACCTGCCTGAACAACGCGTGCTTGAACGCATAAGTCGGGGTCTGAGCCGCGTCAGCATGCATGACCGCGCTCAGCCACAACCGCGCGCGCCACAGTTCGGCGCAGACCTGATCAACCCATTGGGTCTCCTTGCCGATCACCAATGCCACCGTGCCGACCCGGAACTCGGTGCCGCAAACCGCGGCCGCCACCAGCATCAGGCGTTGTTCGTCAGCGAGCTTTGCAATGTAGTGGTCGATGAGGGCAGCGAGGTTCTCAGGGACCGCGAACGGCGCGGTGGCAGGGGGCCGCTGCCGAGGGCGGTCGGCCTGTTCAGCTTCGCGCGCCATAGCCTCGGTCATCAACGAAGCGAGAAACAGTGGTACCCCATCCGTGCGTCCGTGCAGACCTCGCGCGAATGACTCGTCACCAGCCAAAGACGGCGCGCGCTGTGCCACGTAAGCGGCGACATCGGCCTCCGAGAACGGGTCAAGAACAAGCTCCGCGCACAGTGCGTGCAGCCGAAGCTCGTGCCGCACCGGATTCAGCGGATGATCATGGACGACGACCTCGGCGAGGCGGAAACTGGCGAGCCACATCAGGCGGGCACTGCCGCGCCGCCGTGCGAAGTAATCAATCAGCTGAATCGTGGCGCGGTCGCTCCAGTGCAAGTCCTCAGTCACCAGCAGCAGCGGTCGGCGCTCGCTATAGCGGTCGAGCAGCTCACCCATCTCGCGCAACATGCGCTCGGAACCGACACCGACCAACTCGCGACGTAGCGCTTCTCGCTCCTCGACGCTGCTTAGCCACGGCAGCTGCAGCGCCCAGGTGGGCGCCACCGACCTCAGCAGGGCCGGTACCTCGGCGTCCTGGCGGCACAAGTCCGACAGCGCCTCAAGCACGGGCAGATAGGGCTCGCCCGCCCCATAAAGGTCTACACACTGTCCGCGAGCACAGGCAGCGTCGCCGATCCCGGCGATGAACCGGTCGATCAGTGCCGTCTTGCCGATGCCCGGCTCGCCAGCAACCCAGGCCACTGTACGTTCACCGCCGAGCGCTGCGTCCCAAAGGGAGTCCAGCCGCGCGAGCGCGTCGGCGCGACCGACGAACCAGGAATCGGAAGGGCGACCTGTTGCAGTCGCCTGTGTCGCCACTGTATGGGGCGAGGCGGCCACTTGCGCCACCGGATGAGCGATGAACCGATAGCCGCGTCGGGACACGGTCTCGATAAAGCGGGGCTGTCGCGGATCGTCCTTGAGCACCGTACGCAAGTCGCTGATCGCGGTCTTGAGCACCGAGTCAGTGACGTACTGGTGACCCCACACCTCATCTAACAGGCCGCTCTTCGTGAGCAGCTTTCCGGGCTGCCTGACCAGCGCACAAAGTAGAGCGAACGGTGTCGGCGAAAGAGCAACCGGCTTGCCGTGCCGAAGCAACGAGGCGTTCGCTTCGTCGAGCTCGAACTCGTCGAACCGCACGAACGCAGGTTCCGAGGGCGTATGAGATCGAACCATGTGGTGACTTCAGCTGGCGAAGCGCCCTCGAATTCGACGACAAAGGGACATTTGCTGTTCAGTGAAGAATCGCGCCACCCGCGTTACGACTCTCTGCACCTCTCAACGCTCTACTGAACCCCCGCCATCAGGCTCTCGTACGGGATCTTCAACCCGTCGTGCAGCCTCTTGACCATCCGCAGGCTCAACGGGCGCCTCCGGTTTAGCACTTCGGAGACGCGGCCGCTCTGCCCGATATACGGCTCCAGATCGCGAGGGGTCAGGCCTTCCTGCTCCATGCGGAATTTGATCGCCTCCACCGGATCGCCGGGCCCGAAGTCGTAGTTCTTGTTCTCGTACGCTTCGATAAGCGTGACGAGCACGTCGCGCTCGTCCGCCTGCTGCGTGCCCTCTGCGGACTGGAAGATCTTCTCCAGGCGTCGGAAGGCGCGTCGCAGGTCGTCGTCGTTGCGGATCGGCTTAATAGTCATTCACGGTCTCCACGTCGATGCGGTCGTACTGCGCGTGCGTCCCGACGAACTTCACCCACACGATGCCCGCCTGGTACTGCACCTCGACCACCAGCCGGTACTTGTT
>JBBIST010000123.1:0-6398 GCA_037441125.1 Burkholderiales bacterium
GCCTCGCTGCTCGTGAGCACCAGCGCCGGCGCGGCACCGGCGGCGCGCCGCGCGACCCAGTGCGCCTCGTCGGCGTTCCACGCGTGCGCGCGCCGCTCGTAGACCGCAAGCGCGGTGACGGCGGCACCGGCCTGCTCGAAGCGCGCCTGCAACCACTCGCGTCCGTGGGCGGCGCGCAGCAGCAGCACGCGCCGCGGCATGCCGGCGCGGGCCGCACGCGTCTGAAGAACGCGCCAGAACGCTTCGGAGCCGCTCGCGCCATCGCCGTCGTCGTCCGACTCCTCCGGCGCGACGAGCTCGGGTTGCGCCTCAGGGTCGAAGCTCAAGGCCGCCAGCGCCGCCGCGCGCGTACCGGCGCCGACGGCACCGATAGCCGTGGCCGCCGGCCAACGCCGTGCAGCGAGCACGAGCGCAGTGGCGCGCACTGCGGCCGGACTGACGAACAGCGCCAGGTCGAAGTCCGCCAGCCGCGCCAGCACGCGTTCTGCTTCGCCGACGTCGGGCGGCGGACCGAGGTCGAAGGCCGGCAGCCAGAGCGCATCGGCACCGCGTGCCGCGAGCGCATCGGTGAGTTCGCGGCCGGCCTGCGCCGGCCGGGTAACAATGAACGGCCGCCCGCCCGCAGCGGGCGCCGCGGCCGGGCCGCGGTCGGCGTCGTCGGCGGCTCGGGTCGCGTTCATCGGCCGCTTCTTGAGCTCGCCGGCATGTTCGCCAAACTGTCGCGCCCGACGATACGGCCGCCGTCGATCAGGCGGCCAGCAGCCGCATTGCGCCTGCCTCTTGCAGGCGCGCGACCGCGCGCGCGGCGATCGCTTCCGCCTCGGCGGCGGCACCGTGCTCGTCGACCGCGACGTGCTCGCCGCTGCGATGGTTGCCGACGATCGCGCGCAGCCGCAGCCGCTCGCCTTCGAGCTCGGCGTACGCGGCCAGCGGCACCTGGCAGCTTCCGCCCAGGCCGCGCGAGACGGCGCGCTCGGCGGCAGTGGTGATGCGCGTGGCCGCGTGCTCGAGCGGGGCGGCGATCGCCGCTGCGGCTGCCGACGCCGCCACCACCTCGACGCCGAGCGCGCCCTGCCCCGGCGCCGGCAGAAACTCCGAGGCCGGCAGGATCTGGCGGATGCGCTCGGCGAAACCCAGCCGCTTGAGCCCGGCGGCGGCCATGATCAGCGCGTCGAAGTCGCCGCGATCGAGCTTGGCGAGCCGGGTGTTGACGTTGCCGCGCACCGGCAGCACCTGCAAGCTCGGATGGCGCGCGCGCAGCAGCAGTTCGCGCCGCAGGCTCGAGGTGCCGACGCGGGCGCCCGGCGGCAGCTCGGCCAGGCACGAGTAGCGCGCCGACACGAAGCAGTCGCGCGGATCCTCGCGCTCCAGCACCGCTGCCAGCCGGAACTCGGGGCCGAGTTCCATCGGCACGTCCTTGAGCGAGTGCACGGCCAGGTGCGCGCGGCCGTCGAGCAGCGCCACCTCGAGTTCCTTGATGAACAGCCCCTTGCCGCCGACCGCCGACAGCGCGCGGTCGAGGATCTGGTCGCCGCGCGTGGTCATGCCGAGCAGTTCGACGCTGCGCCCGGGATGCAGCGCGCGCAGACGCGCGCGCACGTGTTCGGCCTGCCACAGCGCCAGCGGGCTCTCGCGCGTGGCGATGATGATCGCTTCGTCCATGGTGCCAAGTGTACGGACCCGCAGAAGCCGGCCGCGTGCGCTGCGTTCCACCGGCGCCTGCCTGCTATGTTCGCGCCCGGAAAGCCGAGCCCATGACCACCGACGACACGGCCCTGCGCGCCGACATCCGCCTGCTGGGCCGCCTGTTGGGCGAGGTGCTCAAGACGCTCGAGGGCGCGCCGATGTACGAGGCGATCGAGGAGATCCGCCAGACCTCGACCCGCTTTCGCCGCCAGGGCGATCCGGCCGACGCGCGCCGGCTCGACCGCCTGCTAAAAGCGCTGTCGCGCGACGCCACGATCAGCGTCGTGCGCGCCTTCAGCTACTTCCTGCACCTGGCCAACATCGCCGAAGACCAGAACCTGCTGCGCCTGCGGCGCCAGTTGCGCGCGCGCGGCGCGCAGCCTCCGGGCAGCCTGGCGTCGACCTTCGAGCTGCTCGCCGGCCGCGGCATCGCGCCGGCGCAGGTGCGCCGGCTGCTGGCGCAGGCCTGCCTGATGCCGGTGCTGACTGCGCACCCGACCGAAGTGCGGCGCAAGAGCATCCTCGATCTCGAACGCGAGGTCGCGGCGCTGCTGCAACCGGCCGCCTTCGGCGAAGCGGGCGACGAGCAGCCGCGCGAGGAGCGCCTGTACGCGCTCGTGGCCACGCTGTGGCGCACGCGCATGCTGCGGCCACACAAGCTCAGCGTCAACGACGAGATCGCCAACGCGCTGTCGTACTGGCGCACGACCTTCCTCGGCCAGATGCCGTCGCTGTACGGCGAGCTCGAGCGCCGGCTCGGCGCCGCGGTGCTGCCGGCGCCGCCGGCGTTGCCGTTCCTGCGCCTGGGAAGCTGGATCGGCGGCGACCGCGACGGCCATCCGCAGGTCGACGCCTCGACGATGCGCGCGGCGCTGGCGGCGCAGGCGGCGGTCGTGTTCGAGCACTACCTCGGACAGGTGCACGCGCTCGGCGCCGAACTGTCGATGTCGGCGCTGCTCTCCCCGCCGAGCAGCGCGCTGCAGGCGCTCGCCGAAGCCGGCGGCGACCGTTCGCCACAGCGCGCCGACGAGCCCTACCGGCGCGCGCTCGCCGGCGTCTACGCGCGCCTGGCCGCCAGCGCGAACGAGCTGCGGCTCGATCTGCGCGCGCGCGCCGCGCTTGCCGCCGCCGCCCCGTACACGCATGCCGGCGAGTTCGCCGCCGATCTCGACACCGTGATCGAAGCGCTCGAGCGCGACCACGGCGCCGCGATCGCCGCCCACCGCGCGCGGCCGCTGCGGCGGGCGTTGGCGATCTTCGGCTTCCACGGCGCCACCCTCGACCTGCGCCAGAGCTCGGACGTGCTCGAGGCGGCGGTGGCCGAGCTGCTGGCCATGGCCGAGGTGTGCGCCGACTACCGGGCGCTGGCCGAACCGGAGCGCGTGCGCCTGCTGTCGCGCGAGCTGGCGCACGCGCGGCCGCTGTACTCGGCGCACCTCGGCTACAGCGAGCGCACGCGCAGCGAGCTGGCGGTGTTCGATGCCGCGCGCGAGCTGCGCGCGCGCTTCGGTGCGGCGGCGATCGACAAGCACATCGTCTCGCACACCGAGGCGCTGTCGGACCTGCTCGAGGTGGCGCTGCTGCAGAAGGAGACCGGCCTGCTCGCCGCCGGCGAGCCGCGCCGCTGCGCGCTGATGATCGTGCCGCTGTTCGAGACCATCGACGATCTGGCGCGCGCGCCGCAGATCATGCGCGCGCTGATCGCCGATCCGGCCCTGCGCCGGCTGCTGCTGCCGCCGGCCGCCGACGGCGCCGGGCTGCAGGAAGTCATGCTCGGCTACTCGGACAGCAACAAGGACGGCGGCTTCCTCGCCTCCAACTGGGCGCTGTACCAGGCCACACAGCGACTGCGGGCGTTGTTCGACCAGCATGGCCTGCGACTGCGCCTGTTCCACGGCCGCGGCGGCTCGGTCGGCCGCGGCGGCGGCCCGAGCTTCGAGGCGATCCTGGCGCAGCCGCCGGGCAGCGTGCGCGGCCAGATCCGGCTCACCGAACAGGGCGAGATCATCCAGGCCAAGTACGCCGATCCGCAGGTCGGCCGCCACCACCTCGAACTGCTGGTCTCGGCACTGCTGCAGGCGTCCCTGCTGGACGAGCCGGCGCGCGGCGCGCACACCGCGTTCGAGGAGGCGCTGGCCGAGATCGCCGGCCACGCGCACCGCGCCTACCGCGGCCTGGTCTACGAGACCGAAGGCTTCGCCGAGTTCTTCTTCGCCACCACGCCGATCGCCGAGATCATGGAACTGAACATCGGCAGCCGGCCGGCGAGCCGCAAGGCGAGCGGCCGGATCGAGGACCTGCGCGCGATCCCGTGGGTGTTCAGTTGGGGTCAGTGCCGGCTGCTGCTGCCGGGTTGGTATGGCTTCGGCAGCGGCGTGCAGGCCTATCTTGCCGGCGCCCGCTCGGCGGCGGCGCGGCGCCAGCGGCTGGCGCTGCTCAAGGAGATGGCACGGCGCTGGCCGTTCTTCCGCGCGCTCGGCAGCAACATGGAAATGGTGCTCGCCAAGAGCGATCTGGCGGTCGCCGGCCGCTACGTGCAACTGGCGGCCGAGCGCAAGCGCGCGCAAGCAATCTTCGCCACGATCGGCGCCGAGTGGAAGCTCACCGTGCGCCACTGGCTGGCGATCAGCGGCCAGCGCACGCTGCTCGAGTCCAACCCTGAACTGGCGCAGGCGATCAAGAACCGCATGCCCTACATCGATCCGCTCAACCACCTGCAGGTGGAACTGATCAAGCGCCACCGCGAGCGGCGCGCGCACGCCATCGACGAGCGCGTCCGCCGCGGCATCCACCTGACGATCAACGGCATCTCGGCCGGGCTGCGCAATACCGGCTGAGGCCGCCTCTTAGGCGGGCTTGGCCGCCGCCTTCACCGCCGGCCACTGCCGGCGCGAGATCGGCAGCCGCTCGGGCAGCTCGGCAAGCAGCACCTCCCAGTGGCCGTCGCCGGCCTCGCCGTCGACCGCAGCGCCGCGCACGCGCTGGAAGCCGCGGATCGAACGGCGCGCCACGAGCGCGTTGCGATGGATGCGCACGAAACGCTCGCCGAACTCCTGCTCGAGCGAGGCGAGCGACTCCTCGGTCAGGTGCTCGCGCGTGGCGGTGCGGATGGTCACGTACTTGAGCTCGGCGCGCAGGTAGACGACTTCGTCGATCGCCACCAGGATCAGGCGGCCGCGCTCGGAGACGGTCAGGTGGCGGCGCGGCGCACCGAGCGCCTGCGCCACCTGCTGCAGGCGCGGCTCGTGCGCTGCCATCCGCTGCGCCCGCGCCAGCGCCGCCGCCAGGCGTTCGGCACGCACCGGCTTGACCAGGTAGTCGAGCGCCTGCACCTCGAAGGCGGCCAGCGCCTGCTCGTCGTCGGCGGTGACGAACAGGATCGCCGGCGGCTGCGCGCGCGCCGCCAGGTGGCGCGCGACCTCGATCCCGTTCATGCCCGGCATGTGGATGTCGAGCAGCACCAGGTCCGGTTGCAGGCGGTCGGCGAGCTCGAGCGCGGCGACGCCGTGCTCGGCTTCGCCCACCACCGCGGCGGCGAGCTGCGGCGCGCCGTCGGCCAGCAGTTGCCGCAGGCGCAGGCGCGCCGGCGGCTCGTCGTCGACGATCAGGATGCGCAGCATCGCAACTCACCTGCGGCGCGCGGCTGCGGGTCGAAACAAGCAGGGCGTGACATGCGCGAACCTCAGCGGTGCTCGACCGGGATCGTGATCGTGATCTCGAAGCGGCCGCGCGCCACCTGCGCCTCGAGCTTGGCCTCGAGGTCGTAGATCAGCGCCAGCCGGCCACGGATGTTGGCCAGGCCGATCTGGTTGCCCTCGCGCTGCACCGGCTCGCGCGCGATCGGGTTGCTGACGAAGATCTCGAGGTTGAAGCCGATCTGGCGCACGCGCACGACGATCTCGCACTCGCCCTCGATGCGCTCGGCGCCGTAGCGCACCGCGTTTTCGATCAGCGGCTGCAGCAGCAGTTGCGGCACGCGCGCGCGCGGGTGCACGGCGCCGATCTGCCAGTCGACGCGCAGCCGCTCGCCGAGCCGGGTCTGCTCGATCTCGACGTACTGCCGGCACAGTCCGAGCTCGTGCTCGAAGGGCACGAGTTTGCGCACGTCGCCCATGACCGCGCGGAACAGCTCGGCGATGCTCTCCAGCATGCGCTCGGCGCGCGCCGCGTCATTGCGCACCACGGCGAGCACGGCGTTGAGGCTGTTGAAGAAGAAGTGCGGCCGAATGCGCGACTGCAGCGCCTGAAAGCGCGCCTCGGCGAGCGCCGGCGAAAAGGCGCGCGCGCGCAGCTCGAAGTAGTGCTGGATCGCGGCGCCGCCGGCCAGCGCCAGCGCCAGATAGACGAGCAGGTGCGGCCCCTGCAACTGCGGCGACAGGGCGCCGAACAGGCCGATGAGCAGCGCGCTGACCGCCACCGGAGTGAACCAGGCGAGCGCGCGCTGGGTGCGCAGCGGCTGCGGCGGCAGCGCGCGCCGCAGCAGGCACCAGAGGATCAGCGTCAGCAATGTCACCGGCTGCAGCAGCGCGGCGCCGGCGAGCAGGCGCGAGATCGCCTCCTCGACCGAGGCGGCGGTCGGCGCCACCAGCGCCAGAGCCGCGAGATTGACCGCCACCAGGACGCGCAGCACGACGCCGAGGTTGCAGCCGTCGGGGATCACCAGCCGCGGCGCCGGCGCCGCGGTGCGCTCGCGCGACTCCAGCGGTGCCGCC
>JBBIST010000124.1:0-6335 GCA_037441125.1 Burkholderiales bacterium
GCGCGCCGGGCGCGGGTCGCGCGGCGCGCCGGCGCGGCGCGGTTCAGCTCAGCGCCTCGGCCGGCTGGCGCAGCAGCAGCGCCAGCAACTGCGCCAGCTCGTCGCGCAGGTGGCGCCGGTCGACGATCATGTCGATCGCGCCCTTCTGCAGCAGGAACTCGGCGCGCTGGAAGCCCTCGGGCAGCTTCTCGCGCACGGTCTGCTCGATCACGCGCGGCCCGGCGAAGCCGATCAGCGCCTTCGGCTCGGCGATCACGACGTCGCCCATGAAGGCGAAGCTGGCGGAGACGCCGCCCATGGTCGGGTCGGTCAGCACCGACACGAACGGCAGCCTGGCCTCGGCCAGGCGGGCGATCATCGCCGTGGTCTTGGCCATCTGCAGCAGCGACAGCAGACCTTCCTGCATGCGCGCGCCGCCGGTGGCGGTGACGCAGATGAACGGCAGCTTCTGCTCGAGCGCTGTCTGCACGCCGCGCACGAAGCGCTCGCCGACCACCGATCCCATGCTGCCGCCCATGAACTCGAACTCGAAGCAGGCGACCACCACCGGCAGCGCGCGGATCGAGCCGCCGAGCACGATCAGCGCGTCGGTCTCGCCGGTGTCCTGCATCGCCTGCTGCAGCCGATCCGGGTACTTCTTGCTGTCCTTGAACTTCAGCGAGTCGACCGGCAGGACTTCCTGGCCGATCTCGTAGCGGCCCTCGGCGTCGAGCAGCGCGTCCAGGCGCTCGCGGGCACGGATGCGCAGATGGTGGCCGCACTTCGGACACACCTGCAGCGTGCGCTCCAGCTCGGCGCTGTAGAGCACCGCCTCGCAGCCCGGGCACTTGGTCCAGACGCCTTCGGGCATGGTCTTGCGGCTGCCGCCCTGCTTGATGCGCGGCGGCAGTAGCTTCTCGATCCAGCTCATCGCAACCTCCTTGATCCGGTGTCTAGCCAGCAGCCAGGCGCGGCGCGGTCGCGGCGGCGTCGACGGCGCGGCGGAACTCCGCCATCAGCGCCTCGACCGCGGCGACCGCGCGCTCGCGCGGCGCGCGTTCCAGTTCCTCGATGATGCGCGAGCCGATCACCACCGCGTCGGCCACGCGCGCCAGCGCCTGCGCGCTGGCGGCGTCGCGGATGCCGAAGCCCACGCCCACCGGCACCCGCGCCCGCGCCTTGATCGACGGCAGCTTCGCCGCCACCGCCGCGACGTCGAGATGGCCGGCGCCGGTGATCCCCTTCAGGCTCACGTAGTACAGGTAGCCGCTGGCGGCGCCGGCGACGCGCGCGATGCGCTCGTCGGTCGAGGTCGGCGCCAGCAGGAAGATCGGATCGATGCCGTGCGCGCGCAGCGCGGCGGCGAACTCGTCGCTCTCCTCGGGCGGGTAGTCGACCACCAGCACGCCGTCGACGCCGGCGGCGGCGGCCTGCGCAGCAAACGGCGCCCGCCCCATGCGTTCGATCGGGTTCGCGTAGCCCATCAGCACCACCGGCGTGTGCGCGTCGCTGCGGCGGAACTCGGCCACGAACGCGAGCGTGCGCTGCAGACCGACGCCGTTGCGGATCGCGCGCTCGCTGGCGCGCTGGATCACCGGGCCGTCGGCCATCGGGTCGGAAAACGGCACGCCGAGCTCGATCACGTCGCAGCCGGCGCGCGCCAGCGCGTGCATCAGCGGCACGGTCAGATCGGGCGACGGGTCGCCGGCGGCGATATACGCGACGAGCCCCTTGCGGCCCTGCGCCGCAAGCGATGCAAAACGCTCGGCGATGCGCGCCATCAGCGGCCCTTGCGCCAGGCGAGTGTCGCCTCGCGGCAGGAGGCGCGGCAGAAGAACTCGAGCCCGCCCGCCTCGGCGACGATGTGCAGGTCCTTGTCGCCGCGCCCGGAGAGGTTGACCAGCAGCAGCTTGTCGCTGGGCAGGGTCGGCGCCAGCTTCGCCGCGTAGGCGAGCGCATGGCTCGATTCGAGCGCCGGGATGATGCCTTCGATGCGGCAGCAGTCGTGGAACGCCTGCAGCGCTTCGGCGTCGGTCGCGCCGACGTAGGTGGCGCGGCCGCTGTCCTTCAGCCAGGCGTGCTCGGGACCGACGCCCGGATAGTCGAGCCCGGCCGACACCGAGTGCGTCTCGACGATCTGGCCGTTTTCATCTTGCAGCAGGTAGGTGCGATTGCCGTGCAGCACCCCGGGCGAACCCATCTGCAGGCTGGCCGCGTGGCGCCCGCCGGCGAGCCCCTCGCCGGCCGCCTCGACACCAATCAGTTGCACCTCGTCGTGCGGGATGTAGTCGTAGAAGATGCCCATCGCATTGCTGCCGCCGCCGACGCAGGCGATCACGACGTCGGGCTGGCGGCCGGCGATCTGCGGCATCTGCTGCCGGCACTCGCGCCCGACGACCGAGTTGAAGTCGCGCACCATCATCGGATACGGATGCGGGCCGGCGACGGTACCGATGATGTAAAAGGTGTCCTCGACATGGGTTACCCAGTCGCGCATCGCTTCGTTGAGCGCGTCCTTCAAGGTCTTCGAGCCCGACTCGACCGGCACCACCTCGGCGCCGAGCAGCTTCATCCGGTACACGTTGGCCGCCTGCCGGCCCATGTCCTCGGCACCCATGTAGACGACGCACTGCATGCCGAAGCGCGCCGCCACCGTGGCGGTGGCCACCCCGTGCTGGCCGGCGCCGGTCTCGGCGATCACGCGCGGCTTGCCCATGCGCCGCGCCAGCAGCGCCTGGCCGACGGTGTTGTTCACCTTGTGCGCGCCGGTGTGGTTCAGGTCCTCGCGCTTGAAGTAGATCTGCGCGCCGCCGAGCCGCTCGCTCCAGCGCCGCGCGTGATAGATCGGGCTCGGGCGGCCGACGAAGTGCTTGAGCTCGCGCTCAAACTCGGCCACGAAATCGGGGTCGCGCCGGCAGCTCTCGTAGGCGACGCGCAACTGCTCGAGCGCGTGCATCAGCGTCTCGGCGACGAACACGCCTCCATAGGGGCCGAAGTGACCGCGCGCGTCGGGCAGGTCGTAGTTCAAGCGATCGCACTCACAGTGTGTTCGGCGCCACGCACCGCGGCGATGAAGCGCGCGATGCGCGCCGCATCCTTGATCCCCTTGGCCGACTCGACGCCGCTGGAGACATCGACCGCGTACGGCTGAACCAGGCGGATCGCCTCGGCGACATTGCCTGCGTCGAGTCCGCCGGCCAGCACCAGCGGCTTGGCGCGCGCGCTCGGCGGCGGCAGGCGCGACCAGTCGAAGCGCTGGCCGCCGCCGCCGTAGCCTGCCGCCGGCGCATCGGCCAGCAGGGCAACGGCCGACCGGAAACTGCGCTCGCAGTCTAGCAGCGCGACCTCCGGCGCCATTCGCAGCGCGCGCAGATACGGTCGCTGATAGGAGCAGCACTCGGCCTCGGTCTCGTCGCCGTGGAACTGCAGCAGCGCCTGCGGTACGGCGGCGATCGCCGCCCGCACCGACTCGGGCGCGGCGTTGACGAACAGCAGCACCGGTGTCACGAACGGCGGCAGGCACGACGCCAGCGCCGCCAGTTGCGCCGGCGGTACCCAGCGCGGGCTGCCCGGATAACAGACGAAGCCGACGGCATCGGCGCCGGCCTCAGCGGCTGCGATCACGTCCTCGGCGCGCGTGGCGCCGCAGATCTTGACTCGCACGCGATCGGTCACTCGGTTCCTCCAGGGTTGGCCCGACCGTCGGCCGGAGCGCGAACGCGCTCGAACGGCTCAGCCCGGCAGTGGCAGCGCCTCGACCGGCGACGGCAAGTCGAACACCGGATCGTACTGAACGTGCGTCAGGTACAGGCCGGAGGCGGCGAAGGTCGGCGCGGCCAGCGTGCGATCGCGCGCCGCCAGCAACTGCGCCGGCCAGTGCGGCGGCTTGCGCCCGAGGCCGACGTAGACCAGCGCGCCGACCAGGTTGCGCACCATGTGATGCAGAAACGCGTTGGCCGTCACGCGCACCCGGATCAGGCGGCCGAAGCGCTGCACCTCACACTGGCGCAATTCGCGCACCGCCGAGTGCGCCTGGCACTCGGCGGCGCGAAAGGCCGAGAAGTCATGCCGGCCGAGCAGGTGCTGCGCCGACTCGTGCATCGCCGCCTCATCGAGCGGCCGGAACACCCAGCCGACCCGGGATCGCGCCAGCGGCGAGCGCACCGGATCGTTGAGCAGCCAGTAGTCGTAGCGGCGGCCGCTGGCTGAGTATCGGGCGTGGAAGTCATCGGGCACGGCACGCGACCAGCGCACCGCGACCGCGGCCGGCAGGTGCGCATTGACGCCGCGTACCCAGGACGCGAGCGGTCGCGCCAGCGCGGTGTCGATGTGCACGACCTGGTAGGTGGCATGCACGCCGGCGTCGGTGCGTCCGGCGCAGATGGTCGCGAGCCGACAGCCTGCGAACGCCGCCAGCGCGCGCTCGAGGGCATCCTGCACCGCCGTGCCGGCCGGCTGCGTCTGCCAGCCGGCAAATGCGCTGCCGTCGTACTCGAGGCCAAGGGCAATGCGCATCACCAAGTGAGGGCCGCGAGGGCGAAGCAGGAAGTCCAAGCGGGCGACGTCGTCGCCCGTACGTGGATCTCGTGAAAGGGGCCGCGCGCTGCCGCTGCGCCGCCGCAGGCCGTGTGGATGAGCGCTTCGGGTGCTGCCGCGGGCGCGCACGCCCGCGAGCACCCGAAGCCGATCAGACCTCGACCTGTCGCATCAGATCGACCGCGCTCTGGCGCTGCTCGCGCGTGCCGTCGCGCATGACTTCTTCGAGCAGCTCGCGCGCGCCGTCCTTGACGCCGAGATCAATGTAGCCGCGCGCCAGATCGAGCTTGGTCGCCATCTGTGCCGCAAGCGGGCTGCCGGCCTGGGTCTCGGTGCGGCGGCCGCCGAGCTCGACATCGGAGCCGGTGAGGTCGAAGTCGATCAACGGCACCGTGGCTTGGTCGGTGTTCGAGGTCAGGCGCGGCGCACGCTCGTCTGGCAGCGCGCCGACGTCGCCGAGCAGCGTCGGCCGCGCCAACGACGCATCGAAGGCCGACTGCAAACCGGCAGGCACGGTCGGCGGCGCGTCAGCGAACGGTGCCGTCGGCCGCGACGGCAGGGTCAGATCGACATCCGGGATCGACCCGAAGCCGCCGACGGTCGGGGCCGCTGTCGGCCGGGCCGCAGCGACGGCAGGCTCGGCTTTCGCGGGCGCAGGCGTCGGCGGACGGAGGTCGAACGACAGGTCGAATGCGGCCGGCTGCGGCGCCGGCTTCGGCACTTCCGTCCGCACCACCGGACTTCCGAGATCAAAGTCGAGCGAGGCGATCTCCCGATTCGGCGTCGCCGTCGTGGCCAGAACCTCGGTATTGAGTTGCGATGCCGGCACGGTCGAATCAGACAATGTCGCTTCGAAGCGCGTGACCGGACCGCTGGTCGTCGTTGCCGGCGCCGACGAACGCGTGTCGACGCCCATGCGTGAGTCAAGAGGCATCGCCGTGTCCGGCGTCATGCGCGTGTCGGGCCCGCCACGCGTGGCGGCACTCAAGCCGGAGGCGATTGGCGCCTGAGGCGCCGGCGCGCGCTCCGTGTCGGCCGCCGCTGCCAGACCCGCACCGGCCGCCGGCGCGCCACCAACCGCCGGTCGCCCGCCCGCGGTGCTCGGGTCCAGGCGCAGTTCGGTGGTCGGGCCACGCGCAGCGTCCGCAGTGGCGGCGCCGGCAAACATGGGTTCGCTCGGATCGAGGGCGCGACCGAGTTTGGCGCCGCGCTCCCAGTCTTCGCCGACGCCGCCGGTGCGCTCGCGCAGCTCGCGCGCCACTGCCATGAACGACGCCTTGTCGTTGCGGCGCGAGTAGATTTCGAGCAGCTTGACGCGCACCGCGTGCCGGTCCGGCTGCAGGCGCAGCGCTTCTTTGAGAATGTCCTCGGCCTGCTCCTCGCGGCCGTAGGCGATGTAGACATCGGCCTCGGCCACCGGATCGACCTCGTTGGAGTCGAGTTGCGAGGCGGCCGGAATGAAGCTCGAATTGAAGGTGCTGGTGGCGCCGGTGTCAACGCTGCGCCCGCCGGTGGCACCGAACAGCGAATTCGGTTGCGCGCTGTCGCTGGTGGCCTTGAACTCCTCCGACGACTCGACCTTGCGCTTGCGATACAGGTTCAATCCCACCAGCAGCGCCAGCAGTACCGCGCCGATGCCGCCGAGCACGAACGGCGAGGTCAGCGTCTCGGTCAGCGTCGGCGCCGCTGCCGGTGCCGGAGGCGGCGCAGGAACGGCCGCCGCTTTGGCCGCCGGCGCCTCCGCTTTCGCCGGCTCGGCTTGTGCAGCCGGCGCCGGTGCAGCGGGTTCGGGCGCCGGCGCCGGTGCGGGCGCGGCAGCC
>JBBIST010000125.1:0-6256 GCA_037441125.1 Burkholderiales bacterium
TGCCGAACACGCCGATGGCCAACGCCAAGGTGCGCGTGGTCAGCGGCAACTTCGTCACCGCGCGGCCGATGGGCGTGATCGACGGCGTCGACTACATGCACACCGGCGTCGTGCGCAAGGTCGACGCCGACGCGATCCGTTTCACGTTGGCCAACAACGGCCTGGTGCTGCTGTCGCCGCTCGGCTTCTCGCCCACCGGCGAGGCCTTCAACCTGATGCTCGAGGACGTCGCGGTCAGCGTCGCCGTGGCGATTGGCGCCGACAAGCTGATCCTGATCGGCGACGAGGACGGCGTGCGCGACCGCACCGGCGAACTGCGGACCGAACTGAGCGTGGCCGAGGCCGAGAGGATGATCGCCGCCGGCGACATCGACGCCAACGACGCCGACGACCTCGCCTACCTGATCAAGGCCTGCAAGGGCGGTGTCGCGCGCGGCCACCTGCTGCCGATCGGCCTGGACGGCGCGCTGCTGATGGAGCTGTTCACCCACAGCGGTGTCGGCACCATGCTCGCGGCCGAGAAGCTCGAGTCGCTGCGCGAAGCCGGCGCCGACGACGTCGGCGGGATCCTGAAGCTGCTCGAGCCGCTCGAGGCCGACGGCACCCTGGTCAAGCGCCCGCGCGAAGTCATCGAGCGCGAGATCGACCACTTCACCGTGCTCGAGCACGACGGCCTGATCTTCGGCTGCGCCGCCCTGTACCCGTTCCCGGAAGCCGGCATGGGCGAGCTCGCCTGCCTGACCGTGCACCCCGACTATCGCGAGTACGGCGACGGCGAGCGCCTGATGAAACGCGTCGAGGCGCGCGCGCGCGCCCTTGGCCTCGCGCGGCTGTTCGTGCTTACCACGCGCACCGGGCACTGGTTCCTGAAGCGCGGCTTCGTCGTCGCCGACGTCGAGCAGTTGCCGATGCAGCGGCAGAAGCTCTACAACTGGCAGCGACGCTCGCAGGTTCTGGTGAAGGCGCTTTGAACCGCAGCGCGCCGGCGCGCGCCGCACGCGGACGACTGATCCTCAACTTTTCCTGCCCTGGAGCGTGACGATGGCCCGCATGGTCAACTGCATCAAGCTCGGTCGCGAGGCCGAGGGACTCGACTTTCCGCCGGTGCCCGGCGATCTCGGCCGCAAGATCTGGGAGAGCGTGTCGCGCGAAGCCTGGCTTGCCTGGCAGAAGCACCAGACGATGCTGGTCAACGAGAACCGGTTGAACCTCGCCGACGCGCGCGCCCGCAAGTACCTGCAGACGCAAATGGAGCAGTACTTCTTCGGCGCCGGCGCCGACCAGCCGGCCGGCTACGTGCCGCCCAAGCCCTGAGACAGGCGCCAAGCGGCGCGCCGGCGTTGCGGTTCTCCGGCGTTCGCGGCACGGACGCGCAACCATGAAGTTCGGCATCGGCCAGGCGGTCACGCGGATCGAAGACGACCGGCTGCTCACCGGCCGCGGCTGCTTCGCCGACGACCTCGAACTGCCGGGCGCACTGCACCTGACGCTGGTGCGTTCGCCGCACGCGCACGCGCGGCTGCTGGCGATCGGCGCCGATGATCTTCGTCGCTGCGACGGCGTGGTCGCCGTCTACACCGGCGCCGATCTCGCCGCCGCCGGAGTCGCACCCTTCCCCGCCAGCCCGGGATTCCGGCGCGCCGACGGCAGCCCGATGAGCACGCCGCCCTATCCGCCGCTGGCCATTGACGTCGTGCGCTTCGTCGGCCAGCCGGTGGCAGCGATCGTCGCCCGCTCGCGCGCTCAGGCCGAGGCCGCCGCCGCGCGCGCCGAAGTCGACTACGAGCCGCTGCCGGCGGTGGTCGAGCTCGCCTGCGCGCTGCGCGCCGACGCCGTGCAGGTATGGCCCGGCGCACCCGGCAACGTCGCCGCCAGCGCGCGCTGCGGCGACGCGGCCGCCTGCGCCGCCGCCTTCGCGCGCGCCGCGCGAGTGGTGAGCGTGCGCGTGTACAACCAGCGCCTGGCGCCGGTCACTCTGGAACCGCGCGCCGGCGCCGCGCTCTTCGATGCGGCCAGCGGCCGCCTGACCCTGCACGCCAGTTCGCAGAACCCGGCCGGTCTGCAGAAGGCGCTCGCCGGCGTCCTCGGTCTGGAGCCATCCCGGGTCCGGGTGCGCGTCGGCGACGTCGGCGGCGGCTTTGGCATGAAGACCCTGCTGCAGGCCGAGGACGTGGCCGCCGCCTTCGCCGCGCGCGCGCTCGGCGCACCGGTGCGCTGGCGCGCCACCCGGCTCGAAGACTTCCTGGCCGGCAGCCACGGCCGCGATCAACTGGGGCAAGCGCAGCTTGCGCTCGATGCCGAGCACCGGATCCTGGCGCTGCGCGTGCGCCTGACCGGTGCGATCGGCGCCTACGCGCACGGCGCCGGCGCCGCGATCCACTTGGCGCTGACGCAGAAGGTGATCACGAGCGTCTACCAGGTGCCGCTGCTCGACCTCGAGTCCCAAGCGGTGCTCACGCACACCAACGTCATCTCCGCTTACCGCGGCGCCGGCCGGCCGGAGGCGATCTACCTGATCGAACGGCTGATCGACGAGGCCGCGGCGCAGATCGGGCTCGATCCGGCCGAACTGCGCCGGCGCAACCTGATCCGCCCCGAGCAGATGCCCTACCGCAGCGCCAGCGGCGAGACCTACGACAGCGGCGACTTCCCGCGCATCCTCGAACGCGCGCTCGCGGCCTCGGACTGGGCCGGCTTCGAGCAGCGCCGGCGCCAATCGCAGGCGCGCGGCCGGCTGCGCGGCCGCGCCGTCTCGACCTTCCTCGAGTGGACCGGCGTCGTCCACCAGGAGCAGGTGCGGCTGCAGGTCGAAGCCGACGGGCGCGTGCGCGCGTTCACGGCGATGCAGGCGATGGGCCAGGGCATCGAGACGAGTTACCTGCAGATCCTCGCCGACACGCTGCAGATCGACGCGGCGAAGATCGAGATCGTCCAGGGCGACTCCGACGTCGCGCAGGGCATCGGCAGCATGGGCAGCCGGTCGCTGTACATCGGCGGCTCGGCGCTGCTCAGCGCTTCGAACGAGGCGATCGAGCAGGGCCGCAGGCTCGCCGCCGGCGCGCTCGAGGCGCCTGCCGCTGACCTGGTCTACGCCGGCGGCCGCTTCAAGGTCGAGGGCACCGACCTCGGCATTGATCTCTTTGAACTCGCCGCCGGCCAGCCCGAACGGCGGATCGTCGTCGACACGCTGCAGAAGGTCGGCGGACCGTCATGGCCGAACGGCTGCCACGTGTGCGAGGTCGAGGTCGATCCGGACACCGGCGCGACCGAGATCGTCCGCTACACGACGGTCGACGACGTCGGCCGCGTGATCAACCCGCCGATCGTCGCCGGCCAGATCCATGGCGGCATCGCGCAGGCGGTGGGACAGGCGCTGTTTGAAGCCGTCCGCTACGACCGCGAGTCCGGCCAGTTGCTGACCGGATCGTTCATGGACTACGCGCTGCCGCGCGCCGGCGACCTGCCGGAGTTCACAACGATCACCGACGACAGCCAGCCGTGCCGGATCAACCCGCTCGGTGCCAAGGGCGTGGGCGAACTCGGTACCGTGGGCGCCACGCCGACCGTGATCAACGCGCTCATCGATGCGCTGCGGCCGCTCGGCGTGCGCGACATCGACATGCCGGCCACGCCCGAGCGGGTGTGGCGGGCGCTGCGCGCAGCAACGCCGCCGGCCTGATCGGCGCAAACGGCGTCAGCCGCAACGCGCCAGCGACGCCTCGATCCGCTCGAGCGCGGCGTCGCGGCCGAACAGCGCCAGCACGGCGTCGATCGACGGCGTCTGCGTGCGGCCGGTCAGGGCCACGCGCAGCGGCACCGCGACCTGCGGCATCTTCAGCCGGTGCTCGGCCACCAGCGCCTTGATCAGCGCGGCGATCGCCTCGCGCTCCCACGCCACGGTCGCGGCGCGCGCGGCGAAGTCGCGCACGGCGATCAGGCTGGCGCCGCTCAGGTGGGCGGCGAGCAGCGCCGGATCGGCGCCGTGCGGGCCGTAGAACAGCATCGCCTGCTCGGCCAGTTCGTTGAGCGTGCGCGCGCGCTCCTTGAGCAAGGCGCACACCGCCGGCAGCGGCGCGCCGCCGGCGAGCACGCCGTGCATGCGCTCGATGCGCGGCGCCACCAGCCCGGCCAGACGCGCGTCGGCCGCTTCCTTCAGGTACTCGCCGTTGAGCCACAGCAGCTTGTCCGGGTTGAACTGCGCCGGCGCCCGGTTGACCTGCGCCAGATCGAACCACTCGACCATCTGCGCGCGCGTGAACTTCTCGTGGTCGCCATGGCTCCAGCCCAGGCGCGCGAGATAGTTGAACATCGCTTCGGGCAGGAAGCCGTCCTCGTCGTACTGCATCAGGCTCACCGCGCCGTGCCGCTTGGAAAGCTTCTGCCCATCGGGGCCGAGGATCATCGGCAGGTGGCCGAACTGCGGCACGATCGCGTCCGGACCGAGGATCGCGCGGTAGATGTTGATCTGGCGCGGCGTGTTGTTGACGTGGTCGTCGCCGCGCAGCACGTGCGTGATGCGCATGTCGATGTCGTCGACCACGACCGCGAAGTTGTAGGTCGGCACGCCGTCGCCGCGCAGGATCACCAGGTCGTCGAGCTCGGCGTTGGCGATGCTGATCGGGCCCTTGACCAGGTCGTTCCACGCCACCTCGCCGTGGTCCGGATTGCGGAAACGGATCACCGGCGTCACCCCCGGCGGCGGCGTCCTGCCGACGGCGTTCTCCGGCCGCCAGCGGCCGTCGTAACGCGGCTTGTCGCCGCGCGCCGCCTGCGCCTGCCGCAACTGCTCGAGTTCGTCCTTGCTCGCGTAGCAGCGGTAGGCACAGCCGCTGGCGAGCAACTGCTCGGCCACCTGCGCATAGCGCTGCAGGCGGTCGCACTGGTGGATTGGCCCCTCGTCGTAGTCGAGGTCGAGCCAATGCATCGAGTCGAGGATCGCCTGCACCGCGGCGTCGGTGCTGCGCTCGCGATCGGTGTCCTCGATGCGCAGGATGAACTGGCCGCCGTGATGGCGCGCAAAAGCCCAGCAGAAAAGCGCCGTGCGCGCGGTGCCCAGATGCAGCATGCCGGTCGGACTGGGGGCGATGCGGGTGCGGACGGTGGGAGCGGTGGTCATCGCAGGCAGGAGGAAGGAACGCGCGGTGCCGCCAAGCGAAAACGGCCCAGGAACCCTGGGCCGTGCGCGACTGTGGTGGGCGGTACAGGGTTCGAACCTGTGACCCCTGCCGTGTGAAGGCAGTGCTCTACCGCTGAGCTAACCGCCCGCTTCGCCACCGACCGTGCCGGCGACGGGCGGCGCGAATCTTACCTCAGCGCGACGCGCCCTCGCCCGCGGCGTCGGCCAAGACCGGCGCTGCCGCAGGCGGCGCGCGCCACACCGGCGGCGCCTTGTTCGCCTGCTGCAAGCGGTCGAGCAGCGCCTCGTGCGCGGCCACCTCGGACGCGCCCGCGGCGAGCACGACCAGACGCGCGAGGTCGATCGGTCCGCCCTCGTCCTGCGCGCCGGCAGGCGCCAGTTCCATCAACAGCGTGTCCTGGCCTCGCGTCATCGCCAGGTAGACCTCGGCCAGCAGACGCGCATCGAGCAGCGCCCCGTGCAGGGTGCGGTGGGCGTTGGACACCTGGTAGCGCTCGGCGAGCGCGTCGAGCGAGTTGCGCTTGCCCGGGTGCAGCTCGCGCGCCAGCTTCAGGGTGTCGGTGATCGAGGCGCAATGGGCGGCGAACGGCGGTCGGCCCAGGCGCGCCAGTTCGGCGTCGAGGAACTCGAGGTCGAAGGCGGCGTTGTGGATGATCACCTCGGCGCCGGCGACAAAGGCGAGCAGCTCGTCGGCGATCGCGGCGAACTTCGGCTTGTCGCTGAGGAACTCGTCGCTCAGGCCATGCACGGCGAGCGCGCCCTCGTCGCTGGCGCGCTCGGGGTTCAGATAGTGGTGCAGGTTGCGCGCGGTCACGCGCCGGCTGACGATCTCGAGGGCGCCGATCTCGATGATTCGGTGCCCGTCCTTGACCGCCAGGCCGGTGGTTTCGGTGTCGAGGATCACTTGTCGCATTGGAGGACGGATTCTGGATTCGGGATTCGGGATTCGGGATTCGGGATTCAGCAGATCATCGCTACTCGGCGGCGGAGTGCGTGGCGGCCGGCTCGGCCCGTTCGTGCGTGCCACGCCGGTGCAAGTCGCGATCGATCCATTCGCGCACGATCGTGTACATGGTCGGCACCACGTACAGCGTCAGCACGGTGCCGAAGCTCAGGCCG
>JBBIST010000126.1:0-6194 GCA_037441125.1 Burkholderiales bacterium
ATCAGCGGGTGCAGGTTGCCGTCGCCGGCGTGGAACACGTTGGCGCAGCGCAGCCCGTACTTGCCCTCCATCTGCCGGATTGCGGTCAGCACCTCGCCCAGGCGCGCGCGCGGGATCGTGCCGTCCATGCAGTAGTAGTCGGGCGAGATGCGGCCGACCGCCGGGAACGCCGCCTTGCGGCCGGCCCAGAAGCGCAGCCGCTCGGCCTCGCTGGCGCTGACCGCCAGGCGGGTGGCGCCGCTGGCCGCCAGCACCTCGCGCATGCGCTCGACTTCCTCGGCCACTTCCTCGGGCGTGCCGTCGGACTCGACCAGCAGGATCGCCTCGGCCTCGAGGTCGTAGCCAGCGCGCACGAAGGGCTCGACCGCGGCGACGGCGGCGCGGTCCATCATCTCCATGCCGGCCGGGATGATGCCGGCGGCGATCACCTCGGCCACCGCGCGGCCGGCGCTTTCGATGTCGGCGAAGCTCGCTAGGATCACCTGCGCGTGCTGCGGCTTGGGTACGAGCCGCACCGACACCTCGGTCGCCACCGCCAGCATGCCTTCGCTGCCGACCATCACCGCCAGCAGGTCCAGGCCCGGCGCATCGGGCGCGTGCGAGCCGAACTCGACCGGTTCGCCGGCCACCGTGAGCCCGCGCACGCGCAGGACGTTGTGCAGCGTCAGGCCGTACTTCAGGCAGTGCACGCCGCCGGCGTTCTCGGCCACGTTGCCGCCGATCGTGCAGGCGATCTGGCTCGAGGGATCGGGCGCGTAGTACAGCCCGTGCGGCGCCGCCGCCTCGCTGATCGCGGCATTGCGCACGCCCGGCTGCACCACCGCCAGGCGCGCGAAGGCATCGAGCTTCAGGATCCGGTTGAACTTCGCCAGCGACAGCAGCACGCCCGCCTGATGCGGCAGGGCGCTGCCCGACAGCCCGGTGCCGGCACCGCGCGCCACCACCGGCACGCCGAGCGCGTGGCAGACGGCGAGCACCTGCTCGACCTGCGCCTCGGTCTCGGGCAGCGCCACCACCATCGGCACCTGGCGATACAGGGTCAGCCCGTCGCACTCGTAGGGGCGCGTGTCCTCCTCGCGGTACAGCAGCGCGTGCGCCGGCAGGATCGGCCGCAGCGCCGCCACCACGCGCCGCTGGCGCTCGAGGTCGACCGGCCCCGTGCCCTCGAGCGGGATACGCTCGGCGAGCAGCGGCGGCACCGCGGCGGCGGTCTCGGCGGAGGAGGGCGGCGGTGCGTTCACGCAGGAGCGGTCACGGAGGAGGTCACTGGCTGCGCTTGGCGGGGCTCGCTGCGTGGCATCGGGACTAATCGTCGCCGACGGCAACGCGGCGCCGACTGAAGCTTACCTGCCGATCGGCGCTTGCCGACGGCGCGCGCGCTCGCCGGCGACGCAGGTCGCGCCAACACAGCTTTGACCACGGTGCACAGCGTGCCTCTGCGGGCGAGGCCTCACTCGGCGGCGCTGCCGCGCGCGACCGTGGTCTCGGCCGGCCGCGGCCAGCCGATCAGACGGCGGGCGGCGACGATCAGATCGTCGACGAAGGTGAAGATCACCGGGATCACGAGCAGCGACAGGAAGGTCGAGGTGATGAGCCCGCCGATGACGACGATCGCCATCGGCGAGCGGAAGCTCGGGTCGGTGCCGATGCCGAGTGCCACCGGCATCATGCCGGCGCCCATCGCCAGCGTGGTCATGACGATCGGCCGCGCGCGCTTGCGGCAGGCGTCGAGCACCGCCTCAAAGCGCGCCAGCGGCGGGTTGCCGTCGACCCCGCGGCGCGCGAGGATCACGTAGTCGACCAGCAGGATCGAGTTCTTGGTGGCGATCCCCATCAGCATGATCAGGCCGATCATCGATGGCATCGACAGCGCGCTTTGCGTGACGAACAGCGCCAGGAACGCCCCCGGCACCGAGAGCACGAGCGCGGCCAGGATCGTCACCGGCTGCACGAAGTCGCGAAACAGCAGCACGAGCACGATGTAGATGCACAGCACGCCGGTGACCATCGCCAGGGCGAAGCTCGAGAACAGCTCGTTCATCGCGTCGGCGTCGCCGATCGTCGTCTGGATCACGCCCGGCGGCAGGTTGCGCAGGCTTGGCAGGGCGAGCACCGCCTGCTCGACCTCGCCCATCTGCGCTGTGCCGAGCTCGATCTCGAAGTTGATGTTGCGCATGCGGTCGTAGCGATCGATCTCGGCCGGACCGCCGTCCAGCGACAGCGTCGCCACCTGGCCGAGCATCACCGGCCCGTCGCGTCCGGGCACCGGCAGCCGCGCCAGCAGCGCCAGGTCCTGGCGCGCCTGCGGCGGCAGCTTGACCACGATCGGCACCTGGCGCTGCGCCAGGTTGAGCTTGGCCAGGCCCTGGTCGAAGTCACCCACGGTGGCGATGCGCAGCGTGTCGGCGATCGCCGCCGAGGTCACGCCGAGGTCGGCAGCGCGCGCGAAGTCGGGGCGAACGGTCAGCTCGGGCCGCACCAGGGTCGCGGTCGAGGTGATCGAGCCGATGCCCTCGATCGTGCGCAGTTCGCGTTCGACCACGCGCGCGTGCGCGGCGAGCGCGGCGCCGTCCTCGCTCGCCAGCACCAGCACGTACTTGCCCGTGCCGCCTGCGAGGCCGACGCTGAAGCGCACACCCGGCAGCTCGGCGAGCGCGGCGCGCAACTGCTCCTCGATCTCGGTCTTGTGGATGCCGCCGAACAGTCCGAGAAAGCCGCTGCGCTGCGAGCGCGGCGAGAGGTTGATCGTCAGTGTGGCTTTGCGCACTTCGGCAGCGCCGCGCGGCGCGAACGGATCGGCGCCGGCGGCACCGCCGCCGACCGCGGTGTAGACCATCTTCACGTGCTCATTGCGCTCGACGATCGCGCGCGCCTGTTCGGCGGCGGCGAGCGTGCGGCGCAGGTCGGAGCCCGGCGGCAGGGTCAGGTAGACCTGTGTCTGCGAGACGTCGTCGGGCGGGATGAATCCGGTCGGCAGCAGCGGCAGCAGCGCGAACGAACCGAAGAAGAAAGCGGCGGCGCCGACCTGGGTCGCGATCCGGTGCTTCAGGCACCAGGCGGCCCAGCCGAGGTAATGCGTCAGCCAGCGCGGCTGCGAGTGGTCGCGCTTGGGCCGTTGCAGCAGGTAGGCGGCCATCATCGGTGTGAGCATGCGCGCGACCACGAGCGAGAAGAACACCGCGATCGCCGCGGTCCAGCCGAACTGGACGAAGAACTTGCCCGGCACGCCGCTCATGAACGCGGTCGGCAGAAACACCGCGATCAGCGTGAAGGTGGTGGCGACCACCGCCAGTCCGATCTCGTCGGCCGCCTCCATCGCCGCCCGGTACGGCGTCTTGCCGGCGCGCAGATGGCGCATGATGTTCTCGATCTCGACGATCGCGTCGTCGACCAGGATCCCGACCACCAGCGACAGCGCCAGCAGCGTCACGACGTTGAGCGTGAAGCCGAACAGGTACATGACGCCGAAGGCGGGCAGGATCGACAGCGGCAGCGCCGCGGCGGCGATCAGGGTCGCGCGCCAGTCGCGCAGGAAGATCCAGACCACGAGCACCGCCAGGATCGCGCCCTCGATCAGCAGGCGCATGCTGCCGTCGAAGTTCTCCTGCACCGGGTCGACGAAGTTGAAGGCCTCGGTGATCGTCACGTCCGGGTGCGCCGCGCGCAGTTCTTCGAGCTGCGCGCGCACGCCCGCTGCGACCTCGGGTTCGCCGGCGCCGCGGCTGCGAACGATCTCGAAGCCCACCACCGGCTTGCCGTCGAGCAGCGCCACGCTGCGCTGCTCGGCCACCGTGTCGCGCACGCTCGCCACCTGGTCGAGGCGGATGCGGCGGCCGTCGGCGAGAACGATGTCGAGTGCCGCCAGCTCGGCCGCGCTCGCCACGGTGCCGATCGTGCGCACGGTCTGCTCGGCGCCGCCGACGTCGGCGCGCCCGCCCGAGGCCTCCTGCTGGATCTGGCGCAACTGGCGTGAGATGTCGGCCGCGGTGGCGTTGAGCGCCAGCAGCTTGTGCGGGTCGATCTCGACCAGCACCTGGCGGTCGACGCCGCCCACGCGCGCCACCGCGCCCACGCCCGGCACCGCCAGCAGGCTGCGCGTGACCGTGTTGTCGACGAACCAGGACAGCGCCTCGTCGTCCATGCGCGCCGAGGCGATCGTGTAGGTGAGGATCGGCGCGCCGGCGAGGTTGACGCGCGCCACCACCGGATCGCGCAGGTCGCCGGGCAGATCGGCGCGGATACGGCTGACCGCGTCGCGCACGTCGTCGACCGCCTCCTGCACCGGCTTTTCGAGCCGGAACTCGACCGTGACCGTGGCCGACCCGTCCTGCACCTTGGTGTAGATGTGCTTGACCCCCTGCAGGGTGGCGATCGCGTTTTCGATCTTGCGCGCGACCTCGGTCTCCATCTGCGACGGCGCCGCCCCCGGCAGCGCGGCGCTGACCGTGACCGTCGGCAGGTCGATGTCGGGGAACTGCTGCACCTTCATGCCGACGAAGCCGGCCACGCCGATCACGGTCAGCAGGATGAACAGCAGGATCGACGGGATCGGATTGCGGATCGACCAGGCCGAGACGTTGATCGCCATGGCGGGGCTCCGGTGCGGCGGCCGTCTACGGCCGCGCGGCGACGCCGGCCGCGGCGCCGGCGACGCGCACGAGGTCGCCGTCGCTGAGGAAGCCGGCACCGGCGGCGACCACGCGCGTGCCGGCGTCCAGACCGCGCACGATCTCGACCCGGTCGCCGACGCGGCGTCCGACCTCGACCTTGAGCTCGCGCGCGATGCTGTCGCCGCCCACCTGATAGACGTAGGCGAAGCCGTCGCGCAGCACCACCGCTTCCTGCGGCAGCGTCAGCGCCGCAGCGGCGCCGACGCGCAGCTCGCCGCGCGCGAACATGCCGGCGCGCAGCGGGCCCGGCGCCGGCAGGTCGACGTAGACGAGCGCGTTGCGCGTCTTCGGATCGACCGTCGGCGCCACCTTGCGCACGCGGCCGGCGACCGGCGCCGCCGCGCCCGGCGGCTGCACCACCGCTTCCATGCCGGGTGCGATCTGCGCCAGTTCGGCCGCGGTGACTTCGGCGCGCCACTCGAGGCGGCCGCCGCGGATCAGCCGGAACAACTCCTGTCCCGGCTGCGCCAGCGAGCCGACGGTGGCGGCGCGCGCCGAGATCAGACCGTCGTCGGGCGCGAGCACGCGCGTCTGCGCCAGGCGCAGTTCGGCTGCCTGCACGCGCGCGCGCGCCGCGTTGCGCCGCGCCAGCGCGGTCTGCTCGGCGGTCAGAAACTGGCTCACCTGCAGCGCCGAGAGCGCGCCGCTTTCCTGCACGCTGCGCGCGCGCTGCGCGTTGGCCTCGGCTTCGGCCAGCATCGCCTGCGCCTCCTCGGCGGCGGCACGCGCCTGCGCCAGTTCGGCAGCCACGGTGTCGCTGGCGATCAGCGCCAGCACCTGGCCGCGGCGCACCGCATCGCCGACGTTGACCCGCACTTCGGTCAGCGGGTGGCCGCCGATCTCGGCGCCGATCACCGCTTCCTGCCAGGCGGCGACGTTGCCGTTGGCGGCGATCGCCAGCGGCCAGTGCGCCTTCTGCGGCGCCACCAGCGACACGGTCAGCGCCGGCCGCGCCGGCGCCGCCTTCGGTGCGGCGATCGCGCCGCGATCGGCCGATGCCGGCAACAGCGTCCAGACGACGATGCCGGCGGCGGCCACGGTGCCGGCCACGGCGGCGGCGCGCAGTGCGCGCCGTCCCTCACCCCCGGCCCCTCTCCCACTGGTGTGAGCGAGGGGAGTTTGGCGCTGCCCGCTGTCGCGGCCAGATTGCTGGCTGGGTGCTTCGCTCATCGGTTACCTGCGTTCGGAAAGGACTTGCGCGGTGGGCGCGGCATCGGCCGAGTCCGGTGCGCGCACTTCATCGACCCAGCCGCCGCCGACCGCGCGGTACAGCGTCACCCAGGCGGCGACCCGCTCGCGCTCGACGCCGACCAGCGCCGCGGCGGCAGCGAGCGCATGGCGGCGCGCGCTTTCGAGGTCGAGCACCGACTCGACGCCGGCCTCGAAGCGCGCCTGCGCCGCCTCGAAGAAGCGGCGGAAGCCCTCGGCGGCGACGCGCGCGTCGGCCTCGCGCCGGCCGGCGGCGTCGAGCCGCACCAGCGCCTGCTCGACTTCGCGCACCGCCTCGCGCGCGCGCTGCTCGAA
>JBBIST010000127.1:0-6192 GCA_037441125.1 Burkholderiales bacterium
GGCGCCGTCGGCGCCGCGTCGGACTCGTCGGCCACGTGCGGCGCGAGCGCGCCGAGCCGCGGCTCGATGCGACCGCGGTAGAGCGCGGCCAGCGGCAGGTCGGTGATCTCGACCGCGGGCGCCTCGGTGGCGGTGGCCGGTTCAGCGCTCGCCGCCGGCGGCTGCATCAGCGGGTCGCCGACGCCCTGGCGCAGATTCGCTTCGAGTTGGCGCAGCGCGCGCCGCTCCTGCCACTTGTTGTAGGCGAACAGCAGCGCCAGCACGACGCCGGCGGCAAGCAGCAGCGCCAGGTGCAGGTCGCTCACCGCCGTCCCCGGCACGCGGTCAGCGCGGCGCTGGCAACGATCCGGCGCACGGCTGCGCTCCTAGGCCGCTTCCGCGGTCAGCCGCTGCGCGGCGTCGACGTCGACCGCGACGATGCGCGACACGCCCTGCTCCTGCATGGTCACGCCGACAAGCTGCTCGGCCATTTCCATCGTGATCTTGTTGTGGGTGATGAACAGGAACTGCGTGCCGGCCTCGCCGGGCGCAGCGGTCATCGAGCGCACCAGATTGCAGAAGCGCTCGGTGTTGGCGTCGTCGAGCGGCGCGTCGACCTCGTCGAGCAGGCAAAACGGCGCCGGGTTGAGCTTGAACAGCGCGAACACGAGCGCGATCGCCGCCAGCGCCTTCTCGCCGCCGGACAGCAGGTGGATCGTGCTGTTGCGCTTGCCGGGCGGCTGCGCCATGACCTGCACGCCGGCATCGAGGATCTCCTCGCCGGTCATCACGAGCTTGGCTTCGCCGCCGCCGAACAACTGCGGAAAAAGCTGTCCGAAGTGGGCATTGACCTGGGCGAAGGTGCCGGCCAGCAGGTCGCGCGTCTCGCGGTCGATCTTGCGGATCGCGTCTTCCAGAGTGCCGATCGCCGCCTTCAGGTCGGCCGACTGCGCATCGAGGAAGCCCTTGCGCTCGCGCGCGCCGGCCAGCTCGTCGAGTGCGGCCAGATTGACTGCGCCGAGCGCCTCGATCTGCGCCGCCAGGCGCGCGATCTCGGCCTGCGCCGCCGGCGCGCGCAGCGGCTGCGCGTCGAGCTTCGCGCCCAGCGCCTGCTCGTCGGCCTGGACCTCGGCCAGTTGCTGGCCGAACTGCTCGACCCCGAGCCGCGCCGCCTGTTCCTTGAGCTGCAACTCGGTCAGCCGATCGCGCCGCGGCTGCACCTCGCGCTCGAGCGTGAGCCGGCGCTCGTCGCTGGCGCGAACGAGCTGCGCCAGTTCGTCGTGGCGACTGCGCGCCTGCGCCAGCAGCTCCTGCGCGCCGGTGCGCTCGGCCAGCCAGCGGTCCAGACCCTCGCGCGCCGCCGACTCGTCGAGCTTGGCGATCTCGAGCTGCGTCTGTTCGAGATCGGCCGCGAAACGCTCGGCGTCGCCGGCGGCCACGCCCGCGGCCTGTTCGAGATCGGCGCCGCGCTCGCGCGCCGACGCCAGCTCGAAGCGAATCCGGCTCACCTCGGCCTGCGCCTGCTGCTGCGCCTCGCGCGCCTGCCGCAGGCGGGCGTCGGCCTCCTCGTAGGCGCGGCGCGCACTCTCGACCGCCTCCTGGCGCGCCGCCAGCTCCAGGTCGAACCGCTCGAAGCGGCCGTCGACTTCGGCGCGCTGCGCGCGCAGGTCTTCCTCGTGGCTGCCGACCTCGGCCAGTTCGCCCTCGATCTGGCCGGCGCGGCTACGCAGGCGCTCGGTCAGTTCGGAAAGACGCACCGCCTCCAGTTGCGCCGCGTGCCACTGCGTGCGCAGCCGCTCGGCGCCGGCGCGCTCGCGGCCGAGCGACTCCTGCGCCAGCCGCGCCGCCGAGTCGGCGCGCGCCAGCGCGCCCGCCGCCTGCTCGACCAGCAGCGACTGCGCGCGCGCCTCGCGCTCGACGTTCTCGATCTCCTGGCGCCGCGCCAGCAGGCCCGCCTTGCGATCGTCGGCGGCGTAGAAGCGGATGCCGTGGCGCGACACCAGGTGGCCCTCGCGCACCGCGAACTGGCCACCCGGCGGCAACTGCGCGCGCAACGCCAGCGCCTGCGCCAGATCGGCGGCGACATAGACGCCGTGCAGCCAGTCGGCGAGCGTCGCCGCCAGCGCCGCATCGTGACTGCGCAGGTGCGCGCACAGAGCGAGCAGCCCGGCCGCCGGCGCCGGCGGCGCCACTGCGCCCACGGTCGAGTAGATCGCCAGGCGCGCCGGCGGCGCGTCGGCAGCCAGCGCCGCCAGCGAATCGAGGCGGCCGACCTCGAGCGCCTCGATGCGCTCGCGCAGCACCGCCTCGAAGGCGATCTCCCAGCCCGGCTCCACGTGCAGCCGGCGCAGCAGCCGCGGCAGAGACTCCAGACCCTGCTTGCGCAGCCAAGGGTCGAGGCGGTCGTCGGCCTCGACCCGCGCCTGCAGGTCGCGCAGCGCCGCCAGACGCGCCTCGAGCTGCGCCAGCCGTTCGCCCTCGCGCGCGCGCGCGTCGTGGCAGGCCTGGCGCTCGGCCTGCAGTTGCGGCGCGCGCGTCTCGGCCTCGGCCAGTCGCGCGCTCGCCTGCTCGACCTCGGCGCGCAGGCGCTCGACCTCGGCGTTCAACTGCGCCAGACGTGCCTCATCCGGCTGGCCGAGCTGGCGGCGCTCCAGCGCCAGTCGCTCGCGTCGCTGCTGGATCGTGGCCAGTTGGCGATCGAGGTTGCGGCCTTCGGCGGCGGCCGCCTCGATCGACTGCTCGGCCAGCGCCGCCTCGGCGCGCGCCGCGGTCATCGCTTCGCGCGCCTGCTGGTAGCTCTGCTCGCACGCCGGCAGCGCACCGGCGCGCTCGTCGGCCTGCGCCAGCGCCGCCTGCAGGCGCGCGCCGCCGTCTTCGATCTGGCGCCCGAGTTCGGCACCGCGGCGGCGCAGCTCTTCGGCCTCGGCCAACCGGCGCGCACGATTGGCCTGGTGCGAGTCGAGCTGCGCGCGCAGCCGCGCGCGCGCCTCGCCGATCATGCGGATCTGCGCTTCGAGCTGGCCGATCTCGGCGTTGATCCGCAGCAGCTCGCCTTGCGCCGCGTGCACGGCCTCGCCGCCGGCAATATGCGCGGCACGCGCCTGCTCGAGCGCCAGTTCGGCGGCACGCAACTCGGCTATGTGCGCGTCCAGAGCGACCGTGCGCTCGCCGATCTCGCGCGCGGCGCGCTCGCGCTCGGCCGCCGCCTCGCGCTTGCGCGTCAGCCACAGCATCTGCTGCTGCTCGTCGTGCGCCGCCTTCAGGTTGCGGTAGCTTTGCGCCACTTCGGCCTGCTGCTCGAGCCGGCCGATCTGTGCCCCGAGCTCGCGCAGGATGTCTTCGACGCGGGTCAGGTTGTCGCGCGTGTCGCCCAGGCGGTTCTCGGTCTCGCGCCGGCGCTCCTTGTAGCGCGAGACCCCGGCCGCCTCTTCCAGGAACACGCGCAGTTCGTCGGGTCGCGCCTCGATGATGCGCGAGATCGTCCCCTGGCCGATGATCGCGTAGGCACGCGGTCCGAGCCCGGTGCCGAGGAACACGTCCTGCACGTCGCGCCGGCGCACGGTGTGGTTGTTGATGTGATACGAACTTGCGCCGTCGCGCGTCAGGATGCGCTTGACGCTGATCTCGGCGAAGCGCCCCCATTCGCCGCCGATCCGGCCCTCGGAGTTGTCGAACACCAGTTCGACGCTGGCGCGACCGGACTGCTTGCGGTTGCCCGAGCCGTTGAAGATCACGTCCTGCATCGACTCGCCGCGCAGCTCCGAGGCCCTGCTCTCGCCCAGCACCCAGCGCACGGCGTCGATCACGTTCGACTTGCCGCAACCGTTCGGACCGACGACGCCGACCAGCGCGCCCGGCACTTCGATGTGGATCGGATCGGCGAATGACTTGAAGCCGGCGAGCTTGATCTGCCGCAGACGCACAGGGTCGATTCCGGGGGAAGGCCGCGTCAGGCGCGACGCGACGGTTGCGAAGGCACGATCGGTAGAATCATATCGAAGTCGTCTTCCTCCACTCACCGGGACCGGTGCGGCGCGCTTCGCGGCTCGCCCGCGGGCGCGCGGCGCGGCCAGCCAGCGATGACCACCCGCCCGCGCCACAGCCTCGAGACCTTCGCCAACCCCAGCGCCGACCGCGACTACCTGGTGCACATCGAGGTGCCCGAGTTCACCTGCCTGTGCCCGCTCACCGGCCAGCCGGACTTCGCCACCCTGGTGATCGACTACGTGCCCGACCGGCGCAACGTCGAGTTGAAGAGCCTCAAGCTCTACATCTGGTCGTTTCGCGACCAGGGCGTGTTCCACGAGGCGGTGACCAACCGCATCCTCGACGACCTGGTGGCGGCGCTGGCGCCGCGCTTCATGCGCCTGACCGCGCGCTGGTACGTGCGCGGCGGCATCTTCACCACGGTCGTGGCCGAGCACCGCAAGAAGGGCTGGAAGCCGGCGCCGCACGTCGAACTCGGCCGCTTCGAGACCGGTTCGCCGATGCGCGGTTGAGGCCGGGCGCGCGATGAACCCCGATCTCGACCGCCTGCAACCGTACCCGTTCGAGCGGCTGCGCCGGCTGCTCGCCGGGCTGTCGCCGCCGGCGAACCTGGCGCACATCAACCTGTCGATCGGCGAACCGCGCCATCCGACGCCGCCGTTGCTGCTCGAAGCGCTGCGCGCGGCGCTGCCGGGGCTGGCGCAGTATCCGACGACCCAGGGCAGCGAGGCGCTGCGCCAGGCGATCGCGCGCTGGGCGATGCGCCGCTACCGGCTGCCGGCCCTCGATCCGGCGACCCAGGTGCTGCCGGTCAACGGCTCGCGCGAGGCGCTGTTCGCCTTCGCCCAGGCGGTGATCGACCGCGGCCGCGCGCCGCTCGTGATCTCGCCCAATCCCTTCTATCAGATCTACGAGGGCGCGGCGCTGCTCGCCGGCGCGCAGCCGCTGTACCTGCCGACCACCGAGGACAGCGGCTGGCGCATGCGCTTCGAGGACGTGCCGGCGGCCGACTGGCCGCGCGTGCAACTGGTCTACGTCTGCTCGCCCGGCAACCCGACCGGACGGGTGCTGACGCTGGACGAGTGGCGGGCGCTGTTCGAGCTCGCCGATCGACACCGCTTCGTGATCGCCGCCGACGAGTGCTACTCGGAGATCTACGTCGACGAAGATCAGCCGCCGCTCGGCGCCCTGGAGGCGGCGCACCTGCTCGGCCGCGACCGCTATGAGCGCCTGGTCGCCTTCAGCAGCCTGTCGAAGCGCTCGAACGCACCCGGGCTGCGCTCGGGCTTCGTCGCCGGCGACGCCGCGGTGCTGGCGCAGTTTCTCCGTTACCGCACCTACCACGGCAATGCGATGAGCCCGCCGGTGCAGGCGGCGTCGATCGCCGCCTGGAACGACGAGGCGCACGTGATCGAGAACCGGCGCCTGTACGCGGCCAAGTTCGCGTCGGTGACGCCGCTCGTGCGGCGCGTGCTGCCGGTCGAGGCGCCGCAGGCCGCCTTCTACCTGTGGGCGCGGGCGCCGGGCGGCGACGACGAAGCGTGGGCACGTCGCCTGTTCGAGCGGGCGCACCTGACCGTCCTGCCGGGCAGCTATCTTTCGCGCAGCGTCGGCGGCCGCAACCCGGGCGCCGGTTATCTGCGCATCGCTCTCGTGGCCTCGCTCGACGAGGCAAACGAGGCGGCGCGACGAATCGCCCAACTCAGTTCTTGAACGCCACGAGGAGCGCCATGAACGTCCAGAGCATCAT
Source organism: Burkholderiales bacterium (assembly GCA_037441125.1). Taxonomy (GTDB): domain Bacteria; phylum Pseudomonadota; class Gammaproteobacteria; order Burkholderiales; family Burkholderiaceae_F; genus JALHMQ01. Next base: position 5,717 of record JBBIST010000127.1, read on the forward strand.
CGAGCAGTCCTGGGAGCAGCGCGCGAGCATCGATCCGGCGGCCGAGCTCGCAGAGCTGCGCGCCGCGGTCGACGACACGCTGGCACGCCTGGACAGCGGCCGCCTGCGCGTGGCCGAGAAGCAGGGCGCCGACTGGGTCGTGCACCAGTGGGTGAAAAAGGCGGTGCTGCTGTCGTTTCGCCTGCAGCGCAACCGGCTCGTCGATGGCGGCAGCACGCGCTACTACGACAAGGTGCCGGCCAAGTTCGCCGGCTACACCGAGGCCGACTTCGAGGCCGGCGGTTTCCGCGTCGTGCCGCCGGCGATGGTCCGGCGTGGCGCCTTCATCGCCCGCGACGCGGTGCTGATGCCCAGTTACGTCAACATCGGCGCCTACGTCGGCGAAGGCACGATGGTCGACACCTGGGCCACGGTCGGCTCGTGCGCGCAGATCGGCAGGAACGTGCACCTGTCGGGCGGCGTCGGCATCGGCGGCG
>JBBIST010000128.1:0-6055 GCA_037441125.1 Burkholderiales bacterium
TGGTAGAGCAACTGATTCGTAATCAGTAGGTCGGTGGTTCGAGTCCACTCAGCAGCACCACTGCGAGCGGCAGCACCGCGCAGGCAACGCGATCGGCGCGCACCCGGCGTGCGAGCGTTGTCATCGGCGCCGCGGCAGCGGCGCACTTCGCGCCGCACCCGATGCTCGCCAACGCGCTGCTGGTCCTGTCCGAGTTCGCGCTGATCGCGCTTGGCTTCCTGCTGCGCCGCCTCGGCTCCGCGAGCTTCAACGAAGCGTTCTGGACCGGCGCCGAGCGCCTCGTCTACTACGTGCTGTTCCCGGCGCTGCTGTTCAACGCCATCAACCGCGCGCCGTTCTCGCTCGCCGCCGACGCCATGCTGCTGGCGGTCGCCCTGGCCGCCTTCCTGTCGGCGGTGGCGCTCGCCTTTGCCGGGCGCCGGATCGTGCGCCCGGAGCCGATCCTGTTCGCCAGTTGCGTGCAGACCGCGTTTCGCTACAACTCGTACATCGGCCTGGCGCTGGCACAGTCGCTGCTCGGCGCGCGCGGCGTGGCCCTGCTTGCGCTCGTGATCGCCGTGTGCGTGCCTCTGGCAAACACCTTCGCCGTCTACGCGCTGGCACGGCACGCGCAGCGCGGCCTGTTGCGCGAACTGGCCAGCAACCCGCTGATCATCGCCACCGTGGCCGGACTGGCGACCAACCTGCTCGGCTGGCAGGTGCCGCCGCTGCTGTCGAGCGCGCTGCTCGAGCGCCTGGGCAGCGGCGGCCTGGCGCTGGGATTGCTGTGCATCGGCGCCGGGCTGACGCTCGGTGGCCTGCCGGCACCGGCGCGCGTGCTCGCCTATTTCTCGGCGGTCAAGTTGCTGGCGTTCCCGGCGCTTGCGCTCGGCTACGCGCTGCTCGCCGGACTGGGACCGATCGAGACCAAACTCGTGGTCCTGTTCGGCGCCCTGCCGACCGCATCAACCGCCTATGTGCTCGCGGCGCGCATGGGCGGCGCGGCGGCACCGGTGGCGTACTCGATCACGGCGCAGACCCTGGCCGCGGTCGTCACCTTGCCGCTGTGGATGACGCTGGCGGCCGCGCTCGCCTGAATCGGGGGCGCACCAGCTCAGGCGTCGAGCACCATGTCGGGTGTCGGCACCTGGTAGTTGGATTCGCTCATCAGATCGAGGCCGCACTGCAGCGACTCGATCCAGTCGATGAACTGGCCGACGGCGCCACCGCCCATCGGCGCGCCGTGCTGCGGCACGATCATGTCGATCGGCAGCTTGCGCGCCATTGCCGCCCAGAGCCGGCAGGCGCGGTTGGAGTTCATGTAGCGGCGATGGAATTCGACCATGTGCGGCAGGTGCGGCGCCAGGTCGAGCACCACCTCGCTCGCCTTTGCGGACGGCAGCATCGAGGCGCCGAGATCGCCGGAGAACAGGATCCGGCTGACCGGATCGAAGACCTGCAGGTTGCCTTCGGCGTGCAGGAAGTGCGCGGGCAGCACGAGCAGGCGGCAGCGGCCGAGAGCGACCACACCGCCGCGATCGGGAATGCCGACGATGCGACCGGCGGTCTTGCCGGGCGGACAGAAATGCGGCACGAAACGCGACCACAGGCGCGGCACGAGCAGCTTGGTGTCGGAGGAACTCAGCCAGCGCGGCAGCGAGGCGACGATGTCCGGATCTTGGTGCGAGGCGAAGACGTAGCGCAGTTGCTTGGGCGAGGCGACCTGCCCGAGCGCGATGTACAGCTCGTTGTAGGTGAGGACGCCGCCCGGATCGAGCAGCATCGCTTCGTCGCTGTCGACGATCAGGCACTGATTGGCCTGGACCGCGGCGCCGCTCGGATCGTCGGCCAGATCGGTGAACAGCAGACACTGGTGTCCGCCGCGGTTGTACAAGGGGTGTCCCATGTTCCGTGCGGCGAACGCCACAAGGCAGGCAAGCGGCGCAGGCTAGGGAAAACTGCACCCCACGTCGTTGACCGGGATCAACACCCGTGGCGATCGAGCGCCCAGCGCACGTGCTCGGTGACCAGCGGCGAGCGATGCGTCAAGCGGCTGCGCAGCGCAGCGACCAGCGCCGGGCTCGACGGCGCGTTGCCGAGCGCCACCGCGAGGTTGCGCAACCAGCGCTCGTGGCCGATGCGCCGGATCGCCGAGCCGCGGTGGCGCTGGTCGAACTCGCGCTCGCTCCAGGCGAAAAGTTGCGTCAGCGTGGCCGCGTCAAGTCCGTTGCGTACGTCAAAGTCGGGCAGGTCGGCGACGCGCGCGAACTTGTTCCACGGGCAGGCGAGCTGACAGTCGTCGCAACCATAGACGCGGTTGCCGATCAACGGCCGCAACTCCAGCGGGATCGGCCCCGGATGCTCGATCGTCAGATAGGAGATGCAGCGGCGCGCGTCGAGCTCGTAGGGGGCGACGATGGCGCCGGTCGGGCACGCAGCCAGACAGCGCGTGCAGCTTCCGCAGCGATCGTCGGCGGGCGCGTCGACCGGCAGCGGCAGGTCGGTCAGGATCTCGCCGAGAAAGAACATCGAGCCGGCCTGCGGCGCCAGCAGCAGCGTGTGCTTGCCGCGCCAACCGATGCCGCTCTTGCGCGCCAGCTCGACTTCGAACACCGGCGCCGAGTCGGTGCAGACGCGATAGCCATGCGGTCCGACCTCGGCTTCGATGCGCAGCGCAAGTTGCTGCAGACGAGCGCGCAGGACCTTGTGGTAGTCGCGCCCGCGCGCGTAGACCGAGACGACTGCCGCCGTGCCCTGTGAAAGACGCCTGCGCTCGCGATCGGCCCAGTCGGGCGCCGCACTGCGCGGCAGGTAATCGAGCCGCACGCTGATCGCGCGCGCCACCGGCCTTGAGCCGGCCGGCAGCAGGCGCGCCGGGTCGGCGCGCAGGGCCGTGTGGCGCGCCATGTAGTCCATCGCGCCGTGGCGGCCGCGCGCAAGCCACTCGCGCAGCCGCTCGCTCGCCTGCGCCACGTCGATGTCGGCGATGCCGACCGCGCCGAAGCCAAGCTGCGCGCCCCAGGTCTTGATCCGCGCCGCAAGCTGCGCCAGCGGCTCGCCCGAGTCCGATCGCGCGCCGCTATCCTGCGCCGCGGCGCGGCCCGCGCCCGGCGGCGTGAGCGCCGCATTGACCTCGACCATGGATCGATTCTAGGTGGCCACCTCTGCGACCGCACCACTGGCGAGCGCCACCTTTCGCCTCGCCGACGAGCAAGCCACGTTGGCTCTCGGCGATGCGCTTGCGCGCGGCCTCGAAGAGCAGCGCGCGCACCTGCTCGCCTGTGGCTTCGTGCTCTGGTTGCGCGGCGATCTTGGCGCCGGCAAGACCTCGCTCGCGCGCGCGCTGTTGCGTGCCCTGGGCGTGCAGGGATCGGTGAAAAGCCCGACTTTCAGCCTGGTTGAACCTTATGTAATTTCGAGCTTACACTTGCATCACTTTGATTTTTATCGGTTCTCTGATGCCGGCGACTTTGCTGCCGCCGGCTTCCGCGAACTGTTCGGCCCCGGCAACGTGTGTCTGATCGAGTGGCCGGAGCGCGCGCTCGGTGCCGCGCCTGCGCCGGACCTGAGCGTGCGACTCGACGTGCTGGACGAAGGCCGTGCCGCCTGCTGCACGGCCTGGAGCGAAGCGGGGGACCGATGTCTGCGACTGGCGATGACCATGATGGAGGCCGGCGGCGACGCCTGATCGCCGGCTCGTTCGGCACCCTGGCGCTCGCGCTCGCACCCTGGCAGATCGCGCGCGGCGCGACGCTGCTCGGCGTGCGCATCTGGCCGGCGCCGGCGTACACGCGGGTCACGCTCGAGGTCGATACGCGGCTCGCGTTCAGCCACTTCATGCTCGAGCAGCCGGCGCGGCTGGTGATCGACGTCGACGGGCTCGAACTGACACCGCGCTTGCAGGAACTGGTCGGCAAGGTCGACGCCGATGATCCGTTCATCGCCGGCGTGCGCCTGGGCCAGAACCGGCCGCGCGTGGCGCGCCTGGTGATCGAGTTGAAGCAGGCGGTGCGACCGCAGGTGTTCGCGCTGGCGCCGGTCGGGCCCTATCGCCATCGGCTGGTGATGGACCTGCACTCGCTGGAGCCGATCGATCCTTTGCTGGCGCTGCTGCAGGAGCACGAGCGGCGCCACGGCGGTGCCGCTGATCCGGCGCCGGAGCCTTCGGCGCGCACCGAGCCCGACCCCGAGCCCGCGGGACGCAACCTCGCGCGCGAACGCGAGCGCGAGGGCGGCCGGCCGTCCGGCCGGCGGGTTCTGACAGTCGCGATCGACGCCGGCCACGGCGGCGAGGATCCGGGTGCGATCGGCAGCCGCGGCACCTTCGAGAAGAACATCACGCTGGCGATCGCGCGCCGCGTCGAGGCCCTGGCCGAGGCCGACCCCGAGCTGCGCGTGCTGATGACGCGCGACGGCGACTACTTCGTGCCGCTGCACCAGCGCGTGGCCAAGGCACGGCGCGTGAGCGCCGATCTGTTCGTGTCGATCCATGCCGACGCCTGGATCCGCCCCGATGCCCACGGCTCGTCGGTGTTCGCTCTGTCGGAGCGCGGCGCCACCAGCACCGCGGCCGCCTGGATGGCGCGGCGCGAGAACGACGCCGACCTGATCGGCGGCGTCGACCTCGGCAGTCACGACTCGGGCCTGGCGCGGGTGCTGCTCGACCTGTCGACCACGGCGCAGATCAACGACAGCCTGCGCTTCGGCAACTCGGTGCTGCGCGAACTCGAGCGCATCAACCGCCTGCACAAGCCGCGCGTCGAACAGGCCGGATTCGCGGTCCTGCGCGCGCCCGACATCCCGTCGATCCTGGTCGAGACCGCGTTCATCAGCAACCCGGACGAGGAGCTGCGCCTGCGCGACGAGGCGCACCAGCAGCGCCTGGCGCAGGCGATCTACGCCGGCATCCGGCGCCACCTGCGCAAGCATCCGCCGGCGGCGCGCGGCGTCGTCGGGTAGCGCGACGCCGCGTTCTGCCTCAGGCCAGCCGGCTGCGCCGCCACAGGCGCGTCGCCCAGCGCAGCAGCGCGGCGACGAACAGCGGTCCGAGGACGATGCTGATGCCGACCACCAGGATCACTCCGAGGTTGTCGCGGATGATCGGCACGTTGCCGAACAGGTAGCCGCCGTACACGAGTGAGACGACCCAGATCACCGCGCCGAGCACGTTGTAGAGCTGGAACTTCTTGTAGTCCATGCCGGAGGCGCCCGCCACCAGCGGCGCGAAGCTGCGCACCACCGGCACGAAGCGCGCAATCATCACCGTCTTGCCGCCGTGGCGCTCGTAGAAGGCGTGCGTCTTGTCGAGCGCGCTCTTGTCGATCCACTTGATGCTGCCGTCGTAGACCTTGTGCCCGAGCCAGGAACCGATCTGGTAGTTGAGCGTGTTGCCGAGGATCGCGCCGGCGATGATGATCGGCATCAGCAGATAGACGTTCAGCCCCTGCACCTGCGCCTGCGGCAGCGCGCTGACCGCGCCGGCGACGAACAGCAGCGAGTCGCCCGGCAGGAAGGTCATGAACACCAGTCCGGTCTCCGAGAAGAAGATCGCGAACAGCACCACGTAGAACATGACGACGTTCCTCTCGACGATGCCGATCAGGAACTTGTCCATCGCGTTGAACAGCTCGAACCAGTTGATGCCTTCCATGCGCGGAGTCGGGGTCGGGGCGGCGAGGCGGTCGACGCGGGGCGGATCGGTCGGGGCTCGGAGGGTTCGAGGCTCTGCAACACAAGGGCCGCGCGCGGCGGCCCCGATCTGACGCCCTGAGCGGTGCGCGGCCGGCAGCGGTCACGCCCGCAGGGCCCGGCCATCATACGCACCCGACTGCGCGCCGGCCATGCGCTGCGCGCCGGCGCTTCCGGCGCCGGCGATCACTCGGCCCTCCGCCGCGTCTTGCCGCCAGGCGCCTTCCTATAATCGGCGCGATGCCTTCGCCTTCCCTGCCTGCCGCCACGGTCGAAGGCCGCCGCATCCGGCCGCTGCCCGACCTGCTGGTGAGCCAGATCGCCGCCGGCGAAGTGGTCGAGCGCCCGGCCTCGGTGGTCAAGGAACTGGTCGAGAACGCGCTCGACG
>JBBIST010000129.1:0-5962 GCA_037441125.1 Burkholderiales bacterium
CCACGAAGTCAAAGTAGCAAACTCCGTGGCGTCCATTTTTCGGGGACCAGTTCAATCTGCAGTTCCTCGTAGCCCCTGCCCGCCGCGCCACGAGCCTCCTGTCGATTGCACTCGTTCGCCTCGGCCAAGGTCAGTCGAAAGACCTGCCTAGACCGCCACCGATTGCGCCTTGAAGCTCACGTTCAGACACGCACGCATGACCTGAAAGATCGCCGCGAGGTTGTCCATGCTGGGGTTGCCGGCCGGTGAGAGCATCCGGTGCAGGCTCTTGCTGGGCTTGTCGGTCATCGTGGCCAGTTGCTCGAAACCGATCGTCGCATTGACCAGATCACGCAGGATCAGGCGAGCCGTCTCCGGTTCGCCATTGAGAAAGAGCGTGGCGGCCTCATCGAGCAGGGCTTGCGCGAACGCCGGATCACGATTGACCCGAGCGACGACCGTTTGCTTGAAGTCACGTGTCAGTGCCATGGAGGTCACCTCTTGCGCTGCTCTCTGGCGGCCTTGCCCGTCTTGAGCTGCGCCTTCTTGCGGGTCGAGGCTGTCGAACCACTCTCGGTACGGGCTCGAGCCGTCTTCGCGGACGTACTCTTCGACTCGAATCCTCATGCGCAAAGAGTAACAAATATGTGACCAAGCGACAAACGGTGCGATTCGACTTTCACCGCAAGCTAGCTCTGGCCTCGCTGAAACGCTGTAGGTCGTCGTACAGCGCGCGGCCTTCGGTCTCGCTGCGCTCTTCGCGAGCGCCAGCTTTCTCGATGATCAACAGCATGTAGCTCATGGCCTCCTCTAAGCCGGCGGTTTTGCGGCGCGAGCTCCATGTACTCGGCCGTGTCGTCGTCGCGCAGGCGGGGCCGAAAGCCGGCGACGGTCGTGTTCACTCCCGGATACACCGAAGCATCCGAAACTGCATTGTCGATCTGCCCACCGATGCGTGTCGCCATGCGCCGCCAAACGTCGACGGCGAGCGGTGGTCGCAGTGCGGCGAAGCAGCCCTGCGGCCGTGCGCTTGACCGGCATGCGAAAGATCTTAGTCCGACGCGTCAGCACGCGGCCTTGGTCGATGCCGAACAACGAATCTCGACCACAGCCGATCAGCGAAGCGTTGAACCGTCGGTCGGTGGCCGCCCTCGGGCGATCTGGATTCTTCTAGCCTCTGTCCGGCGCGCACTGCGCGGCGCGGGCGGCGAGCAGTTGCCGTTCGCGCTCGTTGTGCGTGAGTTCGGCGGCGCGCAGGAACTCAGCGCGCGCCTCGATTTGGCGTCCGAGCTTGGCGAGCAGGTCGGCGCGCACGGCCGGCAGCAGGTGGTAGCGCACCAGTTGCGGCTCGTCGCGCAGCGCCTCGGCGAGTTCGAGCCCCGCGGCCGGGCCGAAGGCCATGCCGACCGCGACCGCGCGGTTCAGCTCAACCACCGGCGACGGCGCGCGCTGCGCCAGCGCGTCGTAGAGCGCGGCGATGCGCGGCCAGTCGGTCTCGGCCGCCTCGCGGGCACGCGCGTGGCAGGCGGCGATCGCCGCCTGCAGCGCATAGGGGCCGAGGCTGGTGGCGTGCTCGCGTGCCGTCCGCTCGGCGCGTTCGAGCGCGTCGAGGCCGCGGCGGATCAGCAGCGTGTCCCAGCGCGACCGGTCCTGGTCGAGCAGCAGCACCGGATCGCCGCCCGGATCGACCCGAGCGCGCAGCCGCGAGGCTTGGAGCTCCATCAACGCGACCAGGCCGTGCACCTCGGCCTCGTCCCGCGCCCGCTCGGCGAGGATGCGGCCGAGCCGCAGCGCCTCGTCGCACAGCGCAGGGCGCATCCAGTCCTTGCCGGCGGTGGCGGCATAGCCCTCATTGAAGATCAGGTAGATCACTTCCAACACCGACGCGAGCCGCACGCCGAGCTCGGCTGGCGGCGGCAGCTCGAACGGCACGCGCGCCGCGGCCAGGGTGCGCTTGGCGCGCACAATGCGCTGCGCGATGGTCGGCTCGGGCACGAGGAAAGCGCGCGCGATCTCGTCGGTCGTCAGCCCGCCGAGCAGACGCAGCGTCAGCGCCGTGCGCGCCTCGCGCGACAGCACCGGGTGGCAAGTGATGAAGATCAGCCGCAGCAGGTCGTCACCGATCGGATCGTCGAAGGCCGCGGCCACCTGCGCCTCAACCTCCGGCGGCGCGGCGTCCTTCAGTTGCTCTTCGATCTCGAAGGCGATCTCGTCGGCGCGCTTCTCGTGCAGCGCGCGGCGGCGGATCAGGTCGACCGCGCGATGGCGCGCGGCCGCAGTGAGCCACGCGGCCGGATTGTCGGGGATGCCGTCGCGCGGCCATTGCTCAAGCGCCGCCACCAGCGCGTCTTGTGCCAGTTCCTCGGCGATACCTACGTCGCGCACCACGCGCGCCAGCGCGGCGACGATCCTCGCCGCCTCCATCCGCCAGACCGCCTCGATGGTGCGGTGAAGCTGAGTGCTCACCAGGGCACGCGCGCGTCGTCCCCGCCGAAGACGGCCGGCAGTCCGCGATAGTGCGGAAGATCGTCGCCCACCGGCCGCCACGCGCGCTCGCAGTGGATGTGGAACTGCGGCGCGAAGCGGCCGGGCGGCAGCAGGTCGCCCTTGACGCCCACCAAGTCGAGGTCGGGCACTTCGGCAAACAGCGGCAGGCCGCAGGTGCCGCAGCGGCTACGCGGCAGCGTGCGCAGCGTCCAGACAACCGGCGTGCCGCGCAGCAGGCGGAAGGCTGAGCGCGGATAGAGCGCGACGCCGATGTAGGCGGCTCCGTGCACCGCCTTGCAGTCGTCGCAGTGGCAGAAGAACTGTGCGACCGGTTCACCCTCGACCAGCAGTTCGGTCGCACCGCACAGGCAGCGCAGCGTCTCGGCCATGGCGCGTCTCAGGTGAAGCACGGTCCCAGTTCGCGCACTTCGACGGTCGCCCACTGCGCTGCCGGGCACTCGGCGGCGACCGCCAGCGCCTGCTCCTTGCTGTCGCAGTCGAGCAGCATGAAGCCGCCCACCATCTCTTTGGCTTCCGCGAACGGGCCGTCGACAACGACACGCCTGCCGCCGCGCACCTGTACGCGCGTGGCCAGCGCGTCGGTGCGCAGCGCCTGGCTGATCTTGAGCAGGCCGCGCCGCTTCAGGTCCTCCGAGAACCGCTGCATGCGGTCGTAGAGCACGCGGCCCTCGGCCTCGCCGCGCTCTTCCCGCGCGCCGGCTTTCTCGACGATCAGCAGCATGTAACTCATGCCTTGCTCCTGCCAGGGCAGTTCATCGAACCCGCGTGTAGCGGGCGGTCATGAAGCGGGTCCACTGCCCGTCCTCGCCCTGCACGTTCCCGTGCAGCAGACGCTCGTCGTCGTTCACGATCTCGATCATGTCGCGATACTGCGCCATCTTGCCCGGCGGCCCGTCGAACACCGGGCCTTCGGCGGGCAGCGTCAGCACACGCTGGGCGGCATCGAGCGCGCCGCCCCGATAGATCCACAGGTGATTCATCATCGAGCCGATCCAGGTGCCGACGAAGCAGCGCTGCGCGGGGTCGTAGCCGAGCATCATCTGCGAGTGGATGGGCGTGCCGTCGGGCATCTGGCTGCGCGCTTCGAGCAAAAGCCAGACGTCGCCGACCAGGCGGACCGTTTCCGTGCCGGGCGGCATGGGGGGCGAGCCGTCCGCCTCGGACATCTCGAAGCGCCATTCGCCGACCAACCGACGCAACCACGCGTGCTCTGCGGTGATTTCAGCCTTCATGCTGCGCCCCGCTACTGCGACACCATCAACATCCAGCCGACGCCGAAGCGGTCGGTCAGCATGCCGAAGCATGGCGACCAGAACGTCTTGCCCAGCGGCATCGTCACCTGCCCGCCGGCGGCCAGCGCGTCGAACATGCGGCGCGTGGTCGCTTCGTCCGGCAGGTCCACCGCCAGCGAGAAGCCGGCGAACTTCGGCTGGCCCGAGCAGTTGCCGTCGGACAGCATGACGATGGTGCCGCCCACCTTGAACGACGAGTGCATCACCTTGTTCTCGTTGCCGGGCGGCGTCATGCCCTGCTCGGGCGAGTCGCCGTAGCGCATCAACTCGTCGACTTTGGTTTCCAGCGCCTTGGTGTAGAACGCCAGCGCTTCCTCGGAACGGCCTTCGAAAAACAGGTACGGTTGGACTTGCATGGTCGATCTCCTTCGTGGTGTTACGCGCGCTCCAGCGCGGCGATGTCGAGCTTGGTCATGCGCAGCAAGGCCGCCATCACGCGCTCGCCGCGCGCCGGATCCTGGATCAGCCGCGGCAAGATGGACGGCACCACCTGCCACGACAACCCATAGCGGTCCTTGAGCCAGCCGCACTGCTGCGCTTCGGGCGGCCCGCCCTCGCCCAGGCGTTTCCAGTAGTGATCGATCTGCTGCTGGCTGTCGCAGTGAACCTGCAGCGACACCGCCTCGTTGAACTTGAACACCGGCCCGCCATTGAGCGCCGTGAACGACTGGCCGTCTAGCTCGAACGCCACCGTCATCACCGAGCCCGGCGGCTGGCCGTGATACTCGCGGCCGGCTTCGCCATAGCGGGCGATGGCGCCGATGCGCGAGTTGGGAAAGATGCCGGCATAAAAGCGCGCGGCCTCTTCTGCTTCGCGGTCGAACCACAGGCAGGGTGAGATGCGTGTGCCAATGGCCATGGCCGCGTCCTCAGCGCTGCCCGCGCGCCTGTTGCTCGACCTTTGCGCGCAGCCGTTCTTCCTGCGCGCGCAACTCAGGCGTGAACTCGGCACCGAAATCCTCGGCTTCGAACACGGGACGGATCTCGATCTCGGACTCGCCCGGCATCGGGTTGGGGCAGCGCCGCACCCACTGCACCGCCTCTTCCATCGACCTGACCTGCCACAGCCAGAAGCCGGCGACGAGTTCCTTGGTCTCGGCAAATGGGCCGTCGATCACCGTGCGCGTGCTGCCGGCAAAGCGCACGCGCTTGCCCTTCGCGCTCGGATGCAGTCCCTCGCCGGCCAGCATCACGCCGGCCTTGACCAGTTCGTCGTTGTAGCGGCCCATCGCCGCCAGCAGCTCCTCGCCCGGCATCACGCCGGCCTCGGACTCCTTCGTCGCCTTGACCATCACCATCACGCGCATCGCAGTCCTCCTGAAGTTCGGGCTCGGCGCGGCGCCATGACGCCTGCCTGCCGCTACGTCGAACCGGCCGCGGCGAAATCGACACGCGGCAGGCACGATTCGCGGCCGCCCCGGACTGCCGCGGCGCCGGGGCGGCGCGCGCAAGCGCACTCAGCCGCCGCTCAACGCCTGCACGATCAACAGCTCGTCGCTCTCGGCGATCGGCTGCGCGAGGTCGAAGGTCTGGCGCTCGTTGACGAAGAAGCGCAGGTGGCGGCGCATCCGCTCCTGCTCGTCGATCATGCGGAAGCGGATGCCCGGATAGCGGCGCTCCAGGTCATCGAGCACCTCGCCCACGGTGGCGCCTTGCGCCTGCACCCAGGCGTCGCGCGTGTACGAGCGCAGCGGACTCGGGATCAGCACCCGCATCGCCGCCTCAGGCGAGTTCGGCCGCCTCGACCGCGTAGATCTCGGGCAGATGGCGCACGATGCAGCGCCAGCTCGCGCCCTCGTCGCGGCTGGCCCACAGCTCGCCCTGCGTGCTGCCGAAGTACAGCCCCACCGGGTCGCGGGCATCGGCGCTCATCGCCTGGCGCTTGACCGTCCACCAGGCCTGCTCGCTGGGAAAGCCGTTGTCCTGCCGCTGCCAGGTCTTGCCGCCGTTGCGCGTCACGTAGACCGCGGGCTTGCCTTCTGGGCTGGTGCGCGGCCACACCGTCTGGCCGTCCATCGGCAGCACCCAGCAAGTGTCGGCATCGCGCGGGTGCACGGTCATGTTGAAGCCTATGTCGCCGACCTTCTTCGGCATGCTCTTGCCGATCCGGGTCCAGGTGGTCGACGGCCGGTCGAGCCGGTAGATGCCGCAGTGGTTCTGCTGGTACAGCCGGTCCGGGTTGC
>JBBIST010000130.1:0-5785 GCA_037441125.1 Burkholderiales bacterium
GATTGAGAAAGAATCTTCAACCCGCCAAGCACACAGAATTCTGAACACTTCCCCTCGGGCGGCCGACGCGAGCGCGCTGTGCGGCGCCTGCGTCACGGGCGATCCGTGGCGCCCGGCGCCGCTTCGTACAATCGCTCGATGACCCGAACCGCCGGCCCCGCGCGCCACCCGACCCTTTGCAGCCATCAGCCGCGGGTGCAGGCGCGGTCAGGCTATCACGGCTCCGACCGAGCGGCGCTCCGTGGCTGAGAGCGCCGTCGCAGCGCCGGCGGGGGGGCGCGAGCCGCTCGAAGAAGGCGCCCGCCGCGCTCTGTCGGCAAGCCGTTACGTCGCCAGGGCGGCGGCGCTGCTGGCGGCCGAGCCGCGGGCGCAACTGGCTCTCCTGGTCGATCTTGGCACCGCTGCCTGGACGCCCGAGCGCCTGGCGGCCGAACTGGGGCCCGTTCCCGATGGCTCCGATCAGGCGTTGTCGCTGGCGCGCGCGCTGCGGCTGCTGCGCCGGCGCGCGCTGCTGGGAACGATCGTGCGCGACGTGGCCGGCGTTGCTTCCCTGGAGGAGGTCACCGGCACGATGACCGCGCTCGCCGAACTGGCGGTGCAGCGGCTGCTCGCCGTGCACGGGCACGAACTGGCGCTCGTGCACGGTGTGCCCTGCGGCGACGACGGCGCGCCGCAGGACCTGCTGGTGGTGGCGATGGGCAAGGGCGGCGGCGGCGAACTGAACGTCTCCTCCGATCTCGACCTGGTCTACGTCTACGACAGCGGCGGCCAGACGCGAGCCGCCGGCGCCTACGGCGAGGCGCGCCGGCCGCTGTCGAACCACGAGTTCTTCGAGCGCCTGGCGCGCCGGCTGACGGCGGCGCTGTCGGAGGTCACCGCCGACGGCTTCGTGTTCCGCGTCGACCTGCGCCTGCGGCCCAACGGCGATGCCGGGCCGATCGTCGTGTCGGACGCGATGCTCGAGGAATACTTCTTCCGCCAGGGACGTGAGTGGGAGCGCTTCGCCTGGCTCAAGGGGCGCGTGATCTCGGCACCGGTGTTCGCCGACGCCGGCCAGTTCGCGGCCCAGGTCAGGTCGCACGAGGCGACCGTGGCGCCGTTCGTCTATCGCAAGTATTTGGACTTCAACGCCATCGCGGCGCTGCGCGGCCTGCACGAGATGATCCGCGCCGAAACCCAGAAGAAAAGCGCGCGCGGCGCCGGCGGCCACCGCAGCCATGAAGACAACATCAAGCTCGGCCGCGGCGGCATCCGCGAAATCGAGTTCATCGCCCAGACCTTCCAGGTGATGCGCGGTGGGCGCGAGGCGCGACTGCGCGGCCGGCGCACGCTCGACACCCTGGCCACCCTGGCGCAGTTGAACCTGCTGGCGCCGGAACGCTGCACCCGCCTGGCCGAGGGCTACCGGTTCCTGCGCCGGCTCGAGCACGCGCTGCAGTACGTCGACGATGCGCAGACGCACCTCGTGCCGGCGAGCGACGAGGAGCGGGCGCGCGTGGCGGCACTGCTGGCAACCGATGACGCGTCGCTGCTGGCGCGCTGCGACGGCGAACGCGGTTTCGTCGCCGCTACCTTCGATGCCGTGTTCCTGCCGCCGGCCGCCGCCGGCGACGCCCCCGGCGCGGTGACCCTGCCCGAGACCGGCGCCGGCGACGAGGCCGCGGCCGCGCGCCTGGCCGCGCTCGGCTACCGCGAGCCGGTGCAGGCGGCCGAGCGGCTGCGCGCGCTGCTCGCCTCGCGCCGCGTGCTGGCGGCGAGCGAGTCGACGCGCGCCGCGATCGATCGCCTGCTGGCGCGTGCGGTCGAGACCATCGCCGCCGCGGCGCAGGCCGACGGCGCCGCGCACGACGTCGGCCCGGACGAGGTGCTGGCGCGCTTCGCGCAACTGCTGGACGTGATTGCCGGCCGCAGCACCTACATCGCGCTGCTCAACCAGTACCCGCCGGCGTGCGCGCGCGTGCTGCGGCTGCTGGCGGCGAGCCGCTGGGCGACCGACTTCCTGGTGCGCCACCCGATCCTGCTCGACGAACTGCTCGACGAGCGCGCCGGCGCGAGCGAGCTCGAACTGGCGCACTGGATTGCCTGGGGCGCCGAGACGCGCGCGCAACTGGCCGCCTGCGGCGACGACCGCGAGAGCCAGATGAACCTGCTGCGCGATGCGCACCACGCGCAACTGTTCCGCCTGCTGCTGGCCGACCTCGACGGCCGGCTGACCGTCGAGTGGCTCGCCGATCACCTGTCGCTGCTGGCCGACCAGGCGGTCGGCCTGGCGCTCGAGTGCGCGTGGGCCAGCCTGTCGCGCCGGCACCGGCCGCAGCCGGCGTTCGCGGTGATCGGCTACGGCAAGCTCGGCGGCAAGGAACTGGGCTACGCCTCGGACCTCGACCTGATCTTCCTGTTCGACGATCCGCATCCCGATGCGCCCGAGATCTACGCCCTGCTCGGCCGTCGCCTGGCGCACTGGCTGACGGCGCAGACCTCGAGCGGCGTGCTGTTCGAGATCGACCTGCGGCTGCGCCCGAACGGCAATGCCGGGCTACTGGTGTCGTCGCTCGAGGCCTTCGAGCGCTACCAGCGCAACGAGGGCGGCGGCGGCGCCTGGACCTGGGAGCATCAGGCACTGACCCGCGCCCGCTACTGCTGCGGCGACGCGCGCCTGGGCGAGCGCTTCGAGCGGCTGCGCAACGAGGTGCTGGCACGTGCGCGCGAGCCGGTGGCGCTCGCCGCCGACGTGCTGGCGATGCGGCGCAAGATGCACGACGGCCACCCGAACCGCTCGGCCCAGTTCGACCTCAAGCACGACGCCGGCGGCATGGTCGACATCGAGTTCATCGTCCAGACCCTGGTGCTCGCGCACGCGCACCGGCACCCGCGGCTGCTCGGCAATCTCGGCAACATCGCCCTGCTGCGCATCGCCGCCGAGGAGGGGCTGATCGATGCCGCGCTGGCGCAGCGCTGCGCCGATGCCTACCGCCGCTATCGCAAGCTGCAGCATCGGCTGCGCCTGAACGGCGCCGCCTTTGCGCGCGTCGAGCCGGCCGAGGTGGCGAGCGAGGGCGAAGCGGTGCGTGCGCTGTGGCAGCAGGTGTTCGCCGGCGCGCCCGGCGAGCCGGTGACTCTGCGGCCGGCTGCGGTCTGAGTTCGAGAGCCGGGGGCTGGGAGGGGGCGTGCGACCGCGGCTTGGCGCGCGGCTGCCGCGGATCAATAGCCGGCGGCATGGCCGTCGCGGCGCGAGTCGCTGGCGGCGACGTAGCCGTCGGTGGCCGGGTCACCGAGCCGCCAGATGAACTGGCCGGAGCCGAAGTCCATGTAGCTGTCGGCGGCGCGGCTGATGCGGTGGCCACGCGCGGCAAGCTCCTGCACCACTGCCGCCGGCATCGTGCTCTCGACCTCGAGGTCGAGCGCCTGCATGACCTTCCAGCGCGGCGCGTCGCAGGCCGCCTGCGGCTGTTGGCCGGCGAGCAGCATGCGCGCCAGCGTCTGCACATGGCCCTGCGGCTGCATGTTGCCGCCCATCACGCCGAAACTCATTTGCGGCACCTGCGCCTCGCCGCTGCCCTTCATCAGGAACGCCGGGATGATCGTGTGAAACGGCCGCAGGCCCGGCCGCACCAGGTTCGGGCTGGCCTCGTCGAAGCTGAAGGCGTGGCCGCGGTTGTGCAGCGAGATGCCGTAGCCGGGCACGACGATGCCCGAGCCGAAGCCCATGTAGTTGGACTGGATCAGCGACACCATCATGCCGTTGCGGTCGGCGGCGGCCAGATAGATCGTGCCGCCGCGCGGCGGCGTGCCGGCGGCGGGCGCCCGGGCGCGCTTCATGTCGATCGACTGCGCGCGCTCCCACAGGTAGGTCGCATCGAGCAGTCGCGCCGGCTCGATGCGCATCGTGCGCGGGTCGGAGACGTGCTCGTAGGTGTCGGCGAAGGCGAGCTTCATCGCCTCGATCATCAGGTGCTGCCAGTCGGCCGAGTCGACCGCGCAGTCGGCAAGGCGCGTGTGCGCGAGGATGCCGAGGCAGGCCAGCGCGGCGATGCCTTGGCCGTTGGGCGGGATCTCATGCAGCGTGTAGATCTGGCCGTCGCGGGCGGCGACCTCCTGCGACAGGGTGCCGACCCAGCCTGAGCGCTGCACGAACTGCCAGCAGGCGTCGAAGTCCGTGCCGGTCACCGTGCCGCCGGTGGCGCGCGCATACGCGGCGATGGCCTCGGCGATCTCGCCGCGATAGAAGTCTTCGCCGCGCGTGGCGGCGATCCGCTTGAGCGTGCGCGCGGCGCCGGCCAGCGTGAAGTGCTCGCCGACGTGTGGCGCACGCCCGCGCGGCAGGAAATGCTCGGCGAAGCCGGGCTGGTCCTGCAGCAACGGCTGCGCCTTGCGCCACTTGTCCTGCACGATCGGGCTGACTGCGAAGCCGCGCTCGGCGTACTCGATCGCCGGCTGCATCAGGTCGGCGAAGGGCAGGTGGCCGAGGCGCCCGTGCAGTAACGCCCAGCCGGCGACCGCGCCCGGCACGGTCACCGTGTCCCAGCCGCGCAGCGGCCGCGCGGCGGCGAGATCGTCGCCGTAGCGGCGGCGGAAGTAATCGAGCGACCAGGTGGCGGGCGCGATGCCGCTCGCGTTCATGCCGTGCAGTCGCCGGCCGTCCCAGACGATGGCGAAGTTGTCCGAACCCAGTCCGTTCGAGCAGGGCTCGACCAGGGCGATCGTCGCCGCGGCGGCGATCGCGGCGTCGACTGCGTTGCCGCCGGCCTGCAGGATGCGCAGCCCCGCCTGCGCCGCCAGCGGCTGGCTGGTGGCAACGACGTTGCGGGCGAACACCGGCGTGCGCGTGGTCGGATAGGGGTTGTGCCAGTCGTGCATCGCGTTCCCCGGTCAAAGAAACCATCCTAGCGGCGCCCACATTGCATCGGCGGCAAAGCTACTCTGACCGGTGGCGGCGCGACCGGCAGCGGCGCGGCGCCGCGCGCCGGTGGCCAAGTCGGCCGCGCGCCGAGTCGCGGTCGCAAACCGTTCGTCGCACGCGCTCGCGCCGGCCGGCGCCGCCGCCGCCGGCACGCGGCGGACCGATGAAGCGCCGATAGCGGCGACGAAACGACCGTCAGGCGGAGTCAACGGTCGGCGGTGGTGTCCGGCGGCAACCGGGGCCGGCGTCGCCGGCCCGCGCGGGCGGCGCAGTCCGTCGCAATCGCCTCGCTCCGGATCGGTCGCCTTCCTACAGTGCGTGCATCGGGTCGCAACGGGTCGATCCGGATCACCGCAGAGGACGATCATGAAAACCGCCGCCATCCTCGTTCCGCACCTCGGCGTGCGCTTGTTCGGCGCCCTGCTGGCCGCCGCCGCGACCGCGAGCGTGGTCGTGATCCTCGCCCAGAGCCTGCACGTTGGACGCCTCGGCCAGGGTGTCGAGGTGGTGACGATGGAACGCGTGACCGTGACTGCGCCGACGCCGGCGACGGCCTTGGCCGCGCTCGGCGCCGAGTTGCGCCGCCACTGATGCGCCCTGGCCTGCGGTCCGGCCGTGCGCCCCGGCGCCCGCTCGGACCGGGATCAACTGCTCAGTCGGCTTCCTTGAACGCGACCTTGCGCGTGTTGCGAATCGCCGGCAGCGCCACGATCACCAGCAGCGCGACCGCCATCAGCAGCAGGGTGAGCGACAGCGGCCGGGTGAAAAACACGGTCGGATCGCCGCGCGACAGCAGCATCGCCCGGCGCAGATGTTCTTCCATCATCGGCCCGAGGATGAAGCCGAGCAGCAGCGGCGCCGGCTCGCAGCGCAGCTTGTAGAACA
>JBBIST010000131.1:0-5673 GCA_037441125.1 Burkholderiales bacterium
ACCAGCGCCTGCACGGTGGCGGTGCTGCCCGAGGCCGACGAGATCGACGACGTGAGAATCGACCCGAGCGAGATCCGCATCGACGTCTTCCGTGCCAGCGGCGCCGGCGGCCAGCACGTCAACAAGACCGAAAGCGCGGTGCGCATCACGCACCTGCCGACCGGCCTCGTGGTCGAGTGCCAGGACGACCGTTCCCAGCACAAGAACAAGGAACGCGCGCTCAAGATCCTGGCCGCGCGCATCAAGGACAAGCAGGTGCAGGAGCAGCAGAGGAAGGAGGCGAGCACGCGCAAGAGCCTGGTCGGCTCGGGCGACCGCAGCGAGCGCATCCGCACCTACAACTTCCCGCAGGGCCGCGTCACCGACCACCGGATCAACCTGACCCTGTACAAGATCGACCAGATCATGGACGGCGACATCAATGAGCTGACGCAGGCGCTCACGGCCGAGCACCAGGCCGAGCAACTGGCGGCGCTGGCCGAGGGTTGAGCGGCGGCCAAGCGCGGCGCCCGGGGCGCACGCGCCAGGCAGCGCTCGCGCCGTCGCGAGGAGCGAGCGATGAGCACTGAACCGGAACCGGCCGCCGCTGCGGCCGCGAACGCGGCGCGCAGCGCCGGCGGCACGCAGGAGCAGGCGACGCGCATCGAGCGCGACAGCTTCGGGCCGATCGCGGTGCCCGCCGACCGGCTGTGGGGCGCGCAGACGCAGCGCTCGCTGCAGTACTTCGCGGTCTCGACCGAGACCTGGCCGCGGGCGCTGATCGCGGCGCTGGCGCGCGTCAAAGGCGCGGCCGCGCGCGTCAATGGCGACCTCGGTCTGCTGGCGCCGCCGGTGGCGGCGGCGATCGCGGCCGCCGCCGACTAAGTGATCGCCGGCGCTCACGGCGGCGAGTTTCCGCTGTCGTTGTGGCAGACCGGCAGCGGCACGCAGACGCACATGAACGTCAACGAGGTGCTCGCCAACCGCGCCTCGGAGCTGCTCGGCGGCGCGCGCGGCCAGACACGCCTGGTGCACGCCCACGATCAGGTCAACCTCGGCCAGTCGTCCAACGACGTCGTGCCGACCGCGATCCACGTCGCCGCGGCACTGGCGCTCGAGCGCGACCTGCGCCCGGCGCTGCGCGCGCTGCGGCAGACACTCGCGGCCAAGGCCGAGGCCTTCGCCGGCATCGTGCGCATCGGCCGCACGCATCTGCAGGATGCCACGCCGCTCACGCTCGGCCAGCAGTTCTCCGGCTACGTCGCGCAGCTCGAGCGCGCAGGCGCGGCGATCGTCGCCGCGCAGCCGGCCGTGCTGGAGCTGGCGATCGGCGGCAGCGCGGTCGGCACCGGCCTGAACACCCATCCGCAGTTCGGCGCGCGGGTCGCCGCGCGTCTGGCGGCCGACACCGGGCTCGCCTTCGTCAGCGCCGGAAACAAGTTCGCGGCCCTTGCCGGCCACGAGCCGCTGCTGGCGCTGCACGGCGCGCTCAAGACGCTGGCGGCGGCGCTGGCCAAGATCGCCAACGATCTGCGCTGGCTCGCCAGCGGTCCACGCGCCGGACTGGGCGAGCTCGCCCTGCCCGAGAACGAGCCGGGCTCGTCGATCATGCCGGGCAAGGTCAACCCGACGCAGTGCGAGATGCTGGCGATGGTCGCGGCGCAGGTGTTTGGCAACGACGTCGCGGTCAACGTCGGCGGCGCCGGCGGCCAGTTCGAGCTGAACACCTGCCAGCCGCTGATCGCCCACAACGTGCTGCAGAGCCTGCGCCTGCTGGCCGACGGCTGCGCCGGCTTCGAGCGCCACTGCGCGCGCGGCATCGAGGCCAAGCGCGAGCGCATCGACGAGCTGCTGCACCGCTCGCTGATGCTGGTCACGGCACTGGTGCCGCACATCGGCTACGAGCGCGCCGCCGCCATCGCCCGCGCCGCGCACGCAAGCGGCGGCACGCTGCGCGAGGCGGCGCTCGCCAGCGGCTGGGTCAGCGCCGAGGACTTCGACCGCTGGGTGCGGCCGCAGGACATGCTCGGCCCGCGCGCGCCGTGACCACGGTCGCGCATCTGCTGCGCGCCTGCGGCCTGCCGCGCGCCGAGGCGCTGGCGCTGCTCGCGCACCTGCTCGGTACCGGCCGCGAGCAGCTCGTCGCGCACCCGCAGCGCGCGGTCGCCGCCGGCCGCGCCCGGGACTTCGCGGCGCTCGCCGAACGCCGGCGCGGCGGCGAGCCGCTCGCCTATCTGCTCGGCCAGCGCGAGTTCTACGGCCGCCGCTTTGCGGTCACGCCGGCGGTCCTGATCCCGCGGCCGGAGACCGAACTGCTGGTCGAGGTCGGCCTCGAATCGATCGCGGCGTTGAGTGAGCCGGCCGTGCTCGAGCTCGGCGCCGGCTGCGGCTGCGTCGCGATCACGCTGGCGCTGCAGCGCAGTGCCGCGCGCGTGACCGCGGTCGAGCGTTCGCCCGAGGCGCTGGCGCTGGCGCGCGCCAACGCGCTGGCGCTGGGCGCGACGCTGCGCTGGATCGAGGGCGACTGGTTCGGCCGCGTCGACGGCCGCTTCGACCTGATCGTCGCCAATCCGCCCTACGTGCCTGCCGGCGACCCGCACTTGGCCGATCTCGCGTTCGAGCCGGCCGCGGCGCTGGTCTCCGGCGCCGACGGCCTCGACGATCTGCGCCGCATCGTCGCCGGCGCACCGGCGCATCTGCGCCCCGGCGGCTGGCTGGCGGTCGAGCACGGCTACGACCAGGCCGGCGCGGTCGCGGCCCTGTTCGCGGCCGCCGGCTTCGAGCGCATCGCCTGCCGGCGCGACCTGCAGCGCCACCCGCGCGTGAGCTGCGGCCGCACGCGCGCCGACAGCAGCTGACCCTGGCGTGCGCCGGGTTCGCCGTCGGCCCGGCGGCCGTTTGCGCGCACCGCGCCGCACCTCCTACACTTGGCCCGGTCAAGTAACGGGACCCGTGCCATGGACGCTCAGGAATTCATCCGCAAGACCGTGACCGAACACCCGGTGGTGCTGTTCATGAAGGGCACGGCGCAGATGCCGCAGTGCGGCTTCTCGGGCCGCGCCGTGCAGGTGCTCAGGCAGTGCGGCGTCAAGAACCTGGTCACGGTCAACGTGCTCGAGGACGAAGACCTGCGCCAGGGCGTCAAGGAATTCGCCAACTGGCCGACGATTCCGCAGCTCTACGTCAAGGGCGAGTTCGTCGGCGGCTCGGACATCATGCTGGAGATGTTCCAGTCGGGCGAACTGGCCGAGCTGCTGAAGAAGGCCGAGGCGGTCTGAGCACCGTCGCGCCGGGCGATAGGCGCCGCCCGCCCGCATGAAGCGACTGATCGTCGCCATCACCGGCGCCTCGGGCGCCGTCTACGGCGTGCGCCTGCTGCAGCACCTGCGCACCGGCGGCGGCGTGCAGACGCACCTGCTGCTGTCGGCGGCGGCCGTGCTCAACGCCCATCAGGAACTGGGGCTCAAGCGCGCCGACATCGAGCGCGAGGCCGACGTCGTGCACAACGTCAACGACCTCGGCGCCAGCATCGCCTCCGGCTCGTTTCCCGTCGCCGGTATGGTGATCGCGCCCTGCTCGATGAAGACGCTGGCCGGCTGCGCCCTCGGTCTGGCCGACAACCTGATCACGCGCGCCGCCGACGTCTGCCTCAAGGAGCGCCGGCGCGTGCTGCTGCTAGTGCGCGAGGCGCCGCTGAACCTCGCCCACATCCGCCACATGGAGACGGTGACGCTGATGGGCGGCATCGTCTTCCCGCCGGTGCCGGCCTTCTACCAGCGGCCGCAGAGCATCGAGCAGATGGTCGACCACACGCTGGCGCGCGTGCTCGATCTGTTCGACATCGCCCACGCGCTGGCGCCGCGCTGGGGCGGGATCGACCCGGCGGCAGGGCGCGCCTGAGGCGACCGCCGGCAAGGGCGAGGCGCTCGCCGCCACCGGGCGCGCGATCTGCCGCTCAGTCGGTCTCGCGCTGCGCCCGCCACTGGGCGTAGCGGGCGCGGGTCGCTTCGTCCGGCGGGTACAGCCCGGGCAGCGCCGCGCCGCACTCGACCTGGCGCAGGATCCAGGCTTCGAGCTGCTCCTGCTCGACCGCGGCCGCAATCACAGCGTCGAGCAGCGCCTGCGGGATCACCACCGCGCCGTCGCCATCGGCGACGATCACGTCGTTCGGGAACACCGCCGCGCCTCCGCAGCCGATCGGCTGCTGCCAGCCGACGAAGGTCAGGCCCGCGACCGACGGCGGCGCGGCCACGCCGCGGCACCAGACCGGCAGGCCGGTGGCGAGAACACCGGCGGCGTCGCGCACGACGCCGTCGCTGACCAGGGCGGCCACTTCGCGCTTGCGCATGCGCGCGCACAGGATGTCGCCGAAGATGCCGGCGTCGGTCACACCCATCGCGTCGACCACGGCGATTGAGCCGGCCGGCATCGCCTCGATCGCGGCGCGGGTCGAGACGGGCGAACTCCAGGACTCGGGCGTGGCGAGATCCTCGCGTGCCGGCACGAAACGCAGCGTGAAGGCGCGGCCGATCGCGCGCGGCTGCGCCGGCGCGAGCGGCAGCGCGCCGCGCAGCCAGACGTTGCGCAGTCCGTGTTTCAGCAGCACGGTCGTCAGCGTCGCCGTGGTGACGGTTTGCAGCGCCAGGGCCTGCGCGGGATCGAGCGGCAGCGGGTCGGTCGCGTTCATACGGTCGGCAGATCGGCAGCGCGCGCATCGCGCCGCGCCAGGCGGGCCAGCAGCCAGTCGACCTCGGCGCGCGCGGTCGCGCTCAGCGTCGCTGCCGGCTGGCGCTGGGCGTCGCTTGCCAGCAGACCGCGGCGCATCAGCACGTACTTGCGCACCGCCAGCCCGACGCCCGGTTGCTGCTCGTAGCGCAGCAGCGGCAGGTGGGCGTCGAAGAGGTCGTGCGCGCGCTCGCGACTGCCGGCGCCCGCCAGCCGCACCAGTTCGACCAGCATCTCGGGAAAGCAGTAGCCGGTCATGGCGCCGTCGGCGCCGCGCGCCAGCTCGAAGTCGAGGAACAGGCCGCCGTTGCCGCACAGGATCGAGATCCGGCGCAGGCTGCCGTCGCGTTCGAAGGCGCGCAGGGTGCTGATCTTCTCCAGCCCCGGCCAGTCCTCGTGCTTGAGCATCGCGCAGGAGACGTTGTCCTGGACGATGCGGCGGATCACCGCCGGCGTCATCTGCACGCTGAAGGCGAGCGGATAGTCCTGGATCACGAACGGCACCTCGGCGCCGATCGCCTCGGCCGCCTGGCGGTAGTAGGCGACGATCGAGTCATCGCTGCGCAGCGTGTTCGGCGGCGCGATCATCACCCCGGCGGCGCCGGCGTCCATCGCCGCGCGCGCCAGAGCTCGCATCGCCGCGAAGCCGGGCGCCGAGACGCCGACGATCACCGGCAGCGGCGTGCGCCGGATCGCCTGTGTGGCCACGGCGAGCGCCTCGCCGGCGTCGAGCTTCGGCGCTTCGCCGAGCTGGCCGAGCACGGTGATGCCGGCGCAGCCGGCTTCACCGTAGAAGTCGATCAGACGGTCGAGCGAGGCCGCGTCGATGCGGCCATCGGCATGAAACGGCGTCGGCGCGATCGCGCAGACGCCGGTGAGCGCGGCCAGTGACATGGCAAGTCGGGGTGGGCGATGGTGCCGGCAGAGGGACTCGAACCCCCGACCACCTGATTACAAATCAGATGCTCT
>JBBIST010000132.1:0-2704 GCA_037441125.1 Burkholderiales bacterium
CGCCGGCGGCCGCGCCCGCTGAACGGCGGCGCGCATCACAAGCGCGCGCGATGCCGGCTCGACCGTCGCGCGCCGCGTGCGGCCTTGCCCTTCGTTATCCTCGCCCAGGTTCAACGAGGTCGGGCATGACAAGAGATCGGGCGGGTCGGTGCACGTGGCAGGAGCCCGGGCTCGAGCGCGGCACGCCGCCGGCGCGGGCGCGCCGGCGATGACCCGTCCGGCGCAGCACCGACTGCCGCCGGCACCCGCCGAGTTCAGCGCCGGCCTGCGCGCGGCGCTCGATCTGGCCTTTGTCCTGACCACGCTCGACGCAGTCGTGGTCGGCGCGGTCGAGGTGCCGGCGGCGCCCGAACCGGTGGCGACGATTCCCGGGCAACCGGTGCCGCTGAACGAGCCGCCACCGGCGCGCGTGCCGCTGCTGGTGCTGCACGGCGCGCCCTGGCGGCAACGCGCGCTGCGCCGCTTCGGCGGCCTGCTCGCCGAGTTCAGCGTCAACACCGACCTGCAACTGCGCCGCGATCTGGCCGACGAGGCGCAGCTCGGCCGGCCGGTCACCGCGCGCTGGCTGGCAGCGGCCACCGCCGCCCACGACCCGCTCGGGCGCGGCGGCGCGCTGGTCGAGCATGCGCGGCAACTGATCGCGCGCGGCTATCGGCCCAGTGACGCCGAGCAAAGCGGCCGGCGCGTGCAGGCGCTGATCGACCTGTACGAGGCGCGCGCGCTGCTGGCGGTCGATCAGGTCGGCGCGCAACTGATGCTCGGCCGCGCGCTCGAGCAGATGGTCGACTTTGCCTGCGCCGCGGCCGGCGCCTGGCTGCCGGCGCCGGCGCAGCGTGGCGGTGCGCTGGCGGGCATCGACCGCGCCGCCGCGGTCCTGCTCGAGGCCTGCACGCAGGGCTACGATCTGGCCGCCAACCTGCGCGCCGCCGAGCGGCTGGCCGACAAGCTGCTCGGCATGCGCACCGCCCCCGACTGGATCGGGCCGCGCATCGCCGCCGCCGCGGGCCTGTGAGATGCACGCGCGCCGCGCCGGTTCCACCCTGCGCCTGCGCGGCGCCGCCGCCCTGACCGCGCTGGCGCTGCTCACCGGCTCGACCGTCGTCTCCTGCCAGGGCGACCCGGCGCAGGTCGCGGACGCGCCGCAGACGCGGCCGGCGAGTGGCTCGCTCGGCCGCTGGGCGCCGTCGTCGGACAGCGTGCGCTTCCCGCGCGAGTGCTCGCGCGAGGTGCACGACGGCTACTTCGTGGTCGGTCCCGACGGCCGCCGCTATCCGACCTGGCATGCGCCGACGCACATCGACGAGCGCACCGGCGAGGTCTGCTTCTTCGGCCACGAGCACGGCGACAATCCGGCCGACTCGGCGCTGTGGAACGAACTGCGGCGGCACTTCGCGTGGGACGCCAACGGCAATGGCGCGATCGAGGAGGCGGAGTGGAACAATGCCCACACCGGCCTGCCGTTCGGCTACGCGGCCGAGTACGGCGGCGCGCCGCAGGCGATCCTGCACGACAGCTACAAGGTTGCGCTCGCCAACGGCGTGCAGCGCGCGCGCCTGGTCGCCGGCAACGCCGAGGACCTCGGCCTGCGCTGCCAGCAGTTGCTCGCCTACGCGCACGACGTGCACAGCGCGCACGGCTTCGGCCAGGCGCGCCACCCGATCACCTACGCGATCGACTGCAGCGGCAGCGGCGAGCCGGCCGGCTACGTCGGCCGGCTGATCGTCAGCGTGATGGCCGACTTCGGCAGCGCCGCCGCCGATCCGGCGCGCACCGGCGAGGTCGGCGCCGGCCGCCACATCGCCACCGCCGCCGACCAGGTCTGGCCGCAGGCCTTCGTCGCCGCCGGCCGCAGTTCGGACCTGGCGACGGCGCTCGAGGAGCGCTGGGACGCGATCGTCACCCTGCGCAGCGCCGGCGGCGCCGAGCTGGCGCGCATCAACCCGGGCCTCGTCAACCGCACGCCGGCGCGCTATCGGCTGGCGGCGGCGGCGCCGTCGATCGACCTGTGCTACTCGGGGCTGGACGCCAGCGGCACGCTGGTGAGCGACCCGTCGCAGGCGGCCACCGTCGTGCGCCGGGTGCGCGGCGATAGCGACTGCGCGCGGCTCGACCCGACCGGCCCCGAGACCGCGATCGCCCGGCGCGTGCGCTTCGATGCGCGCGAGGCGCAGTTCAAGGGCTGCCAGCGCCGCGTGCTCTGGCGCACGCAGTCGATCCGCAACGGCACGGGCCCCGCGGTCTGGTTCACCGACGCCAGTGGTGGCAACGCGCGCACCGTGCCCTTCGCCGGCAGCCTGCGCCAGTCGATCGCGGTCGGCGTCAGTGCCACCACCGTGGTGCTCGCCGAGACCGTCGACGATGCCTCGGCCGACTGCGCTGCGGCCACCGGCGTGCGCGTTCGCATCGGCGTGCCCTAGGCGCGCGCCGGCTGCCCGAGAACGCGAGCGATGAGGTGCGCGTGTGCCTCAGCTTCGACCTGACGCACCCGGCGCTGGCGGCGGCGCCGGCTCGGCCGATGCGGGGCGAGCCATGATCGATGCTGGCGACCCCGGATCGAGTCCGGGGCAGGCTCTGCGCACCGTGCTGCGCTACCACCGCGAAACGAAGCACCGCTTGCGCCGCTACGCGCGCTCGCTCGGTTATCTCGACTGGGCCAACCAGCCCGATCCGTTCCGGCGTTTCGAAGGCTCGCCGCGCCAGCCGC
>JBBIST010000132.1:2714-5623 GCA_037441125.1 Burkholderiales bacterium
GGGGGGCGCCCGACGACGAGCCACGTTCGCCGCCGTACGACAGCCTGTATCGCGCCGGCGCCGTGGCGCCGGCGGCGGTCGACATCCGCAGCATCTCGCGCCTGTTCGAGTATTCGCTGGCGATCACCGCCTGGAAGCAGGCGGGCGGCGCGCGCTGGGCGCTGCGCGCCAATCCGTCGAGCGGCAATCTGCATCCGACCGAGGGCTACCTGCTGATCAGCGCCGTGCCGGGCCTGGCGCACGCGCCGGCGCTGTATCACTACACGGCGCAGGAGCACGCGCTGGAGCTGCGCGCGTCGTTGCCGGCCGAGGACTGCGCCGCGCTGCTCGCCCCCTGGCCACCGCAAGCCTGCGTCGTCGGTCTGAGTTCGGTGCACTGGCGCGAGGCGTGGAAGTACGGCGAACGCGCGTTTCGCTACTGCCAGCACGATGTCGGCCACGCGCTCGGCGCGCTGCGGCTGGCGGCGCAAGCCCTGGGCTGGCGTCTGTTGCTGCTCGAGGCCTGCGCGGACGACACGATCGCGGCCCTGCTCGGGCTGGACCGGGCGCAGGATTTCGCCGGCGCAGAGCGTGAACATCCCGATTGCCTGGCGCTCGTCTGGCCCGATCGGCCGGCAGGAGCGGCGCTGCCGCTGGCGCTCGCGCCCGACGCAGCGCGCGCCGCGCAGAGATGGCGCTGGCAGGGTCGTGCCAATCGACTGAGCCGCGGCGATGCCGTGCGCTGGCCGATCATCGAGGAAGTCGAACGCGCATCGAGGAAGGCCGCCGAGCCATCGCGCACGGTCGACTTCGAGCCGCCGCTCTCGCCTGGCGGCGGCGGCGCGGGCGAGCGCGGGGCGAGCGCCGGTCAGTTGATCCACCAGCGCCGCAGCGCGCTGGCGTTCGACGGCGCCACTGGCATCGCAGCCGACGCGCTCTACTCGATGCTGGCGCGTACGCTGCCGAACGCCGACCGCGATCTCGGCCGGCGCTCGCCGCCGTGGGATGCGCTGCCCTGGGCGCCGGCGATCGATCTGGCGCTGTTCGTGCATCGCGTCGCCGGTCTGGCACCGGGCCTGTACGTGCTGGTGCGCGAGCCGCAGCGCCGAGACGCACTCGAGGCGGCGATGCACGAGGCTTTCGCATGGCGCCGGGTCGGTCCGCCCGAGTTGCCGCTGTTTCTGCTCGAAGAAGGCGACGTCCGGCGCACCGCCATCGACCTGAGCTGCCATCAGGACATTGCCGGCGACGGTTGCTTTGCGCTCGCCATGAGCGCCGAGTTCGAACCGAGCTTGCAACGGCGCGGTGCATCGTTCTATCGGCGGCTGTTCTGGGAGACCGGCGTGATCGGCCAGGTGCTGTACCTCGAAGCCGAAGCGCACGGCGTGCGCGCCACCGGCATCGGCTGCTACTTCGACGATGCCGTGCACCAGGCGCTGGGCTTCGGCGACGAGACGTTTCAGTCGCTGTATCACTTCACGGTCGGCGCGCCGGTCGACGATCCGCGGCTGACCACGCTGCCGCCGTACGAGTCCGATCGCTGAGGAGCAAAGATGCCGCCTTCCGTTTTCACGAGAATCGTCAACGGCGAGATCCCGGCCGCGAAGGTCTACGAAGACGAGCACACGATCGCCTTCATGGACGCGGGCCAGGTCAATCCGGGCCACGTGATCGTGGCCACCAAGCAGCAGCTCGAGACGATCCTCGATCTCGACGACGAGCTCGCTGCGGCGCTGTTTCGGACCGCGGCGCGCGTGGCGCGCGCCATCGATCGCGCCTTCAGTCCCGAAGGCATCACCGTCCTGCAGGCGAACAAGCCCGCCGGCTGGCAGACGGTGCCGCATGTCCATCTGCACGTGCTGCCGCGGCACGCGGGCGACGGCGTCGAGCTCGTCTGGCCGCGCAAGAACCCGCCGCTGGTGCAGTTGCAGGCGCTGGCGGCGCGGATCGAGGTCCGGTAGCACTGGCTGTCAGACCGCGCGCCGAGCGCCGTCGAACTCGGCTGTGTGGCTTCAGCTCAGGCGCTGCCCCGGTCGTTCGCCGGCGCGGCTCAGACCAGGGTCTGCAACGCATCGTTGGCGGCGAGCGCGCGCAGCAGCGCGGCGTTGATCGCGCCGCAGCCGAGCCCGTGCGCCGCCGCCAGCGCGGCGAGGCGCGCGCGGTCGGCGTCGTCGCCGTCGTCTTCCAGCGCGCAGGCCAGTGCCAGCCAGTCGGAATAGGGGCCGCCGTCGCCGCTGAGCGCGGCGCCGACCGCCGCCGGCAGCGGTACCTGCGAGATCAGTTGCGGCAGCGCCAGGCCGGTGATGCGGTCGAGCAGCGAGAAGGCGCCGACCACGAAGCACTCGTCGCGCACGGTCGGCGCGGCGCCGGCGGCGGCGGCGCAGTTTTCCAGCAGCAGGCCGCGCAGCACGGCGCGATAGATCGCCGGCAGGGCGCGGGCCTCCTTGGAGGCGATCACCAGCAGCAGCACCAGCCACTTCACCAGCCGCTGGTAGCCGAGCAACTGGATCGCGTGCCCGAGCGAGGCGATCGGCTGCGCGCGCATGAACGCCGGGCTGTTGGCGAGCGTGAGCAGCATGTAGGCGAGCAGCGGGTCGCGCTTGAACTCGCGCTCGAGGTCGGCGCAGTCGGCGTCGCTTTGCACGAGCCGAATCAGGTTCAGCAGCGCGCGCTGCTGCGGCCGCAGTTCGCCGCCGGCGGGCGCCTCGAGCGGCCCGCCGACCACGCCGCTGGCACCTGCGGCGAGCGCCGATTGCATCGCCGCGCGCGTGTCGGCGCCGGTGGCGAGCCAGGCGATCGCGTTCGGCCGGCGGCCAGCGGTAGCCGGCCCGACCACGTACTGGAAGGCGGCCAGCCGCTCGGCCGGCGGCCAGCCGGCATCGGTCACGCGCAGCGCCAGGCGCAGGCCGCGGCGTTGCGCTGCCGCCAGT
>JBBIST010000133.1:0-5583 GCA_037441125.1 Burkholderiales bacterium
CCACGGCGAGACGCTCGTCCTTCGGAACAGAGATCCCTCTCTCGTAGAAGAAGCCCAAGCCGTTTACGGCGGAGACATCGCCCTTAATGGCGGCGCTGCTGACCAAACGATACGCACGTTGCGTGTCCTTGGCGACGCAGAAGCCATTTAGATGCGCAGCCCCGAGGGCGCTCTCGAACCTTGCGCTTCCAGCCGCTGCTGCTTTGGTGACTTCCGCGAGGACGGAACAGTCGCCCCGCGCCATCCGATCGTAGGCAGTCCGAGCGTCGTCTGCTCGACTTGGTTCGTG
The DNA here is from genome assembly GCA_037441125.1 of Burkholderiales bacterium. GTDB lineage: Bacteria > Pseudomonadota > Gammaproteobacteria > Burkholderiales > Burkholderiaceae_F > JALHMQ01. The sequence continues at coordinate 290 of JBBIST010000133.1, forward strand.
GGCCGCCGCGAGGACCGCGAACACCATGATCGAGTGCAGACTAGGCTTACTCGGAAGGTTCGAGGAGATCATGCGGTTCAACTCCATGTCCAGTAGGTTCGGCTGTCCGTCGGGCAGAGTTGTAGCCTTGGCGCACACAGTTTCTGGTGAAGCCGTCGCTCTCTGCTCATGCGTGGCTCGGGAGCCCAATGATTGCAACTCAGACTCAATGGCGGAGTTCATCGGCGGCGACCCAGACTGATCCACCGGTATTCCCGACGAGCGCGAGATCGAAAGGCCCCGAGGTGAATGTCCTCAAGACGCGAACCTGAGCATCTGATCCAAGAACCTCACATCCGTCGATATCTCGCCATGTTCCTTGCGCCTGCATCACGCCGCGCATGGCTACGTAGCGCATGACGGAGCGTTGATCAACGCAGATGGTCGTCCCTGCGGGAACAACTGGACCCGCCAACTTGCGGACAGCCATCACCTCCGATGTAGCGGCCGATGCCTGTTGCGCTGTTGAGGGAGCGGAATACGACGATCTTGCGTTCAAAGCCATTTCGACTCTTGGGGCTAGCAGATACACACACGCAAGTCCGATGAGCACAAGCGCTATGCTCAGCGCCGCGATTACTTCCTTTTTCGACGGGGTGGAAGAGGCTACGCGGCTGGCTAGACTGTTGTCTGCATCGCCCGAGACCAGCGCTCCGATCACTGCCTGCGCAGTGATGTCGCCGACTCGCGGCGGTGCGGCGTGGCTCTCCGCGGTTTCCCCGTTCTCGGGAAGGTCGAAGGGCAAGCTCGAGTACGGCGCCCAGGACGTTTCGTCTGCGCCACACACGAGCGTCTGATCATCGATCAAACCTGCAGCCCGGAGTTGTTTCAGCGCCGAGAGGTCGAACGGACCACGCTTCTCCTTGTCGGACCTGATGTAGTAAATGACTGTCATTGAGGTCCTCATAGCTGCGCGAATCGATACGCGTGACCGGAAGCCGATCCTTGTGAGCGGAGCCGCTTCGGCAAATGGCGTTGCCAACTCGGTTTTCGGCTGATGCGAAGCAGGCTTTAGGGGATGTTTCGTGCGGATTCGCCGTCGCAGGCGGTGCATTTCGACGCCACAAGAGGGCATAGCTGAGGCACCCCAGGAGATTGTCGGGCGCCCTTCTTCGATTGCGACAAGCCAGGGCACTCCGCGGCGGCGACTGGCCTGGCGCTTGCCGGATGCGAAACTCGCGGCGGACCTTGGTCCTACTGCGTCACGTACGGCGGTGCCGCAATACCGTTCATCCCTCACCCCAACCCCTCTCCCGAAGGGCGAGGGGCTTTTCTTCCTCTCCCCCCGGGAGAGGGACCGCGGCCGTTGGGGTCGTCACCATCAATGCTCAACGAGTTTGGTATGCGCTAGAAGCGTTGCACCTCGCCCATAGTTTGGAGAAGTCGACGGGCAACTGCTTCCTGCCGTTGCACTGCGAGCGGGTCGATCGGCGGCTCGCTACGGAACGCTCGCAACCACGTCATCTGCCGCTTCGCCAACTGCCTAGTCGCCGCAATTCCCGCTGCCCGGAATTCCGTGAACGTCGTCTCGCCCAGCAGGTGCCTCCACGCCTGCCGGTAGCCGACGCTGCGCAGCGCGGGCAGGTCGGGGTTCAGGTCACCGCGGGCCATCAGCGCGCGCACTTCGTCGAGGAAGCCGGCGGCGAGCATCGCGTCGAAACGCTGCTCGATCCGACGGTGCAGCTCGGCGCGATCCTCGGGCAGCAACGCGATCGTCGAAAACCGTAGCGGAGCGCGGTTTCGTTCCCTCTGCGGCGCGCTCTGCAACTGCGACAGCGGCAGTCCAGTCAGCTCGACCACTTCGAGCGCGCGCTGGATGCGCTGGCTGTCGTTGGGCGGCAGGCGGGCGGCGGTTGCGGGGTCGAGCCGCGCGAGTTCCGCGTGCAGCGCTGGCCAGCCCGCCTCCTTCGCACGGGCCTCGATCCGGGCGCGCACCTCGGGGTCGGCGGACGGCAGGCTGCTGAGTCCTTCGCGCAGCGCCTTCGCGTAGAGCATCGTGCCGCCGACCACCAGCGGCAGTTTGCCGCGCGCGTTGATCTCGCCGATCACGCGCACCGCGTCGCGCACGAAGTCGGCGGCCGAGTAGGGCTCGGACGGGTCGCGCAGGTCGATCAGGTGGTGCGGCACTTCGGCGCGCTCGGCCGCGCTGGGCTTGGCGGTGCCGATGTCCAGGCCGCGGTAGACCTGCGCGCTGTCGATCGACACGATCTCGAGCGGGATTTCGCGCGCAAGCTGCATGGCCAGCGCGCTCTTGCCGCACGCGGTCGGACCGAGCAGCAGCACGGCGTCGACGGCGCGCGTGCGCTCGCGCGTCGGCTCATCCATGCTGGCTCACGTCGCCGTCCCGGCGCACCAGCGTGACCGCGATCAGCAGCGTGATGCACCCGAAGCCGGCGATGGTCAGCGTCAGCGGGTACACGGTGCCGTCGTGGCTGGCGCCGATCCACGCGCCCACCGCGGTGGCCACGCCCATCATCAGGAAGCCCATCAGCGCGGCGGCGGCGCCGGCGGCGTGCGGGAACGGCGCCACGGCGCCGCTGTGCGCGGGCATCTGCACCAGCGCGTGCGAGACGCCGACGAAGAACATCGGCAGCACGATCGCCAGCGCGTGCTGCACGCCGGCGAGCGCCAGCAGCGCCATCGTGCCGGCGGCCAGCGCCTGCACGACGGCGCCGCGCACCAGCGTGCGCTGCAGGCCGCGCCGGCCGACCAGGTGCCGGCACCACAGCGTGCCGACCAGGAAGCCGGCGACCATCGTGCTGAACGAGACCGCGTAGGCGGTGACCGACAGCCCGAGCACGCCGATCAGCACGAACGACGAGCCGGAGATGAAGGCGAACAGCGCCGCGTAGGTCGAGGCGCCGGCGGCCGCGTAGGCGCGGAAGGTGGGCGAGCGCAAGGCGTCGGCGTAGGTGCGCAGCATCGGCCCCGGCGCGAGCGCGGCTGGATTGCGCCGAACGAGCGTCTCGCGCAGGCGCATGGCGGCGGTCGCCGCCAGCACCAGCGCGAAGACGGCGAGCGCGGCGAAGGCCGAGCGCCAGCCGAAGATCTCGAACAGAACCGCGCCGAGGATCGGACCGGCGAGCGGAGCGATGCTCATGATCGTGGCCGCAGCCGCGAACGTCTGCGCGCCTTCGGTCGGCGGAAACAGATCGCGCACCAGCGCGCGCGCACCGACCAGCGCGCTGCAGGCGCCGACCGCCTGCAGCAGGCGGCCGGCGATCAGCACCTCGATTGTCGGCGCGAGCAGGCAGATCACGCTCGCCACGCCGTAGACGACGATCCCGGTCAGGATCACCGGCCGGCGGCCGAAGCGGTCGGCGAGCGGGCCGGCGACGAGCTGCCAGGTGCCGAAGGCGGCCACGAAGATCGACAGCGTCCACTGCACGGTGGCCACCGGCGCGTCGAAGGCGGCGGCGATGCCGGGCAGCGTCGGCAGGTACAGGTCGGTGCCGAGCGGCTGCAGCATCGACAGGCCCGCGACCAGCCAGATCACGGTGCCGGCGGTCATGCCCGCGGCAGCCAGGCGAGCGCCGGAGGCGGTCATCAGCCGCTCAGCGTCCCCGCAGGAACAGCTTGTCGAGGTCGGCGATCGAAACCTGCACCCAGGTCGGGCGGCCGTGGTTGCACTGGTCGGCGCGCTCGGTGGCTTCCATCTCGCGCAGCAGCGCGTTCATCTCGTCGAGCGTGAGCCGGCGGTTGGCGCGCACCGCGGCGCGGCAGGCAAGCGTGGCGAGCAGTTCATTGCGGTGCTCGGTGAGCACGCGCGCGCCGCCGAACTCGCGCAGTTCGCGCAGCACCGCGCGCGCGAGCGCGGCGCCGTCGGCGGCGGCCAGCAGCGCCGGCAGCGCGCGCAGCACGAGCTGCGTGGGCGACGCCGGCGCCAGATCCAGCCCGATGCGCGCCAGCGTGTCCGCGTGCTCCTCGGCGGTGGCGACATCGGTCGCGTCGGCGGCGAACACCTGCGGGATCAGCAGGCGCTGCTGCGGGATCGCCTGCGCATCGAGCTGGCGCTTGAGCTTCTCGTAGACGATGCGCTCGTGCGCCGCGTGCATGTCGACGATCACCAGCCCGGCGTTGTTGTGCGCGAGCACGTAGATGCCGGCCAGTTGCGCGATCGCGAAGCCGAGCGGCGGCAGCGCCGGCTGCGGCTCGGCGTCGGCTGCCGGTGCGGCCGGCATGGCGGGCGCAGCCGCGAGAAAGTCGAAGTAGGCGGCCACCGGCTGCGCGACCGAAAGCGGCGCCTGCCACGGCGCCGGCGCATACGCGCCGCGCGCGGCGGCGAGTTCGGCCAGCGAACGCACGGCGGCGGCCTGCGGCCGCGCTCCGCGCAGCGTCTGCGCCAGCGCCGCCTGCACCGCGTGCGAGACGAACTGGTGCACGGCGGAGGCGTCGCGCAGGCGCACCTCGATCTTGGTCGGGTGCACGTTGACGTCGATGCGCGTCGGGTCGATCTCGAGGAACAGGCAGTAGGCGGGCTGCGCACCGCCGTGCAGGACGTCGGCATAGGCGGCGCGCACCGCGTGCGCGAGCACCTTGTCGCGCACGTAGCGGCCGTTGACGTAGAAGTACTGGGCGTCGGCGCGCGCGCGCGCCGCGGTCGGCAGACCGGCCCAGCCGAGCACGCGCAGGCCCGGCGCCTCGGCCTGCACTTCGCGGTGGGCATCGGCAAACTGCGCCGGCAGCAGCTTCAGCGCGCGCTCGCGGGCCGTGGCGGCCGCCAACTGCAGCAGCGCGCGGCCGCCGTGGCTGACGGTGAAGGCCACGCGCGGATGGGCGGCGGCCACGCGCTCGATCTGGGTCAGGCAGTGGCCGAGTTCGGTTGCCTCGGCGCGCAGGAACTTGCGGCGCGCGGGGGTGCGGAAGAACAGGTCGGCCACCTCGACCCGGGTGCCCACGCTGCCGGCCGCCGCGCCGACGCCCGCGTCGCCGTCGCTGGCGATCACGTAGGCGAGGTCGGACTGCGGCGTGCGCGAGGTGATCGTGACCGCGGCCACGGCGGCGATCGCCGCCAGTGCTTCGCCGCGGAAGCCGAGCGAAGTGACCGACTCCAGTTCGGCGAGGGTCGCGATCTTGCTCGTGGCGTGGCGCGTGAGCGCGAGCGCCAGGTCGTCGCGCGCGATGCCGGCGCCGTCGTCGGCCACGACGATGCGCTTGATGCCGCCGCCCTCCAGCCGCACGTCGATGCGCGCGGCGCCGGCGTCGAGCGCGTTCTCGACCAGTTCCTTGACCACCGAGGCCGGGCGCTCGACCAC
>JBBIST010000134.1:0-5522 GCA_037441125.1 Burkholderiales bacterium
CCTTCACGCCGGCGTGCGCCGCGGCTGCGAGATCGAGCAGATCGCAGCCGCCGCCGAGGTCGACGCTGCACACGCTGAGCCGGTCGGCGGCCGCGGCTGCGCGCGGGCGCGAGCCACCGCGCCCGGCTCGGCGCCGAATCGACTACGCTGGCCGCCGCGCCCGCCGGCGCCACCGGCCTGCCATGCTCATCTGCCAGATCAGCGATCCGCACATCGTCGCCGCGGGCGAGCTCGCCTACGGCCGGGTCGACACGGCATCGATGCTCGCGCGCTGCGTGCAGCAGATCGGCGCCATGGCGCGCGCGCCCGACCTGCTGATCGCCACCGGCGACCTCACCGACCACGGCCGCGCCGACGAGTACCGGCAGCTCGCCGCGCTTCTGGCGCCGCTGTCGATGCCGGTCTACCTGCTGGCCGGCAACCACGATGACCGCGGCGCCCTGCAGGCCGCCTTTGCGCACCAGCGCCACCTGTGCGGCGAAGACGGCTTCGTCCAGTACACGGTAGAGGATTGGCCGCTGCGCCTGGTCGTGCTCGACACCGTCGTGCCCGGTCGCGACGGCGGCGAACTGTGCGCGCGGCGGCTTCAGTGGCTCGAGCGCACGCTCGCGGCCGACCGCCGGCCGACGATTGTCGCCCAGCACCACCCGCCGTTCGCCAGCGGCCTGACGGCGATGGACGCGCAGACGCTCGCCAACCCGCACGAGGAAGCGGCGGTGATCGGCCGCCACCGGCACGTCGAACGGATCATCAGCGGCCACTACCACCGCAGCTTCCACGCGCGCTTCGCCGGCACCACCGCGTCGGTGTGCGCGAGCACGGCGCAGCAGCTCGCGCTCGACCTCGCGCCCGGAGCCGGCCTGCGGCTGGCCTACGAGCCGCCGAGCTTCCAGCTCCACCTGTGGACCGGCGAGGCGCTGGTCAGCCACACGGCGGTGATCGGCGACTATCCGAGCTGGTCGGTGCGCGACTGAGCGCGCGCGAGACGCCGCGCGGTACGGCTGCGGGCCCGAAGAATTGGGCCGCGAGCCTCGCCCCCGTGCAGCAAGGCCGGCAGCGGCCGATTCACACCCACCGATCTTCGGCCTGCGCGTCCGAGTTGCTATCGTGCCGCGGCAGCAGCACCCAGGCGGGCGCCGGCCGGCTCGCCACCCATGACGAACCGGCAGAGGTGCGGATGAGTGCGATCGGCGCGATGTCGCAGTGGCTTCGCTCGCTCGGCCAGCCCGGCGGCATTGCGCGCGGCGACCTCGCCGGCGGTGTCACCGCGGCGCTGGTGCTGCCGGCGATCGAGGGCAGCTACGGCATGCTGGCGCTGGCGCCGCTCGGCGCCGAGCACGCGGCCACGGGCTTCCTGATCGGTGCCTTCGCGGCCGTCGTGGCGAGCGCGGTGTCTCTTGCCGCCGGCGGGCGCGGGCCGCTGCTGTGCGGCTCCAATGCGGCGCTCGCGGTGCTGGTGGCGACCCTGATCACCTGGCTGCTGCAGGATGCGTATTTCATCGGGCCCGACGGCCAGCCGCTGCTCGAACGCTTGCTCGCCTTCGTCGCCGCCGGGGTCGCGCTCGCCGGACTGCTGCAGTTTGCGCTCGGCCGCGCCCGGCTCGGCGGGCTGGTGCGCTACGTGCCCTATCCGGTGCACGCCGGCTACATGAACGGCGTGGCGCTGCTGATGATCGCCGCCGTGCTGCCGTTCGCCGCCGGCGCCCCGCTCGGCGCCGGACTGCCGGACTGGGGCGAGCTGCGGCCGCTGGCGCCGCTGGTGGCACTGGTGGCGCTGGCGATCGCGCTGCGGCCGCCGGCCTGGTCACGGCGCGTACCGGCCTACCTGCTGGCGCTGCTGGTGGCCACCGGCCTGCACCACCTGCTGGCACTCACGCCCGCGGCCGGCGCGCTCGGGCCGCTGTTCGAACCGCCGCAGTTCGAGTGGCCCGCGGTCGACACGATGGCGCCACTGGCGGCGGCCGCGCGCGCCGGCGAGCTCGCCGAGCACTGGGCGCTGCTCGTCGCCTTCGCGCTGGCGGTGGCAATGATGGCGACCCTGCAGACCGCGCTCGCCGGCGCCACGATCGGCGAACTGACGCAGCGCCGGCGCGACGGCGAGCGCGAGACCTACGCCCAGGGCGTGGCCAACCTCGCCGCCGGAACGCTCGGTGCGCTGCCCGGGGCCGCTTCGACCACGCGCAGCAAGCTCAACATCGACGCCGGCGGCGCCAGCGGCGTCTCGCGCCTGGTATTCGCGGCGGCGCTGCTGGTCGCGCTGCTGCTCGGCCTGCGCTTCATGAGTCTGGTGCCGACGGCGGCTATCGCCGGCGTGTTCGCCGCCGTCGCCGTGTCGCTGGTCGATGAGTGGAGCCGGCGCGCGACGCGGGTGCTCTGGCAGCAGCTTGCGCGCCGGCGCGTGCCGGCGCTGCTGGCGCAAAGCTACGCGGTGATGGCGCTGGTGGCGGCGGTCACGGTGTTCGTGTCGCTGATGCTGGCGATCGCGCTCGGCGCGCTGGTGGCGATGATCTTGTTCATCCGCAGCAACCTCAAGCCGCCGGTGCGCCGCGTCAGCCGCGGCGACCTGCGCGGCTCGCGCAAGGTCAGACCGGCGGCCGAAGCCGCGGCGCTGCGCCGGCACGGTTCGCGCATCGCGCTGCTCGAGCTCGACGGCGCCCTGTTCTTCGGCACCGCCGAGGCGGCCGGCGACGAGATCGAGCGCGCCGCCGCGGGCGCCGACTTCGTCGTGCTCGACTTTCGCCGTGTCGCCGACGTCGACGCCAGCGGCGCGCGCGCGCTGCTGCGCGCCGTCGACCAGGTGCGGCGCGCCGGCGGCCATCTGCTGCTCGCCGGGCTGGCGCCGGCCGACGCTCGCACGCGTACCCTGCACGACATGGATCTCGAGGGCCGTCTGTCGCAGGCACGATTCTTCGCCGACTCCGACCGCGCGCTCGAACACGCCGAGGAACGGCTGCTCGCCGCCGTGGCCCCGGCGGCGGCCGCTGGCGGACCGCTGCCCCTGGCACGCACGCTGCTGGGCGAGGGGCTCGCGGCCGACGAGCTGGCGTGGCTGGAGTCGCAGACGGTCGAGCGGCGCTGCGAGCGCGGCGAGGCGGTGTTCCGCGCCGGCGACCCGGCCGACTCGCTGTTCGTCTCGCTCCAGGGCCGAATCGAGATCCGCTTGCCGGCGCGCGCCGGCGAGCCCGGCGCAGGCCGGCGCATGGTCTCGTACGCGCCAGGCGTGGCCTTCGGCGAGATCGGCCTGCTCGAAGGCGGCGTGCGCTCGGCCGACGCGGTGGCCGAAGACGAAGCGATCGTCCTCGAACTGCCGCGCGCCCACTACGACCAACTGGCCGCCGACCGGCCGGCGCTGCTCGCCAAGCTGCTCGCCCGTCTCGGCGCGCTGCTCTCGTCGCGCGTGCGCGCGCTGACCGACGAGCTGCGCGACGCCGAAGACAGCCGTTGATCCCCACCCCGGAGAAGCCGATGCCGACCCCGACCGAGCGTGCCGACGCGAGCGATCTCGAGCGCCTGCTGTGGCAGCAGCTCGAGCGTCTGTTCGGCGCCATCGAAGCGGACACGGCGCAGTTCCTGCGCCGCCACCTGCAGTGGGTCGAGGTGCCTGCCGGCTCGATCCTGATGCAGCAAGGAGATGCCGGCGACGATGCCTACCTGCTGGTCAGCGGCCGCCTGCACGCCCATCTGCGCGACGAGTCCGGCCGCAGCCGCCTGGTGCGCGAGATGTCGCGCGGCGAGCTGATCGGCGAGCTGGCGATGTACACCGGCGAGGCGCGCAGCGCCACCGTGGTTGCGGTGCGCGACTCGGTGCTGGTGCGACTGGCGCGCGCGCAGCTTGCGCCGCTGCTGGCGACGAGCCCGCAAGTGTCGATCGCCTTCACCAGCGGAATCATCCGCCGCCTGCGCAGCGAGCGCGACCGGCGCCGGCTGGCGGCGCCGGTGACGATCGGTCTGGCGGCGATCAGCGACGGCGTGGCACCGGCGCCCTTCGCGCGCGCGCTGGCGGCGCAGCTCGCGCGCCACGGTCGCGTGCGCCTGCTCGATGCCGAGGCGATCGCCGCCGAGACCGGCGTGCCCGGGATCGCCGCGCGCAGCGATGCCGACGCCGCGCTGCGCATGGCGCGCGCGATCGACGCCCAGGAGGCGCAGCACGACTTCGTGCTGCTGCTGGCCGACGCGGCCGACCCCTGGGCCCAGTGCTGCCTGCGCCACAGCGACGAGATCGTTCTGCTGGCCGACGCCACGCAGGCGCCGCGCATTCATCCGCTCGAGCAGTCGCTCGCCGCGCGCGAGTCGGCGGCGGCGGCCAAGCTCCTGGTGCTGCTGCAGCCGCCGGCGCGCGCCAGCGCCCAGGGCACGGCCGCCTGGCTGGCGCGACGGCCGCTCGCCGGCCACGTCCATGTCAGGCGCGACCACGGCCCGGACCTGGCGCGGCTGGCGCGACTGCTCAGCCGCAACGCGGTCGGGCTGGTGTTCGGCGGCGGCGGCGCGCGCGGCTTCGCGCACCTGGGCGTGTGGCGCGCGCTGCACGCGCACGGCATCGAGATCGACTGCGTCGGCGGCACCAGCATCGGCGCCGTGATGGCGGCGCTGGTGGCCGCCGATCCGAGCTGCGAGCGCGCGATCGAGATCGCGCGCCGCGCCTTCAGCGGCAATCCGACCGGCGACTACAGCCTGCTGCCGATGATCTCGCTGATCAAGGGCGGCCGCGTGCGCGCGGCGATCGAGCGCTCGATCGCCGAGCTGGCCGGCGGCGCGATCGACATCGCCGACCTGTGGAAGAGCTACTTCTGCGTCGCCACCAACTACTCGCAGGCGGCCGAACTGGTGCTCGACCGCGGCGACCTGGCGCGCGCGCTGCGCGCTTCGACCGCGATCGTCGGCGCGCTGCCGCCGGTAGTGCTCGACGGCGACTTGGTGTGCGACGGCGGCACCTTCAACAACTACCCGGTCGACCTGATGCGGCAGATGCGCGGCGTCGGCCCGGTGATCGGCGTCGACCTCGGCGGCCGCAGTCCGCGCCGGCTCGACTTCGACGAGGTGCCGGGCAACTGGGCGCTGCTGCGCGATCGCCTGCGCGGCCGCGCCCGCCGGCGCTACCGGCTGCCGACGCTGCCCGCGTACCTGATGAACATCTCGATCCTGTACAGCACCGCGCGCCAGAAGCAGGAGCGCGCCGCCACCGACCTGTACTTCAACCCGCCCCTGTACAAGATCGGCCTGATGCAGTGGCAGCGCTTCGACGAGATCCTGCGCCAGGGCGAGCGCCACGCCAACGAGGTGCTGGCGGCGATGCCGGCCGAACAGCGCGCCGCACTTGGCGTGCGCTGAGACCGGAAACCGTGGCTTGCACCGCTACGGCCGGCGGGCACCCGCTCAGGATTCGGCCGAACCGCCCGCTGCGGCCGACACTGCGGCAGTCGGCGCAGGAAAGCGCGACTGCCGCAGCACCTGGCACACCTGCAGTCGATACTCGACGTAGAACGCCTCGCGCCCGCGCTTCTTCGCCGCGACGTGCGCGGCGT
>JBBIST010000135.1:0-5477 GCA_037441125.1 Burkholderiales bacterium
GCAACCCAGCCAAACCGCCTCCAATCACCAAGACATCGGTGTAGATCACGTTCATTGAGTTCGCCTCGTTCTCAGTCGCGGCATGTTGGACCGGGTTCAGTGCCGAAACGGCGCCGGCAGCCAGTTGGGCCACCACGACGGCGGCTCGGCGGTCGGCGGGTTGGTGAGCCAGGCCGGCGTGTAGACCGGGTTGTCGATGTGCTGGACGGCGTAACCGATCTTCAGATAGGCCGCGAGCGTCAGCAGCCCGAGCACGAGGAAGAACACCGTGATCGCCCACTTGGCGGCGCGCAGGCGGCGGCGCGAGCGCGCCGGATCGGTGCCCTGGAACCAGCCCCACTTGACCGCCAGCCGGTACAGGCCGATGCCGCCGTGCAGTTCGACGGCGAACAGCATCGCCAGGTACAGCGGCCACCAGCCGTGCCAGACGCGCGCGCCGGACTCGTAGGGGCCGATCGCCGCCGGATGCATGAGCATCTGGTACAGGTGCGCGGCAACCATGAAGAACAGCGCGAAGCCGGTGACCGCCTGCACCCACCACAGCGTCGTGTCCTCGTGCGCCAGCAGGCGGCGATGCGACAGGAAGGTCTGCGCCTGGCCGAAGCTCGACGGGAACTTGCGCATCGCCAGCAGCGCGTGCACGACCACGAGCGCGAACACCGCGGCGACGATCGCCGAGACAATCAGCGGATACGGCCGGCCGAAGATGAAGTAGCCCTCGAAGGCCTTGGTGACGATCCACATCACGTCGTAGCCGAGCAGGATCGACGAGACGAAGAACATGTGGCCCCACATGAACAGGCCCAGCGCCAATCCGGTGGCGCTCTGCGCCAGGTCCAGCCGCGCCGGCCAGCGGCTGCGGCGCGCGCGGTCGGCCAGACCGACCCCACCCACCAGGGCGGCCTGCAGGTTCGCCGCGCGGTTCATGGACGCCCTCCCGCAAGCCGGCGGCTTGCCACGGGTGCCTGCTGCATCGACATGCTCGATCCTCGTGCGCTGCGCGGCGCCGTCATGGGCCGCTCAGTGCACAGGCACGCAGCCTTCGTGCCAGCGCAACGAGCGTCGGCGACCGGCTGACACCCCTTGGAATTCAAGGACTTACGCAAGCCGATCGCGGCCCTGAACGAGCGGTCGTCCGGGAACCCGGACGCCTGAGGCGCGCGGCGCACGCCTTTCCGTACGACGCCGCCGGCGCGGGCCCGGCCGGCGCGCAAGCGGTGCTAGGCGCGGAAGTCGGCGCCCTGCAGTTGCAGCCGCCGCATCTTGTCGTACAGCGTCTGCTTGGGTAGCGCCAGGACCTTGGCGGCGGCGCCGACGTCGCCGCCGACGCGTCGCAGCGTGTCGGCGATCAGCGTGCGCTCGAAGCGGTCGACCTGCTCGTTGAGCGTCGGCGCCGCCGACTCGGCGCCGCCGAGCGGCGTGAGCCGCCCGGCCTGCAGGCCGAGGACGAAGCGCGTGGCGACGTTGCTCTGCTCGCGCAGGTTGCCGGGCCAGTCGTAGGCGAGCAGCTCGGCGCGCTGCGCCGGGGCAAGCGCCGGCACCTCGAGGCCGAAGCGCGTCGCCGCCAGAAGCGCGAAGTGGTCGAACAGCGGGCCGATGTCGTCGCGCCGCTCGCGCAGCGGCGGCAGCTCGACCACAGCCACGCCGACCCGGTAGTACAGGTCGGCGCGGAACCTGCCCTCGTCGCTCGCCTGCTTCAGGTCGACCTTGGAGGCGGCGACCACGCGGCAGTCGACCGGCAGCGGCTTGTTCGAGCCGAGGCGCTCGACCGTGCGCTCCTGCAGCACGCGCAGCAGCTTGACCTGCACCGCCAGCGGCATGCTCTCGATCTCGTCGAGGAACAGTGTGCCGCCGTGCGCGACCTCGATCTTGCCGGCGCGCGCCTTCTGCGCGCCGGTGAAGGCCCCGGCCTCGTGGCCGAAGAGCTCGTTTTCCACCAGCGTCTCCGGCAGGCCGCCGCAGTTGATGGCGACGAAGGCGCCGTCCTTGCGGGCGCTGAACTCGTGCAGGCAGCGCGCCACCAGCTCCTTGCCGGTGCCGGTCTCGCCGTAGATCAGCACGTCGGCCGACGTGCTCGCCAGCGCCAGGACGGTGCGACGCACGCGCTCGATGCCCGGCGAGCGACCGATGATCATCGTCTCGATGCCGTTGCGCTCGGCGAGCCGGCGGGCGAGCGCGCGCACCTGCAGCACCAGGCGGCGCTTGTCGGCGGCGCGCTGCACGACGTCGACGATGCGGTCCGACGGCGCCGGCTTCTCGATGAAGTCGTAGGCGCCGCGCCGCATCGACTGCACGGCCGTGGCGATGTCGCCGTGGCCGGTGACGAGGATGAACGGCAGCTCGGGGTCGACGGCAATGACCTCCGGCAGCCAATCGGTGCCGTGCATGCCCGGCAGCATCACGTCGCACAGGACGACCACCGGCGCATCGGCGCTGACGCTCGGTCGCGCCGCTTCGACGCTGCCAAAGGCGCGGACCTCGAAGCCCGCCAGTTCGAGCGCCTGCGCGGTGCCGAGGCGCACGTCCTCGTCGTCCTCGACCAGGACGACGCCGATCTGCGCTGCCCCGGCGGCGTTCATGCGACGGAGGCGGCGGTCGCCTCGGGCAGGTCGATCTCGAAGGTGGCGCCGCCGCCGGGATTGTTGGTGACGAAGATGTCGCCGCCGAAGTCGCGCACGATGCGCTGCGAGATCGGCAGACCGAGCCCGAGGCCGGCGCCGCGCGGCTTGCTGGTGGCGAAGGGCTCGAACAAGCGCGCCATCATCGCCGCGTCCACCCCCGGCCCGGTGTCGGTGACCGCGATGCGCACCCGCGGCGGCATGGCCGCCGCCTGCAGCCGCAGGCGCCGCACCGGCGAGGCGGCCATCGCATCGAGTGCGTTGACGATCAGGTTGACCAGCACCTGCTCGATCGCCGCCGGATCGGCCATCACCGCAAGCTCCGGCGGCTCGATCGCGACCTCCAGGCTCACGCCGTCGCGGCGCAGGCGCTCGGCCAGCAGGCCGGCGACGCTGCCCGCGGCCGCCGCGAGCGGTGTCGGCACCGCCTTGTCGCCCGGCTTGTGGGCGAAGGTCTTCAGCCTGCGCGTGACCTCGCCCAGCCGACTGACGATCTGCGAGATGCGCTCGAGGTTGCGCCGCGTCTCCTCCGGCCGCTGCTTGTCGAGCAGCGCCGCGGCGTTGTCCGACAGCGTGCGCAAGGCCGCCAGCGGCTGGTTGAACTCGTGCGCCAGCCCGGCGGAAATCTGTCCCAGCACCGCCATCTTGCCGGCGTGCACCAGCTCGCTCTGGGTCGCGCGCAGGCTGCGCTCGATCGCCTTGCGCGTCTCGATCTCGGCCGCGAGCGAGTCGATCGCGGTGCGCAGCTCGTGCGTGCGCTGGCGCACGCGCTGCTCGAGCGAGTCGTTCGCGGCCTGCAGTTGCGCCTGCGCCGCCAGCTTCTGCATCGCCGCCTGCCGGCTCTGCCAGGCCGCCACCGCCAGCAGCCAGGCCACCGCGGTCAGCGCCGCCGCCAGCAGCGCCTGGGTCAGCGCCGCGGACTGCAGCGCATCGAGCGAGTCGATCGCGATCATCTGCCAGCCGAAGCCGGGCACCGCACGCGCGGTCATCAGGGAGTCGACGTCGCCGATGCGCACCGATCTGGACTGCCCGTCGGCCAGCAGGCCGCCGGCCCAGGCAAGCAGCGGCAGATCGGGACTGTAGGGACGCTCGGCCAGGATCTCGGCACGCGTTGCCGCGTCGAACGGCGCCAGCGCGTGGAACCGCCACGCCTCGCGCGTGCTCAGGATCACGACCCCGCGCTGGTCGACCAGCAGCATGTCGCCCGGCATCGGCGCCCAGACGCCCGCCGCCGGCTCCAGATCGACCTTGGCTGCGGCCACGCCCAGCGTGCGTTCGCCCTCGCGCAGCGCATACGAGAGGAAGTAGCCCGGGCTGCGGGTGGTCATGCCGATGCCGAAGAAACTGCCGCGACCGGTCGCCAGCGCCTGCCGCAGATAGGGGCGGAAGTCATAGACGTGGCCGTAGGTGCTGGTGGGTGCGCCGTAGTCGGAGGCGGCGATCGACAGGCCATCGGGTCTGAGCACGAACAGCATGTCGGTGCCGACGATGGCGTTGATCCGCGCCAGTGCCGCGCTCGCCTGCTGGCGCAGGCGCAGGTCGTCGGGCGCGGCCAGCAACGCCTGCACCTCGGGCGTGGTTTGCAGCAGCGCCGGCAGATACTGGACCCGGGCGACGGTGCGGTCGAGGGCGACGATGCCAACATCGAGGCGCCGCAGCGCCGACTCCTGCAGGCGATGCGATCCGACCGCGCTCGTCACGCCGTGCACGAGCGCGAACGCCACCAGCGACGACAGCAATCCCACCACGCCGACGAACAGCAGCGCGCGCAGGCCGAGTTGCAGGCGCGAAATCGCCAGTGCGCGCCGCGCCCGGTCGCGCAGGGACGCTCGGCGAGCGTGCAGATCCAAGGGTGTCGACATGTTGCGAAAGCGGCGCCGCCGCCGACCCGGGCCGGTGCAGGGCGCGGCGCCGAAGCGCAGCGCCATTGTCTCATCGCGCGCGGCCGGCCCGCTCGCCGAGCGCAGCCTGGACCGCGGCCGGCTAGCGCAGCGCGGCGGCGATCATCTTGCGGCGGATGAAGGCGATCTGCGTCTGCAGCGGCAGGTTCTTCGGGCACACATCGTGACAGGCGAGCAGGCTCATGCAGCCGAAGACGCCATCGTCGTCGCCGACCAGGTCGTAGAAGTCGGCGTCGTCGCGCAGGTCGCGCGGATCGAGGCGGAAGCGGGCGATCTTGTTGAGCGCCACGGCGCCGATGAAGTCTTCGCGCATGCGCGCGGTGCCGCAGGCGGCGACACAGCAGCCGCACTCGATGCAGCGGTCGAGCTCGTAGATTTTCTCCGCCAGCTCGGGGTCCATGCGCTCCTCAATGCGCGTCAGATCGAGCTCCTGCGACTTCAGGTGGACCCAACTTTCGATGCGCTCGCTCATCGCCCGCATCCACTTTCCGGTGTTCACCGACAGGTCGCCGATCAGCTCGAACACCGGCAGCGGCGCCAGGATGATTTCCGGGCCGACGTCGCGCGTGAGCGTGCGGCAGGCGAGCGTGGGCCGGCCATTGATCACCATCGCGCAACTGCCGCAGATGCCGGCGCGGCAGACGAAGTCGAACTGCAGCGAGGCATCGAGCTTGTCGCGGATCTCGTTCAGGGCGATGAACAGCGTCATCCCCGGGCCCTGCTCGAGCTCGTAGGTCTGCAGGTGCGGCCGGCTCGCCGGATCGCGCGGGTTGTAGCGCAGGACGCGGATCGTCAGCGTCTCGCCGTCGGCGACCTGGCGCGTGCCGTGGCCGGGACTGGCGCCGGGCGGGATGAAGGTGATCTTGTGTTCGCTCATTCCGCCGCCCTCCGCGCCGGTATCTGCGCCAGCGGTTCATCGATGCGTTCGTTGCGGCCGCGCAGTCGGGGTGGCAGCAGG
>JBBIST010000136.1:0-5350 GCA_037441125.1 Burkholderiales bacterium
TGAGCGTCGCGCCGCGGGTCGGGCTCGGCTGGGTCGAGACCGCGCGCGGCGCGCTCGCGCACCTGATCGAGCTCGACGCCGACGGCGCGCGCATCGCCCGCTACCGGATCCTGGCGCCGACCGAGTGGAACTTCCATCCGCGCGGGGCGCTCGCCGCCGGCCTGCTCGGCGTGCACGAGCCGCGCCGCGCCGACCTGCGGCGCCGCGCGTTGTGGCTGCTGCAGGCGCTCGACCCCTGCGTCGAGCACACGCTGCGCATCGACGGCGAGCGCGTCGCGCCGGAGTCAACGTGAAAGTCGCGCAGCGACTCTTGAATCCCCCCTCTCCCCCCGGGAGAGGGGCGGGGGTGAGGGAACGGGCCGGCGCGGTCGCAGACCCGGGAGCCCGCCGTGCATGAGATGAGCCTCGCCGAGGGCGTGATCGGCGTCGTCGAGGACACGCTCGCCGCGCAGCCGCCTGCGCCGGGCGAGACCGTGCGCGCGGTGCGGCTGGAGATCGGCCGCCTGGCCGCGGTCGAGCTGGCGGCGCTGCGCTTCGCCTTCGAGGTCGTGCGGCGCGGCACCGTGGCCGAGGCCGCCGCGCTCGAGGTGATCGAGGTGCCGGGTGCGGCCTGGTGCATGCGATGCTGCGGCTGCGTGCCGCTGGCGCAGCGCGGCGATCCCTGCCCGACCTGCGGCAGTCACCAGTTGCAGGTGACCGCCGGCGACGAGCTGCGGGTCAAGGACATCGAGCTGGCAGCGGCGAGTTGAAGGCATCGGACGGAGGACAGCATGTGCACGGTCTGCGGTTGCGGCGAAGGCGAAACGAAGATCGACGGCGCGCGGGTGCACCGCCACGCCGACGGCACCGTGCACGCGCACGCGGGCGAAGTCGGCCATGAGCATGCGGGCGGGTCAAACGGTCACGCGCACGACCACGCGCACGGCCACGACCACTCCCACAGCCACGACCACGGGCACGGCCACGACCACGGCTCGGATCACGTGCACGGACCCGGCTGCGGTCACGACGAAGGCCATGTGCACGGGCCGGGCTGCGCGCACGGCCACGCGCACGCCGACCTGAACTACGGCCGCGGACCCGCGCACGCGCACGCGCCGGGCATGAGCCAGGAGCGGATGGTCGCGATCGAGCGCAACATCCTCGCCAAGAACGACGCTTACGCGCGCGGCAACCGGCGCCGCTTCGCGCAGCGCGGCATCTTCGCGCTCAACCTCGTCTCGAGCCCCGGCTCGGGCAAGACCACGCTGCTGGTCGAGACCGTCCGCCGGCTGGGGGCCGAGCTGCCGCTGGCGGTGATCGAGGGCGACCAGCAGACCAGCCACGACGCCGAGCGCATCCGCGCTACCGGCACGCCCGCCGTGCAGATCAACACCGGCAAGGGCTGCCACCTGGACGCGAGCCAGATCGAGCATGCGGCTGCGCACCTGGCGCTGGCCGACGACTCGCTGCTGTTCATCGAGAACGTCGGCAACCTGGTGTGCCCGTCGGCCTTCGACCTCGGCGAAGCGCACAAGGTGGTCGTGCTGTCGGTGACCGAGGGCGAGGACAAGCCGCTCAAGTACCCGGACATGTTCGCCGCCGCCAGCCTGATGCTGCTGAACAAGGTCGACCTGCTGCCGCACCTGGACTTCGACGTGTCCAAGGCGATCGACGCTGCGCGCCGCGTCAATCCGGCGATCGCCGTGTTGCAGGTGTCGGCGACCAAGGGCATCGGCATGGACGCCTGGCTCGACTGGCTGCGCGCCGGCGCGCGCGCAGCCGCCGCGCAGCGCGCGGAACTCGCGGCGCAGGAGAGCCAGCGGCGGGCGCAGCTCGAAGAACACATCGCCTCGCTGCGCTGAAGATCCGATCGCGCGCCACCGAAGCAATGAACGACCTCGCCGCGCCGCCGCTCGAACGCACCGCTGCGCGCGTGCGCGTGCGCGGGCTGGTGCAGGGCGTGGGCTTCAGGCCCTTCGTCTACCGGCTGGCGACCGAACTGGCGCTCGACGGCTGCGTGCGCAACGACGGCGAGGGCGTCGAAATCGACGTCGCCGGCAGCCGCGCGGCGATCGATGCGCTGGTCGAGCGGCTTGAGCGCGAGGCGCCGCCGCTGGCGCGTGTGCAGAGGATCGAGTCGCAGCCGCTGGCCGGCGTGTCGCAGCGCGGCTTCGCGATCGTCGCCAGCCGCCACGGCCGCGTCGCCACCGGCATCACGCCGGATGCCGCGGTCTGCCGCGACTGCCTGGCCGAACTCTTCGATCCGGCCGACCGCCGCCATCGCTACGCCTTCAGCAATTGCACGCACTGTGGGCCGCGCTTCACGATCACGCGCGCGCTGCCTTACGACCGGCCGCAGACCAGCATGGCGCGCTTCGCGCAATGCCCGGCCTGCCGGCGCGAGTACGAGGCGCCGCTCGACCGCCGCTTCCACGCGCAGCCGAATGCCTGCCCGGACTGCGGCCCGCGGCTGTGGCTGGCCGGCGCCGGCGGCGAGCCGATCGACTGCGACGACCCGATCGCCGCCGCCGCGGCGCGACTCGCGCGCGGCGAGATCGTCGCCGTCAAGGGCCTCGGCGGCTTCCACCTCGCCTGCGATGCGCGCAATGCGCATGCCGTGGCGCGGCTGCGCCGGCGCAAGCACCGCGACGAAAAGCCGTTCGCGATCATGGCCGCCAACGCGGCCTCGCTCGCCGCGGTGGCCGAGGTCGATGCGCAGTCGGCGGCGCTGCTCGCCAGTCTGGCGACGCCGATCGTCCTGCTGCCGAAGACGCCGGCCTGTGACGAGCAGCTCGCCGGCGTGGCGCCGGGTCTGGCGGAGATCGGCGCGATGCTGCCCGCCACACCGCTGCACTGGCTGCTGTTCCACGAAGCCGCCGGCCGCCCGGCCGGAATCGACTGGACCGCGCAACCGCAGCCGCTGCTGCTGGTGATGACCAGCGCCAATCCCGGCGGCGAGCCGCTGGTGATCGACAACGCCGAGGCCGCAGCACGACTCGGCGGCCTGGCTGATGCCTTCGTGATGCACGATCGCGAGATCGTCGTCAGGTGCGATGACAGCGTCCTCAGGCCGTCTAGCGTCGAGCGTCCAGCGTCCAGCGTGGCAGGCGAGGCGAACGACGCGCCCCCACTTGCCGCTCGCGTCTCGACGTTCGACGTCGGCCGCTCTGCGCTAGCTGCTCGACGCTCGACGCTAGACCCTCGACGCCTGACGCTCGACCCAGTCTTCATCCGTCGCGCCCGCGGCTACACGCCGGCGCCGATCGAGCTGCCGCGCGCGGGGCCGCCGGTGCTCGCGGTCGGCGGCTACTTGAAGAGCACCGCCTGCCTGACGCGCGACGACGGCCGCGGCGCGCAGGCCTTCCTGTCGCAGCACATCGGCGATCTGGACAACGCCGCGAGCTGCGAGGCGCTCGAAGCCGCGGTCGTGCACCTGCAGACCGTGCTCGAACTGGCGCCGCAGGCCGTCGCGCACGACCTGCATCCGGACTTCTTCAGCACGCGGCTGGCGCTGCGGCTGGCGGCCGAGCTGGGCGTGCCGGCAATCGGCGTCCAACACCATCACGCGCATATCGCCGCGATCTGCGCCGAGCACGGTGTGACGGCGCCGGTGCTGGGCCTGGCGCTCGACGGCGTCGGCCACGGCGAGGACGACGGCTTCGCCACCGGCAACATCTGGGGCGGCGAACTGCTGCGCGTCGATGCCGGCGGCTACGCGCGCCTCGGCCATCTGCGGCCGCTGCCGCTGCCCGGCGGCGATCGCGCCGCGCGCGAGCCGTGGCGCATGGCCGCCGCCGCGCTGTACCTGCTCGGCCGCGGCGGCGAGCTCGGCGCGCGCTTCGCCGCGCAACCGGCCGCGCCGATCGTCGCCGACCTGCTCGCGCGCCGGCTGCACTCGCCGCTCACTACCAGCGCCGGCCGCTGGTTCGACGCCGCCGCCGGCCTGCTTGGCCTGCGCGACGTGATGGCCTACGAAGGCCAGGCGGCGATGCTGCTCGAAGCGGCGGCGCGCGCGCATGGCGCGGTGCCGGCCGACCGCTCGCTGTACCGGATCGATGGCGCCATGCTCGACCTCTTGCCGCTCGCCAGCCGCCTCGCCGACGAGCGCGACGCCGGCCGCGGTGCGGCGCTCTTCCACGCCACGCTCGCCGCTGCGCTCGCCGACTGGGTGCGGCAGGCGGCGGCGGATACCGGGCTGGCGACGGTCGCGCTCGGCGGCGGTGTGTTCCTCAACCGCATCCTGTCGCAGCAGCTCGCGCAGCGGCTCGCCGACTGCGGCCTGACCGTACTGCAGGCCCGGCAGGCGCCGGTCAACGACGGCGGGCTGGCGCTCGGCCAGTCCTGGGCGGCGATGCAACGGCTCGAACAAGGAACCTGAACCATGTGTCTGGCGCTACCCGTGCGCGTGGTCGAACTGGTCGGCGCCGACGACGCCGTGGTCGACCTCGGCGGTATCCGCAAGCAGATCTCGCTGGCGCTGGTCGAGGACGTGCGCGTCGGCGACTACGTGATCCTGCACGTCGGCTACGCGCTCGCCAAGCTCGATCCGGACGAAGCCGAGAAGACGCTGGCGCTGTTCCGCGAGGCGGGGGTGGCATCTTGAAGTTCATCGACGAATTCCGCGACGGCGGGGTCGCCCGCCAGATCGCCGCGCAGATCGCCGCCGAGGTGCGCGCCGACCGCCGCTACCACTTCATGGAGTTCTGCGGCGGCCATACGCACGCGATCTCGCGCTACGGTGTGGCCGACCTGCTGCCGGCGTCGGTGAAGATGATCCACGGCCCTGGCTGCCCGGTGTGCGTGCTGCCGATCGGCCGCGTCGACCTGGCGATCCGGCTCGCGCTCGAGCGCGGCGTCGTGCTGTGCACCTACGGCGATGTGCTGCGTGTGCCCGCGTCCAACGGTCTCTCGCTGCTGAAGGCGAAGGCGCGCGGCGGCGATGTGCGCATGATCTACTCGGCCGCCGACGCTCTCGAGCTCGCCCGCAGGAATTCCGAACGCGAGGTGGTGTTCTTCGCCATCGGCTTCGAGACCACGACGCCGCCCACCGCGCTGGTCATCAAGCAGGCGGCAGCCGAGGGCCTGAAGAACTTCAGCGTCGTCTGCAACCACGTGCTGACTCCGGCGGCGATCGGCAACATCCTCGAATCGCCCGAGGTGCGAAGGCTCGGCACGGTGCCGCTCGACGGTTTCATCGGCCCGGCGCATGTCAGCACGGTGATCGGCAGCCAGCCCTACGAGTACTTCGCCGAGGAGTACCGCAAGCCGGTGGTGATCGCCGGCTTCGAGCCGCTCGACGTGATGCAGGCGATCCTGATGCTGGTGCGGCAGGTCAACGACGGCCGCTGCGAGGTCGAAAACGAGTTCA
>JBBIST010000137.1:0-4719 GCA_037441125.1 Burkholderiales bacterium
GTGCCGCAGATGATCCCGGGCGGCGAGATCTACACGGCCCTGGAAAGAGGCACGATCGACGCCGCCGAGTGGGTCGGTCCCTACGACGACGAGAAGCTCGGCCTGGGCAAGGTGGCGCCCAATTACGCCTTCCCCGGGTTCTGGGAAGGCGGTGCGGCGCTCGAGTTCTGGGTCAACAACAAGGCCTTCGAAGGCCTGTCGGCCGAGTACAAGGCGATCATTGAAGCGGCGGCGACCACCGCCTCCAAGGAGATGATGGCGCGTTACGACGCTCGCAACCCGGCCGCGCTCAAGCGGCTGGTGGCCGGCGGCGTGCGGCTGTTCCGCTTCCCGCGCGACGTGATGGACGCTGCGTTCAAGGCGTCGCAGGATCTGTATGCGGACATCGGCGCCAAAAACCCGGCGTTCAAGAAGATCCACGACGACTACATGAGCTACCGGCGCGACGCCAACCTCTGGTTCCGTCTGTCGGAAGCCGCCTACGACGACTTCATGCAGGCGCAGAAGCTCTGACGGGTTCGGCCCTTGCACTGCCGGTGCGCAGGCGCGCCGGCAGAAAAAGCGCCCCGCTTCTGCGGGGCGTTTTTTTGGGGCTGGCCGAAGTCTTGGCCGAACGGCCGCTACTTCTTCTGCTCGCCTTGCTTGATCGCTTCGAGCAGGCCCTTCATCGGATCGTCGGCGGCCGGCGCCGCGGGGTCGGCTTCGATTCTCATCAGCGTCTCGCGTCCGTCATGCAACTGCTGCAGCTTTTCCTCCGGGTCGACCTTGGGCGCATCGAGGCCGAGCTGGTTGATCACCAGGCCCGGGTAGGCGATCACGGTTGCCACCATGATGACTTGCACGACGATGAAGGCGATCGAACCTTTGTAGATCTGCCCGGTGGTGACCGCCGGGATGGTCTCGCCGGTGATGCGGTCCTTGTAGTCGCTGCGCGCGGCGACGCTGCGCAGATAGAACAGGGCGAAACCGAAGGGCGGCGTCAGGAACGAGGTCTGCAGGTTCATGGCGATGATCACGCCGAACCAGATCATCACCGCGTCCACCGGCACCCCGGGCATCATCTCCGGCAGGATCTTGGCCGCCACCGGCGCCAGCAGCGGGATGACGATGAAGGCGATCTCGAAGAAGTCGATGAACATGCCGAGCAGGAACACCAGCATGTTGACCACAATCAGGAAGCCGAGCGCGCCGCCCGGCAGGTCGTCGAACAGGTGCTCGACCCAGATGTGGCCGTCGGCGGCGTTGAAGGTGAAGCTGAAGACGGTGGCGCCGATCAGGATGAACATGACGAAGGTCGCCAGACGCGTGGTGTTGACCAGCGCCAACTTCAGCAGCGGCAGGTCGAGCCGCTTGCGCGCCAGCGCCATGATCAACGCGCCGACTGCGCCCATCGCGCCGCCCTCGGTCGGCGTGGCCACGCCGAGGAAGATCGTGCCGAGCACGAGGAAGATCAGCACCAGCGGCGGAATCAGCACGAAGGTCACTTGCTCGGCCAGGCGCGACAGCAGCCCGAAGCGGGTGACGCGATTGACGATCGCCAGCGCCAGCGCCAGCAGCGAGGCCACCGTCATCGACAAGATGAACACCTCGTCGCCCGAGGCGGCGCGCTCGCGCTCGAGCAGCGGATTGAGCACGCTTTCGTGCACCTGCGACCACAGGTAGCCGACCGCTGCGCACACCGCCAGCAGCACGATCAGCGACACGTGGCCGCTGGCGCCGTTGGACTCGCGGTAGATGCGCGCCTCGGCCGGCAGCGCCGGCGTCCATGACGGTCGCACCAGCGCCACGGCGATCACGAACACCAGGTACAGCCCGACCAGCATCAGCCCCGGCACCAGGGCGCCGGCGTACATGTCGCCGACCGAACGGCCCATCTGGTCGGCAAGCACGATCAGCACCAGCGACGGCGGAATCGCCTGCGCCAGCGTGCCCGAGGCGGTGATCGTGCCGGTGGCGATCGTGCGGTTGTAGCCGTAGCGCAGCATGATCGGCAGCGAGATCAGGCCCATGCTGATTACGGCCGCCGCGACCACGCCGGTAGTGGCCGCCAGCAGCGCGCCGACCAGAATTACCGCGATCGCCAGTCCGCCGCGCACCGGGCCGAACACCTGGCCGACGGTCTCGAGCAGATCTTCGGCCATGCCGCTCTTCTCGAGGATGATCCCCATCAGCGTGAAGAACGGGATCGCCAGCAGCGTGTCGTTCGCCATGATGCCGATGATTCGCAGCGGCAGCGCCTGGAACAGGGCGGCCGGGAACAGGCCGACCTCCATGCCGATGAAGCCGAACAGCAAGCCGGTGGCGGCGAGCGAGAAGGCGACCGGAAAGCCGGTTAGCAGGAAGACGAGCAGCCCGGCGAACAGCAGCGGCACGAAGTTGGCGGCGATCCAGGCGGTCACTTGGCGGCCCCCAGACGGCGCGCAGTGTCCTCACCGTGCTCTTGACCGTGCTCCTTGTGCGCCAGCGGATCGGCGATCCGTCCCCTGAGGAAGGCGATGCGTTTGATCAGCTCCGAGATCGACTGCGCCAGCAGCAGGCTCATGCCGACCGGCACCAGCAGGTACACCGGCCAGCGGATCAGGCCGCCGGCGTTGGCCGAACGCTCGCCGCTCACGTAGGCGTTGACGAACAGCGGCCACGACATGTCGATCACCAGCACGCACAGCGGCATCAGGAACACGACGATGCCGACGATGTCGATCGCGTTGCGCACGCGCGCGGTCAGTCGGCCGGCGACGAAGTCGATGCGCACGTGGCCGTTGTGCAGGAACACGTAGCCGGCGGCGAGCATGAACACGGCCGCGAACAGGTACCACTGAAGCTCGAGCCAGGCGTTCGAGCCGATGCCGAAGGTCTTGCGTACGAGCGCGTTGCCGGCGCTCACCAGCACCGCGGCCAGGATCAGCCAGATGACGAAGCGGCCGACTCTCTCATTGACCCAGTCGATGCCGCGCGACAGGGCGAGCAGGGGCTGCATCGGTTGTCTCCTCGTCGTTCGCCGCGGACGGTGATCGCTCGCCGGGCGTGCATTTTCGTAGAGCGCGCGATTGTATCCGCCGACCGCCGCGTGCCGTGCCGGCAGTTCACCGGGGCGCCAGCAGGTGCGCCTAGCGTTGTCGCAGCCGCTCCTGCCAGAGCGCGACCTGGCGCCGGACCTGCGCCGGCGCCGTGCCGCCCAGGTGGTCGCGCGCTGCCACCGAGGCCTCGACCGTCAGCGACCGCAGCGACTCGGCGCTCAGTTGCGGCGCGAGCTGCTGCAACTCGGCCAGCGGCAGCGCCGCCAGACCGCAACCGCGCTCCTGCGCCAGGCGCACGGCGCTTGCCACCGCCTCGTGCGCGTCGCGAAACGGCAGGCCGCAGCGCACCAGATGGTCGGCCAGGTCAGTGGCGGTGGCGAAGCCTTCTTCGGCCGCACGCCGCATCGCGCCGGCGTCGACCTCGATCCCGGGCAGCAGTTCGGCGAAGGCGCGCAGCGTGTCGAGCAGCGTGTCGGCGCTGTCGAACAACGGCTCCTTGTCTTCCTGGTTGTCCTTGTTGTAGGCGAGCGGCTGCCCCTTCATCAGCATCAGCAACCCGATCAGGTGGCCGGCGACGCGCCCGCTCTTGCCGCGCGCCAGCTCCGGCACGTCCGGGTTTTTCTTCTGCGGCATGATCGACGAGCCGGTGGTGAAGCGGTCGGGCAGGCGCACGAAACCGAAGCGCGGGCTCGCCCACAGCACCAGCTCCTCGCTCAGCCGCGACAGGTGCACCATCGCCAGCGCCGCCGCGGCGCAAAACTCGATCGCGAAGTCGCGGTCGCTGACCGCATCGAGCGAGTTCGCCGCCACCGCCTCGAAACCGAGCCGGCGCGCGACGAACTCGCGGTCGATTGGGTACGTGGTGCCGGCCAGCGCCGCGGCGCCGAGCGGCAGCCGGTTGACGCGGCCGCGCACTTCCAGCAGCCGCTCGCGGTCGCGCTCGAGCATCTCGACGTAGGCGAGCAGATGGTGGCCGAAGGTCACCGGCTGCGCCACCTGCAGGTGGGTGAAACCGGGCATCACCGTGTCGGCGTGGCGCTGCGCCTGCGCCACCAGCGCGTGCTGAAGCTGCGTCACGGCGGTGACGATCGCGTCGATCGCGCCGCGCAGCCACAGCCGCAGGTCGGTCGCCACCTGGTCGTTGCGCGAGCGGCCGGTGTGCAACCGCTTGCCGGCATCGCCCACCAGATCGGTGAGCCGGCGCTCGATGTTCAGGTGCACGTCCTCCAGTTCGAGTCGCCACTCGAACTCGCCGCGCTCGATTTCCTCGCCGATGCGCGCCAGTCCGCCCTCGATCGCCGCCAGATCGGCGGCCGACAGCACGCCCATGTGTGCCAGCATCGCCGCGTGCGCAGCCGAGCCTTCGATGTCGGCCGCCGCCAGGCGCCGGTCGAAGCCGACGCTGGCGGTGTAGCGCAGCACGAAGTCGGCCACCGGCTCGACGAAGCGCCCGGACCAGCCGGCGTCCTTCCGGTGTAGCGAAGATGAGGCGTGTTCGTCGTTCGACATCGGGCTTCGCGCGGCGCGCGCTTGGGCATACTGGCGTCGTCCGTGCGGTCCGGTCCTGGGCCGCGAGTCGACGAGAGCGCGGAAGTATAGGAGCGTGACCCGGAGCACCGTCGCCGCCAGCAGCGCCTCGACCCCGGCCCGCCAAGGCGCGGGCGAGCGGGGCGCGCCGGCGCGCGCCAACGGCGCCGGCCCG
>JBBIST010000138.1:0-4718 GCA_037441125.1 Burkholderiales bacterium
GGCGCTGCGCCAGGCGATGCACACGCTGAAGTCGTCGAGCGCGAGCGTCGGCGGCGCCGCGCTCGCTGCGCGCTGCGCCGCGCTCGAAGCGGCCGCGCGCGCCGGCGATCTGGAAGCGGTGCGCGCGCAGTGGGCCGCGTTGGCGAGCGAGTACGAGCGAACGCGGGCGGCGCTGCAGCGGCTGCAGGTTGCACCGGCGGGCGAGACCGCCGCCGACGAATGCGCGCCTACGGGAGCGCCGCGGTGACTGACCTGTCGCAGCCGCGGATCGGCGCCGGCGCGGCGCTGCCGTTCGCCGGCCGGCACGTGCCGCACTCGCTCAACGACGGCGAACGCGTGCTGCTGGTCGACGACGACGCTGTCGCGCGCCTGCTCACCGCCTCGGCGCTGGCGGCGCGCGGCTGGCAGGTGACCGAGGCCGACGGCGGCGCGCAAGCGCTGGCGCTGTTCGAGCGCGAGCGGCCGGACGTCGTGGTGCTCGACGCGCTGATGCCCGACCTGGACGGCTTCGCCACCTGCGAGCGACTGCGCCGCAGCGCCGGCGGCGAACATGTACCGGTGCTGATGCTGACCGGGCTGGACGACGAGCAGTCGATCGCGCGCGCCTACGAGGCCGGCGCCACCGACTTCTTCGTCAAGAGCACGAGCCAGTGGACCTTGCTGTCGCAGCGGCTGCGCTACCTGCTGCGCGCCGCGCGCATGCGCGAGGAACTGGTCGAAAGCCAGGCGACGCTGTCCAAGGCGCAGCGCATCGCCGGCCTGGGAAGCTGGGAGTGGGACATCGCGCGCGCCACGGTCAGGTTATCGGTCGAGTGCCTGCGCCTGTGCGGCCTGCCGCCGGCGCCCGACGGTCTGCCAGACCGCGTCATCTGGGAGCTCGTGCACGAGGACGACCGGCCGCTGCTGGCACGCGCCTGGCAGGCGGCGCTCGCCGGCAACGGCGCGATCGATCTCGACTGCCGGATCCGGCGCGCCGACGGCGAGCTGCGCGTCCTGCACGTCGACGCCGACCTCGACCGCGATCCGGCCGAGGCGCCGATCTCGCTGCACGGCGTGGTGCAGGACATCACGGCGCGCAAGCTGGCCGAGGACCAGATCCGCCAGCTCGCCAACTTCGACAGCCTGACCGGTCTGCCGAACCGGCGCTACTTCCGCTCGCGCTTCAGCGCCAGCCTCGAGCGCGCGCGCGAGTCCGGCAGCCGCGTGGCGCTGCTGTTCATCGACATCGACCGCTTCAAGCAGATCAACGACACGCTCGGACACCAGCGCGGCGACGAGCTGCTGGTGCAGGTCGCGCGCCGGCTGCAGCAGGTGCTGCGTGCCGGCGACCTGGTGCTGCGCGCCGACGCCGACGCGGCGAGTGCCGGCGGACACACGGTGGCGCGACTGGGCGGCGACGAGTTCACGGTCCTGATCGCCGATCTGGCCGATGCCGGCGTCGTCGCCGGCATCGCCGATCGCCTGCGCGAGGCGCTGGCGCGGCCGGTGCAGTGCGGATCGCAGGAAGTGTTCGTGTCGGCGTCGATCGGCGTGGCGCTGTACCCGGAGCACGGCGCCGACGTCGACACCCTGGTGCGCAAGGCCGACATCGCGATGTACGCGGTCAAGGACGGCGGCCGCAACGGCTGGGCGCTGTACCGCGACGACATGAGCGACCAGAGCGCCGACCGCTGGGCGATCGAGAACGACCTGCATCGCGCCGTCGAGCGCGACGAGCTGGTGCTGCACTACCAGCCGAAGATCGACGTCGCCGCCGACCGCATCGTCGGCGCCGAGGCGCTGATGCGCTGGCGACGCGGCGGCGAGCTGGTGCCGCCGGCGCGCTTCATCGGCGCCGCCGAGGACAGCGGCCTGATCGTGCCGCTCACCGAGTGGGCGATCGCCGAGGTCTGCCGCCAGCTTGCCCGCTGGCGCGCCGAGCTCGGCGCCGCCGTGCCGGTGTCGGTCAACATCTCCGGCAGCCACGTGCAGCGCGGCAACGTCGCCGAGCCGGTGGCGGCGTCGTTGCGCTCGGCGCAGGTGCCGGCCGAGCTGCTCGAGCTGGAGCTGACCGAGACGGTGCTGATGCAGGCGCTGGAACGCGCGCGGCCGCAGTTGCAGGCGCTCAAGCAGCTTGGCGTGTCGGTGTCGATCGATGACTTCGGCACCGGCTACTCGTCGCTCGCCTACCTGCGCCGGCTGCCGATCGACACGCTCAAGATCGACTGCAGCTTCGTGCGCGACCTCGAGCAGAGCGACGACGCGGCGGCGATCGTCGCCGCGATCATCGCCATGGGCCACAGCCTGAAGCTGCGCGTGGTCGCCGAGGGCGTGGAGACCGCCGGCCAGAAGCGCTGGCTGGCCGAGCACGGCTGCACGCTGATGCAGGGCTGGCTGTTCGCGCGCGCTTTGCCGGAAGAGCAATTCGGGCGGCTGCTGGCGCAGCAATTCGAGCGTGACCGCGCCGGGCTGTCCGCCGACGGCGTGACCGCGGGCGCGGGCGCAGTGCCGGTGGCGGAGCAGGGGCGATGAACGACGACAGCGCTCAGGCGCGCGCCGGACAGGGCGAGATCGCGCGCCGCGCGCTCAAGGCGCTTGCCGAGCGGCGCCAGATCCCGACGCCGGAGACCTTCGCCGAGGCCTACTTCGAATTCGCCGGCGATCGCAACGGCAGCGCGTCAGTGGTCGTGCGCGAATTGCTGCGCGACCTCGCGCGCCGGCAGCGGCTGACCGCGCCGGAGGCCGCCGCGCTCGCCGATCTGGCGGCCAAGCAGCAATGGCCGGCGCTGCGCGCGGCGCTGGACCAGGCGCTGGCGCGCGGCAACGGCGCGGGCGCCTCCTGGCCGGCGCTGACGCTGGCGCTGCTCAAGCAGGTCGACGCGTTGCACGCCAACTGGACCCGCGGCCGCAAGCTCGACGCGGTGGCGCGCGTGATCGACGCCGCCGCCGATGCCGAGACCGCGCGCGAGCGGCTGCAGCGGCTGATCGAATCGTGGGGCGCGGAGCTGGCGCCGCGGCCGAAGCCGCCGCTCGAGGAGCGCGATCCGCTCGACCGCGCGACCCAGCCGCTGCCGCCCGACTTCCCCGGCCTGATGCCCGCCGCCCAGCGCTACGCCGCCGACCCCGACGAGCTGCGCGCGCTGCAGACGAGCAACGCCAGGGCGGCTGCGGCGGCCGAGGCCTGGAAGCAGGTCGCCCTGCGCGCCGTGCGCGTGCTCGAGCACAGCCTGAGCGAGGGCACGCCGGCGCGCACCAAGCTGCATGAATACGCGCAGCAGCACGCGCGGCCGCTGGCGGACGAAGAGATCGCCAAGCTGGTGCCGCGCTTCGTCGATCTGGTGGCGGCGATCGACCGCCAGGTCGACGAGGAGCACCGGGTCAGGGCCGGCCTGCAGCGGCTGCTGGCGCTGCTGTGCGACAACATGAAGAGCCTGAGCCCGGACGAGGCCTGGCTGGCGGGACAGCTCGAACCGATCCGGGCGCTGCTCGCCGGGCCGCTGCGCTCGCAGCAACTGGCCGAGGCCGAGGAGCGGCTGGCGCAGATCATCGGCCAGCAGGCAGGCGCGCGGCGCAGCCTGCACGAGGCCAAGGCCGCGCTCAAGGAGATGCTCGCCACACTGATCGAGCGCATCGGCAGCATGGGCCGCAGCACCGGCCGCTTCTGCGATCAGGTCGGCGCCTACCAGGCCGAACTCGAGCAGGCGACCGACTTCGACACCCTGGCGCGCGTGATCCGCGGCCTGCTCGCCGACACCCAGATCGTTCGCGCCGACATGCAGCGCTCGCATGACGAGCTGCTGGCGGCGCGACGCAAGGTCGAGACCTACGAGCAGCGGGTGCGGCAGCTCGAGCAGGAACTGGTGGCGGTGTCGACGCTGGTGCAGAAGGATCCGCTCACGCACGCGCTGAACCGGCGCGGACTGGCCGAGGCGTTCCGCATCGAGACCGCGCGCGCCGGCCGCTACCGTTCGCCGCTGGCGGTGGCGGTGCTCGACCTCGACGACTTCAAGAGCCTGAACGACCAGCTCGGACACCTGGCCGGCGACCGCGCGCTGGTGCACCTGCTGACCGTGCTCCAGGTGGCGCTGCGGCCGACCGATGTCGTCGCCCGCATCGGCGGCGAGGAGTTCGCGATCCTGTTCGCATCGACCGACGGCGACGAGGCAGTGGCGGCCGCACTGCGCGTGCAGGCGGAGCTGGCGGCGCGCGCCTTCGAGCACGAAGGCAGCTCGCACAAGCTCGCCTTCTCGGCCGGCGTCACCGTCTGGCTGGCAGGCGAGACCCTCGAGCAGGTGCTGGCGCGCGCCGACGAGGCGATGTACCGGGCGAAGCGGACGGGCAAGAACCGGGTCGAGCGCGGGTAGGGTCAGGGCGCACCGGGTTGTTCGTGTGCGTCGTTCCCGCCTGCGAGTGCTCCGATCGGACGCGGGAACGACACGGCCGCGCGCTTCGGCTACTCGACCAAGCCGTGCTTGATTGCGTAGTGGGTCAACTCGGCGTTGTTCGCCATCCCCATCTTCTCCAGGATCCGCGCTCGGTACACGCTCACCGTCTTCGGCGACAGGGCGAGCGTCTCGGCGATCTCGGCCAGGCGCTTGCC
The DNA here is from genome assembly GCA_037441125.1 of Burkholderiales bacterium. Classification (GTDB taxonomy): domain Bacteria; phylum Pseudomonadota; class Gammaproteobacteria; order Burkholderiales; family Burkholderiaceae_F; genus JALHMQ01. The sequence continues at coordinate 4,580 of JBBIST010000138.1, forward strand.
GCTGGCGATCAGCCGCAAGGTCTGGAACTCGCGGTCGGAGAGCTTCTCGTGCAGGGCGCCGGCGTTGGGCGCGTTCAGGTTCTCGATCAGCGCCTGCGCGATCTCCGGCGTCACGTACTTGCGGCCGGCGATCACCTGG
>JBBIST010000139.1:0-4426 GCA_037441125.1 Burkholderiales bacterium
GCGGCAAGGCGCAGTTCGGCGGCCAGCGCTTCGGCGAGATGGAGGTGTGGGCGCTCGAGGCCTACGGCGCCTCGTACACGCTGCAGGAGATGCTGACCGTCAAGTCGGACGACGTGAACGGCCGCACCAAGGTGTACGAAAACATCGTCAAGGGCGAGCACTCGATCGACGCCGGCATGCCGGAGTCGTTCAACGTCCTGGTGAAAGAGATCCGCTCGCTCGGCATCGACATCGATCTGGAGCGCAACTGATGTGACGTGAGGATGAGGCGTGAGTGGCGCAGCGTGCGACGTGAACCGCGTCCGCGTGCCACCGGCTCAGGTTTCACATTTCACGTTTCACGGAATCACAGGAGCAAAGCGCATGAAAGCTCTACTCGATCTGTTCCGGCAAGTACAGCAGGACGAGCAGTTCGACGCGATCAAGATCGGCATCGCCTCGCCCGAGAAGATCCGCTCCTGGTCGTTCGGCGAGGTCAAGAAGCCGGAGACGATCAACTACCGCACCTTCAAGCCCGAGCGCGACGGCCTGTTCTGCGCCAAGATCTTCGGGCCGATCAAGGACTACGAGTGCCTGTGCGGCAAGTACAAGCGCCTGAAGCACCGCGGCGTGATCTGCGAGAAGTGCGGCGTCGAGGTGACGCTCGCCAAGGTCCGCCGCGAGCGGATGGGCCACATCGAGCTCGCGTCCCCCACCGCGCACATCTGGTTCCTGAAGTCGCTGCCGTCGCGCCTGGGCATGGTGCTCGACATGACGCTGCGCGACATCGAGCGCGTCCTGTACTTCGAGGGCTTCTGCGTCACCGATCCGGGTTTCACGCCGCTGAAAAAGGGCGAGCTGCTGACCGAAGACCAGTTCATCGCCAAGACTGAGGAGTACGGCGACGAGTTCCGAGCGCTGATGGGTGCGGAGGCGATCCGCGAGCTGCTGCGCGGCATCGACGTCGAGAAGGAGATCGAGACGCTGCGCAAGGAGCTGGCGCAGACCGGCTCCGACGCCAAGATCAAGAAGTACTCGAAGCGCCTGAAGACGCTCGAAGGCTTCCAGCGCTCGGGCATCAAGCCCGAGTACATGATCCTCGAGGTGCTGCCGGTGCTGCCGCCGGAACTGCGGCCGCTGGTGCCGCTCGACGGCGGCCGATTCGCGACCTCCGATCTCAATGACCTGTACCGGCGTGTGATCAACCGCAACAACCGGCTCAAGCGCCTGCTCGAGCTGAAGGCGCCCGAGATCATCGTGCGCAACGAGAAGCGCATGCTGCAGGAGGCGGTCGACTCGCTGCTCGACAACGGCCGCCGCGGCAAGGCGATGACCGGCGCCAACAAGCGGCCGCTGAAATCGCTCGCCGACATGATCAAGGGCAAGGGCGGGCGTTTCCGCCAGAACCTGCTCGGCAAGCGGGTCGACTACTCGGGCCGCTCGGTAATCGTCGTCGGCCCGCAGTTGAAGCTGCACCAGTGCGGCCTGCCGAAGCTGATGGCGCTGGAACTGTTCAAGCCGTTCATCTTCAACAAGCTCGAGCTGATGGGGCTCGCCACGACGATCAAGGCCGCCAAGAAGATGGTCGACGGCCAGGAGCCGGTGGTCTGGGATTTCCTCGAGGAGGTGATCCGCCAGCACCCGGTGCTGCTGAACCGGGCGCCGACCCTGCACCGGCTGGGCATCCAGGCCTTCGAACCGGTTCTGATCGAGGGCAAGGCGATCCAGCTGCACCCGCTGGTGTGCTCGGCGTTCAACGCCGACTTCGACGGCGACCAGATGGCGGTGCACGTGCCGCTGTCGCTCGAGGCGCAACTCGAGGCGCGCTCCTTGATGCTGTCGTCGAACAACATTCTGTTCCCGAGCAACGGCGATCCGTCGATCGTGCCGTCGCAGGACGTGGTGCTCGGCCTGTACTACGCGACGCGCGAGAAAATCGGCGCCCGCAACGAAGGCATGATGCTGGCCAACGTGGCCGAGGTGCATCGCGCCTACGAGAACAAGGACGTCGAGCTGCAGACCCGGATCACGGTGCGCATCCGTGAGGTCGAGGTCGACCGCGACAGCGGCGACAAGAGCGAGAAGATCAGCCGCTACGAGACCACCGTCGGCCGGGCGCTGCTATCGGAGATCCTGCCCGCCGGGCTGCCGTTTTCCGTGCTCAACAAACCGTTGAAGAAAAAAGAGATCTCGCGCCTGATCAACACCTCGTTTCGCCGCTGCGGCCTGCGCGAGACCGTGATCTTCGCCGACCGCCTGCTGCAGGCGGGCTTCGCCCTGGCGACGCGCGCCGGGCTGTCGATCGCGATCGACGACATGCTGGTGCCCGAGCAGAAGGGCGAGATCATCCGCGCCGCCGAGCGCGAGGTGAAGGAGATCGAGGCTCAGTACACCTCGGGCCTGGTCACCCAGGGCGAGCGCTACAACAAGGTGGTCGACATCTGGGGCCGTGCCGGCGACCAGGTCGGCAAGGTGATGATGGAGCAGCTCGCCACCGAGGTGACCGCCGATCGCCACGGGCGCGAAGTCAGGCAGGAGTCGCTCAACTCGATCTTCATGATGGCCGACTCCGGTGCGCGCGGCTCGGTGGCGCAGATCCGCCAGCTGGCGGGAATGCGCGGACTGATGGCCAAGCCGGACGGCTCGATCATCGAGACGCCGATCACCGCCAACTTCCGCGAGGGGCTGAACGTCCTGCAGTACTTCATCTCGACCCACGGCGCGCGCAAGGGTCTGGCCGACACGGCGCTGAAGACCGCCAACTCGGGCTATCTGACGCGGCGCCTGGTCGACGTGACCCAGGATCTGGTGGTGACCGAGGACGATTGCGGCACCGCCAACGGCGTCAACATGCGGGCGCTGGTCGAGGGCGGCGAGGTGATCGAGGCGCTGCGCGACCGGATCCTGGGCCGGGTGACCGCGCTCGACGTGATCGACCCGGACACGCAGCAGGTGCTCCATCCGGCTGGCGTCATGCTCGACGAGGATGCAGTCGAGAAGATCGAGCGCCTGGGCATCGACGAGGTCAAGGTGCGCACGCCGCTCACCTGCGAGACGCGCTACGGCCTGTGCGCCAAATGCTACGGCCGCGACCTGGGCCGCGGTGCGCTGGTCAACTCGGGCGAGGCGGTCGGCGTGATCGCCGCGCAGTCGATCGGCGAGCCGGGAACGCAGTTGACGATGCGCACCTTCCACATCGGCGGCGCGGCGTCGCGCGCGGCGGTGGCCTCGATGGTCGAAGCCAAGAGCAACGGCACCGTGCGCTTTACCGCCACCATGCGCTACGTGACCAACGCCAAGGGTGAGCAGGTGGTGATCAGCCGCTCGGGCGAAGTGACCATCGTCGACGAGAACGGGCGCGAGCGCGAGCGCCACAAGGTGCCCTACGGCGCCACGCTGCAGGTCGCCGACGGACGTGCGGTCAAAGCGGGAGCGCAGATCGCCAACTGGGATCCGCTCACCCGTCCGATCGTCACCGAGTACGCCGGCACGGTGCGCTTCGAGCACGTCGAAGAGGGGGTCACGGTCGCCAAGCAAATCGACGAGGTCACCGGCCTGTCGACCCTGGTGGTGATCGACGCCAAGCGCCGCGGCAGCTCGGCCAAGGGCGTGCGCCCCCAGGTCAAGCTGCTCAACGAGGCGGGCCAGGAGGTCAAGATCCCGGGCACCGAGCACTCGGTGACGATCAGCTTCCCGGTCGGCGCGCTGATCGTCGTGCGCGACGCGCAGCAGGTCGGCGTCGGCGAGGTTCTGGCGCGCATCCCAACCGAGTCGCAGAAGACGCGCGACATTACCGGCGGTCTGCCGCGCGTGGCGGAACTGTTCGAGGCGCGCTCGCCGAAGGACGCCGGCATGCTGGCCGAGGTCACCGGCACCGTGACCTTCGGCAAGGAGACCAAGGGCAAGCAGCGCCTGATCATCACCGATCTCGACGGCAAGGAGCACGAGTTCCTGATCCCGAAGGACAAGCACATGCTGGTGCACGACGGCCAGGTCGTGAACCGCGGCGAGCTGATCGTCGACGGTCCGGCCGACCCGCACGACATCCTGCGTCTGCTCGGCATCGAGGCGCTGTCGCGCTACATCGTCGACGAGGTGCAGGACGTCTACCGGCTGCAGGGCGTGAAGATCAACGACAAGCACATCGAGGTGATCGTGCGCCAGATGCTGCGACGGGTGCAGATCACCGACGCCGGCGACGCGCCATTCATCACCGGCGAGCAAGTCGAGCGCTCCGAGCTGCTGGACGAGAACGACAAGGTGATCGCCAAGGGCGGGCGTCCGGCGCTGTATGACAACCTGCTGCTCGGCATCACCAAGGCGTCGCTGTCGACCGACTCGTTCATTTCCGCCGCCTCCTTCCAGGAAACCACTCGCGTGCTGACCGAGGCGGCGATCATGGGCAAGAAGGACGATCTGCGCGGCCTGAAGGAGAACGTGATCGTCG
>JBBIST010000140.1:0-4248 GCA_037441125.1 Burkholderiales bacterium
CCTGCGCGCGCTGCTGCGCGCGAGCGCGCGCCGCGGCGGCGAGATCGGCGAACTGCCGCGGCGGCTGCGGCGCACGCGGCCGGCGCCGCTGGTGGCGCTGGTCGACATCTCGGGCAGCATGAGCCGCTACTCGCGCATGTTCCTGCACTTCCTGCACGCGATCAGCAGCGCCGATCTCAAGGTGCAGTCGTTTGTCTTCGGCACGCGGCTGACGCCGATCACGCGCCAACTGCGCTCCAAGGACCCGGACGTGGCGGTGGCGGCGGTGGTCGGCGCGGTCGACGACTGGGCCGGCGGCACGCGCATCGCGCAGGCAATGGCCGAGTTCAACCGCCGCTGGGGCCGGCGCGTGCTCGGCGGCGGCGCGACCGTGCTGCTGGTGAGCGACGGCCTCGAGCACGCCGACCTCGATTTGCTCGAACGCGAGGCGGCGCGGCTCGCACGCTCGTGCCGGCGCCTGGTGTGGCTGAACCCGCTGCTGCGCTACGAGGGCTTCGAGCCGCGCGCGCGCGGCGTGCGCGCGCTGCTGCCGCACGTCGACGCCTTCCTTCCCGTGCACAATGTCGAGAGCCTGGAGGCGCTGGCGCAGGCGCTGGCCGCCGACGCCGGCGCCTGGCGCAGGCGCCGCGGCGAAGTGCATCCGATGGGGCGACCGAGACGATGGAACTGAAGGGCGAACGCATGCTGCCGGCCGACCAGGCAAGTGCCTGGGCGGCGCTGACCGACGTCGAGCTGCTGCGCAGTTGCATCCCGGGCTGCGAGAGCATCAGCGCGATCGAAGCCAACCGCTATGAAGTCGCGCTCACCGCCGCCATCGGTCCGGTGAAGTCGCGCTTCAAGGGCACGCTCGAGATGGCCGACATCGACGCCCCCAACCGCTACACGCTGAAGTTCGACGGCTCCGGTGGCGCTGCCGGCTTTGCGCGCGGCTCGGCCCGGGTCACGTTGGAGCCGGCCGGCGCCGGCACGCGGCTCAGTTACGTGGCGCAGGCGCAGGTGGGCGGCAAGCTGGCGCAAGTGGGCTCGCGCCTGATCGACGCCGCTGCCGGTGCGACCGCCGACAAGTTCTTCGAGTCCTTCAGCGCCCAGCTCGCCGCGCGTGCCGGTGTCGCGGCCGAGGCCGCGCCTGCGGCCGGCATCGGCCTGTGGTCGCTGCTGCTGGCATTCCTGCGGCGCTTGTTCGGCCGCCGCTGAGAGGTCGGCGCGTGCCTGCGCGCGGGCGACGCGGCGGCTCGACGGGTGCGTGGCCGGTGAACGCCAAGGTCAGGAGTGCGGCGCAGCGGCTCGCCGCTTGTCTGACACTGCTGCTGCCGGCGCCTGCGCTGCTCGCCGACTGCGGGCCGACCGGCGCAGCGCAGGCGGACGCGAGTGCGCTCAGCCTGCGGCTGGACAACGACCTGTTCAGCGGCACCGGCCGCGACGACGGCTACACCAGCGGCGTGCTCGCGACCTGGGTGTCGCGCTGGCCCGACTCGGGCGGCTGCGTGCCTGCACCGCTGGCCTGGCTCGGCCGCAACCTGAACTGGTTGCAACCGGCCGGCGACGAGACGAGCGTGCGCGCGAGCCTCGGCATGGCGCTGTTCACGCCGTCCGATCGCGAGGCGCGCGTGCCGGTGGCCGACGATCGGCCGTACGCGGCGCTGCTGCTGGTGGGCTTCGGCTTCGATGCGCGCCGCGGCGACCGGCTGCGCAGCACGCAACTGCGCCTCGGCATGGTCGGCCCGTCGCTGCGCGGCGATCAGATCCATAACGGCTTTCATCGCCTGATCGGCGCCGACCCCTTCCGCGGCTGGCAGCACCAGTTGCGCGACGAGCCGGTCGTGCAGTTGCTGCACGAGCGGCTGCGGCGACGGCTGCTGTTCGGCTCGCCCGGCGCGGTCGCCTCGGACCTGATCACCCACTGGGGCGGCAGCGTCGGCAACCTGCATACCTACGCCAACGCCGGCGCGCAGTGGCGCATCGGCCGGCACCTGCCGCAGGACTTCGGCAGCGATCCGGTGCGGCCGGCCGGAGGCGTGCTGCCGCTGCCGGCGGCCGGCGCCGATTCGTTGCACTTGTTCGTCAGCGTCGATGTGCGTGCGGTCGCGCGCAACCTCACCTTGGACGGCAACACCTGGCGCGACAGCCACCGCGTCGACAGGCGCAGCCTGCTGGGCGAAGCCGGCGTCGGCGTGGTCGTGGAACGCGGCCGCTGGAAGCTCGTGCTTGCCCGCCACGGCCGCACGCGCGAGTTCCACCGCCAGAAGTCGCGCACCGACTACGGCACGCTGGCACTGAGCGCGACGCTATGAGCCGGCGGCCGTAGAGCCGATGATCGCGGAAGACAGGAGACGGCGATGAGCGAACACGGGCGGGAACGGCTTCAGGCCTTGCGCAGCTTCGAGAAGGGCAAGGTGGTGAGCGCGCGCGAGGCGGTGCAGTTGATCGACGATGGCGACACGCTCGCCACCGGCGGCTTCGTTGGCATCGGCTTCGCGGAGAACATCGCGGTCGCGCTCGAACAGCGATTCCTGGAGAGCGCCGCGACCGACGCCGAACGCCGGCCGCGCGACCTGACGCTGGTGTACGCGGCCGGGCAGGGCGACGGCGGCGCGCGCGGGCTCAACCACCTCGGCCACGAAGGTCTCGTCAAGCGCGTGATCGGCGGCCACTGGGGCCTGGTGCCGCGGCTGCAGGACCTGGCGGTGCGCAACCGGATCGAGGCCTACAACCTGCCGCAGGGCGTGATCACGCATCTGTTCCGCGACATCGCCGCCGGCCGGCCCGGCCACCTGACGCGCGTCGGCCTCGGCACCTTCGTCGACCCGCGGCACGGCGGCGGCCGCGTGAACGAGCGCACGACGCAGGATCTCGTGGAGCTGATCACGATCGGCGGCGAGGAGTGCCTGCTCTACAAGACCTTGCCGATCCAGGTCGGCATCGTGCGCGCCACCACCGCCGACCCGAACGGCAACCTGACGATGGAGCGCGAGGCGCTGACCCTCGAGGCGCTGGCGATCGCGATGGCGGCGCGCAACTCGGGCGGGATCGTGATCGCGCAGGTCGAGCGCGTCGCCGAGCGCGGCTCGCTCAATCCGCGCCAGGTCAAGGTGCCGGGCGTGCTGGTCGACTGCGTCGTCGTGGCGGAAAAGCCCGAGTACCACATGCAGACCTTCGTCGAGCCGTACAGCCCGGCCTTTGCCGGCGAGATCCGCGTGCCCGCCGGCGCGATCGCGCCGATGGCGATGAGCGAGCGCAAGATCATCGCCCGTCGCGCCGCGCTCGAGCTGAACGCCAACTGCGTGGTCAACCTCGGCATCGGCATGCCCGAGGGGGTGGCCGCGGTCGCCGCCGAGGAACGCGTGGCCGATCTGCTGACGCTGACCACCGAGCCGGGCGTGGTCGGCGGTGTGCCGGCCTCGGGGCTGAACTTCGGCGCCGCGGTCAACACCGAGGCGATCATCGACCAGCCCTACCAGTTCGACTTCTACGACGGCGGCGGCCTCGACCTCGCCGTCCTTGGCCTGGCGCAGGCCGACCGCGACGGCAACCTCAACGTCAGCCGCTTCGGGTCGCGGCTGGCCGGCGCCGGCGGCTTCATCAACATCTCGCAGTCGGCCAAGCGGGTCGTGTTCGCCGGCACCTTCACCGCCGGCGACCTGCAAGTCGAGGTCGAAGACGGCCGGCTGCGGCTCGTTGCCGACCGCGGGCCGATGAAGTTCGTCACCCGCGTCGAGCAGCGCACCTTCAGCGGCGCCGAGGCGCGCCGCCGAGGGCGGCCGGCGCTGTACATCACCGAACGCTGCGTGTTTTGCCTCGGCGACGACGGGCTCGAGCTGATCGAAGTCGCCCCCGGCATCGACCTCGAACGCGACATCCTGGCGCGCATGCAATTCCGGCCGCTGATCCGGCGCGATCCGGTGCTGATGGACGCGGCGATCTTCGCCGACGAGGCGATGGGGCTGCGCGAACGCATGCTCGCGATCCCGCTCGCGTCGCGCTTCGCCTACGACGACCAGCAGAACATCCTGTTCATCAACTTCGAGCGGCTGCGGGTCGCGACCAAGGCCGACGTCGACGCGATCGAGCGCGAGGTCGACGCGCACCTGAAACCGATCGGCCACCGCGTCTACGCGATCGTCAACTACGACCACTTCGAGCTCGCGCCCGCGGTCGAGGACGACTACGCGGCGATGGTCAGGGGCCTGGTCGACCGCTACTACGACGGCGTGTCGCGCTACACGACCTCGGGCTTCCTGCGCGCCAAGC
>JBBIST010000141.1:0-4123 GCA_037441125.1 Burkholderiales bacterium
TGCTCTTCCGATCTCGGCGGCGAGCTTCAGGCCGGGATGGATGCCGGCGGCGCGGGCGGCGTCATTGCAGCAGGCGACCACGGGCCGCTGCGCCGGGCCGTCGACGACGGCCAGCGCCCCCGGCACCGGCGCGGCGCGCGCGGCCAACTGCAGCGGCAGCGCGGGCAGGACGAGGGCGAGCCACAGTGGCATCGGCGAAGGGCGTTGACGGACAGCGAATGCGGGCGGCGGCGGCGCTCACTGGACCACCGTCCGCGCTACGCGCTTCAAGAAGAGCGCGAAGGACGCGCCGTGCCACAGATCACCTCCTCGCCCGAAGCCCGCGCGGCGAAGCCGGCCGGCGACAGCCGCGCGCAGGCCTGCAGCCGCCGGTGCTTGGCCTTGGCGTTGTTGCGGGTCATCAGGAAGCGATGGGCGCGCGACATGACCAGGCCGGTGTGGCGCATCGGTGGCTGAACAGCGACACGAGCGACCCGCGGCGCGCCGGCGCTGCCGGCTTGTCGTGTGCCGGTGCGGCGGCGCCGGCCGCGGGCGCGGCGGGTGCCGCCGCCCAGTGCGGCGGGTACACCTGCAGCGCGATCGGGTCGAGCAGCGGCCGGCCGCGGCGCTTGAGCACCTGCACCTGCAGTGCGCCGTCGCCGCTGCCAAGTTGCAGGCGCAGCGCCGCCGGCGATGGCGCGGCGGCCGCCTGCGTCTGGCGCAGCACGAAGGCGAGCGCGCGGTGCTGTCCGGCCAGCAGGTGCAGGCGGCGCAGGGCGCGGAAGTCGGCGTCGGCGCAGCCGGCAGGCAGCCAGCCGACCACCGCGCCCAGGTGCGTCGCACGCAGCGACTGTTCGAGCGCCCACCAGCTTTCGCGCGCGGTGGCCGGGCGCACGAAGATGCTGCGCCCCAGGTCGATGCCGGCGGCGGCCAGCGCCGGCGGGTAGGGCAGGCCGATCGGCGCGCCGGCAGCCGCATCGGCGCCGTGGCGTGCGTGCGGCTCGCACGGCAGCACCCATACGCAGGCGCGGCCGTCGCGCGCCAGTTGCGCCAGCGCCGGCGCCAGCAGGCTCAGCTCGCCGCGGCCGGGCGCGTCGAGCAGCAGTTCGGTCAGGGCGCCGGGCGGCCAGCCGCCGCCGGGCAGTTCGCGGTCGAGCGCGGCGAAGCCGCTGGGCACGCCGCCGGCCGTGCCGTCGTGCGCGGCCAGTCGGTCGGCGCGCCAGACCTGCGCCACGCGCGGTGCGCTGCCGGCGTCTGCGAGCAGGGAAACGAGGGCCGTGGCCGCACGCATCGTGCGTCCTTTCGCGGGCTGCGGGGGCCGAGGGCGTGGGCTAGATCGACGGCCGGATCACGCCGACGGCGATGCCTTCGATCGCCAGCGACCTCTGCCTGAGATCGACGACGATCGGCTTGTAGTCGGGGTTCTCGGCGATCAGTTCGGCGCGGTGGCCGCGCAGCTTCAGCCGCTTGACCGTGACTTCGTCGTCCAGACGCGCCACCACCACCTGGCCGCTGTGCGCGCTGGCCTGCTTGTGCACGGCGAGCCAGTCGCCGTCGAGGATGCCGGCGTCGCGCATGCTCAGACCGCGCACCTCGAGCAGGTAGTCGGCGCGCGGCTTGAACAGCAGCCGATCGACGGCCGGGTGCCTGAGGACGTTTTCCTGGGCGAGGATCGGGCTGCCGGCGGCCACCTTGCCGACGAGCGGCAGGCCGAAATCGGCGCTGGCCTCCTTCAGCGTGAGCACGGCTTCCTTCAGGCGGATGCCGCGCGAGGTGCCGGCCACCAGTTCGATCAGCCCTTTTTTCTGCAGCGCCTGCAGGTGCTGCTCGGCGGCGTTGAGCGAGCGAAAGCCGAAGGCGCGGGCGATCTCGTCGCGCGTGGGCGGAGCGCCGCTGTCGAGCAGCCACTGGCGGATGAAATCGAGGATCTCTTTCTGGCGTGTGGTCGGCAGGGGTTCGGAGCTCATGGTGCGCTTTCAGCGAGTCGACCGGCAGCGGATCGGGGACTGTCATTCAAACGCTGTAAATGTATACAGTATCGAGGCGGCAGGCAAGCGCCGGCATGACGCATGCGGGTTGTGGGTGGTGTTCGCGATGAACGTCGCCGGCGCCGTGCGCCGGACATCATGGGCGACTGCATGCGAATACGGATCAAGCTGGGTGAGCTCGCGATCCTTGAGCTGTGCATCCAGGCTGAGTCGGGACATGCAGTCCTGGTGACGACACGCGAGTGGCGAAGCATGCTCAGACCGCTTGGTAACCGGCGCGGTAGCCTCGTGGAGCCGCGCTCAACCGATGACAATCGCTGGACCATCAAGCTGGCGCAGGCCGACGTCGTGTCGATATACGCTGTAGGGGCATCGTAAAGTTCGTCATCTACCCGCATCACCGAGGTGCGCTGTGGAGATCGTTGTCCTCTGGCTGCTGTTCTCGCTCGTGGTCGGCGTTGCGGCTGGCTCGCGTGGACGGTCGGGCGTTGGCTGGTTTGCCCTGTCGCTCATCATCACGCCGCTGTTCGGACTCATTCTGGTGCTGGTACTGCCCAACAAGCGCGCGAAGGCCCCTGAGGCAGCCGTCGCCGCCGCCGTTGCGGCTGACGCGGTCAGCGAAGCGACACACCGCCGCTGCCCGGACTGTGCCGAATGGGTGCTACGCGCAGCGCGCAAGTGCAAGCACTGTGGCAGTGCGCTCAGACCGACCGCCGAGACGGGTCACTTCTGCGTCGATGATGAGCAGACCGACCTGATCGCCGTGCCGCTAGAAGGCACCGGCAATTACCGCTCATCGCTGATCGAACTGGCTGCGAACGCGTCCGACGGTGCCTCGCCGCTTCGCGCGGCGCTGCGGCTGATGGAAGGTCCGCACAAGCCAGTCGTCCGCGCCGAAGTCAACGGCACGCCCATCGGCTTCCTACCAGGCGCCATCGCTCGAGACTACCCGCGCAACGTTCGCCGCCACTTCGGCGTGCTGGCGGCAGAGATTCCATCCATCACTGTGCCCCTGAGCATCGACCTGGTTGGCAACTGCACCGCCACCGTTCGCCTGCCAGCCGCTCTCGCTGCCCATAGCGCCTAGCGCCGAATGGGTGCAGTCCTTGCCGGTTGCGACCCTGGTGATACACTGCCCAGCCATTCGGAATTGGCTGTCGCTCTTGCCCGTGCGTGCGCCGAGCGCCGCACCGTCGACGGCCTGGGTTTTCGCTTCATCCTGTTTTCGGATCGCTCCTTCCGCGGCTGCCTGATTCACAAGAACAGCCTGCGTCGCGGGTCGCGGCCCTCGAACACCGGATCTCGAACTTCACACAACACCCGGGCGCAACGCCTGCGTGTGCGAGCCTGGCGGTTGCGCTCCCGCGCGCCGCGCTCGCGGCGCGCGTCGCCATCGACCGAAAGATGAATACACAAGAGGCGAAGATCGTCCTCGAAGCGGCGCTGTTGACGGCGCAGCAGCCGCTGCCGTTGTCCGAACTGCGGCGCCTGTTTGCCGACGAACTCAATGCCGACACGCTGCGCGCGCTGCTTGAGGAACTGCGGCGCGACTGGGGCGGACGCGGCATCGAACTGGTGGCGCTCGCCTCGGGCTGGCGCTTCCAGAGCGCGCCCTCGATGCGCCCCTACCTGGACCGCCTGAACCCGGAGAAGCCGCCGCGCTACTCGCGCGCCGTGCTGGAGACGCTGGCGATCATCGCCTATCGCCAGCCGGTCACGCGCGGCGACATCGAGGAGATCCGCGGCGTCACCGTCTCCACGCAGGTGGTCAAGGCGCTCGAGGATCGCGGCTGGGTCGAGACCATCGGCCACCGCGAGACGCCGGGCCGCCCGGCGTTGTTTGCCACCACGCGCCAGTTCCTCGACGATCTCGGCCTGCGATCACTGGAGGAACTGCCGGCGCTCGACCACGCCACCGGCGAGTTGCCGGCCGAACTCGAATTGCGCTTCGCGCAGGCAGCCGCGCTCGACGCGCGGGCCGGCGGCGACGGCGCCACCCCTGACCTGCTCGACGCCCTGGCGGACACTTCCGCCGCCTTCGACGCCGGCTCCCCGCCGCCCGCGCCCGGCGCGGCTCCTTCCGCCACCTGATCCCATGACGCACGCGATACGTCCGAATCCCGACGACGAGTTCAAGCCTGCCGATGCCGGCGGCG
>JBBIST010000142.1:0-4112 GCA_037441125.1 Burkholderiales bacterium
TCGAGAACCTGCAGTTCACCGCCAGCTTCAAGGAGCGCGGCGCGCTCAACCGGCTCGCCTCGCTCAGCGACGACGAGCGCCGGCGCGGCGTGATCGCAGTGTCGGCCGGCAATCATGCGCAGGGGGTCGCTTATCACGCGCAGCGGCTCGGGGTGCCGGCGGTGATCGTCATGCCGCGCATCTCGCCAGCGGTGAAGATCGAGCGCACGCGCGGCTTCGGCGCCGAGGTCGTGCTCAGCGGCGAAGTGTTCGACGACACGCGCGCCGAGGCGGCGCGCATCGCCGCCGAACGCGGCCTGACCATGGTGCACCCCTACGACGACCCGGAGGTGATCGCCGGCCAGGGCACGATCGCCCTCGAGATGCTGGCCGCGCACCCCGATCTCGAGGTGCTGTGCGTGGCCATCGGCGGCGGCGGCCTGATCGCCGGCGTGGCCACGGCGGCGCGGGCGCTGGCGCCGGCGATCGAGATCGTCGGCGTGCAGACCGAGCACTTCCCGGCGATGTACGCGCTGTTCAAGGGCGTCGAGATGCCGTCGGCGAACGCCTCGCTCGCCGAGGGCATCGCCGTCAAGGAGCCCGGGCGGATCACGCGCGCGATCGTGCGCCGCCAGGTCGACGACATCGTCCTCGTCTCCGAAGGCGACATCGAACACGCAATCCTGCTGCTGCTCGAGATCGAAAAGACCGTGGTCGAGGGCGCCGGCGCCGCCGGCCTGGCGGCGCTGATCCGCCATCGCCAGCGCTTCGCCTGGCGCAAGGTCGGCGTGATCCTGTGCGGCGGCAATATCGATCCGATGGTGCTCGCCGACATCATCGAGCGCGGCATGGTGCGCGCCGGCCGCTTGGTGCGCATCCGGGTGGCCTGCCGCGACGTTCCGGGTGAACTGGCGCGCGCCGCCAGCGTCGTCGGCGCGCAGGGCGCGAACATCGAGGAAGTCCAGCACCAGCGCGCGTTCACGACGCTGCCGGCGCAAAACGCGCAGCTCGAAATGGTGCTGCATACGCGCGGGCCGCAGCACATCGAGCAGGTGCTGCGCGCGCTGCGCGAGGCGGGACTGCCGGCCGACGTCGATCGCTACTGAGGGCGGGCGCCTCTGCGACCGGGATTGCGGTGCGAGCGGCGGCAACGACAACGGCCCGCTGAGCAGCGGGCCGTTGCGCCGGCCCTTGCGGGCCGAAGTCGGTGGCGATCAGCGGCGCACGTTGCGCCGCTGTCGCCTCTGTCCGGTGCTTGGTCTACAGGAAGCAGACGGCGATGCTGCCGCCGCCGACCAGCGTCAATTCATGGGCGCTCAGTTCGCTCAGCGCCTGCGCGACCGCCTGCTCGGCGGCCTGTTCGGTCTCGGGGGTCTCGATCGTCACGGTCAGCGCTTCCATGGTTCCTCTCCGCAGGTTGGTTCGTCGTTGGGTGATGACTCGTTGCCGGTGGCGATCGGTCAATTAACGCGATCGCCGTGAGCGCAATGTCTCCTAGAATCGGTGCCGCTCCCAATCGCCCGCTTCTGTGATGCCGAACGAACTCCGTCAGTCCGCAGGCGACGCCAGTCCGGGCAATGAGGACGAGCGCCGTCTGGCCGCGATCGCCGAGCTGCTGGCGCGGCAGCTTTCGGCGCCGGACGACGAGTCGATGGTCCGCGTGGCGGCCGCACACACCGAACTGCGGCAGCTTGCGGCGATGACCTCGCCGCGCCGCGCGCGCTGCCTGCTCGATGTCGCCCAGTTCTTCTACATCTCCGGCCAGACGATCCTCGGCCTGGAGCCGGCCGCCAACGCGGTGGCGGCGGCGCGCAGCCTCGGCGACAGCGCGCTGCTGCGGCGCGCGCTCAGCCTGCACGGGATCCTGCTCAGCGACAGCGGCAACCTGCCGGCGGCGGTCGAGTGCTACGCCGAGGCGATCGAGATCGCGCAGCGCAGCGGCGATCGCGCCGGCGAGGGCGCGGTCTGGATCAACGTCGGCGGCACGCTGCTGCTGGCGGCCCAGTATCTCGAGTCGGTGCGAGCGTCGCAGCGCGTGCTCGAGCTGGCGCAGCAGGCGCCGGCGCTGGCACCGATGCGCAGCCGGGCGCTGACCAACATCGCGCTCGCGAGCCTGTACAGCCAAGACTTCGCGGCCGGACTGGAGGCCGCGCGCGCGAGCGTCGAGGGCTCACCGCCCGAGCCGGTCAGCGCCGACGAGCTCTTGGCGCGAGTCAACGCCGAATCCAACTACGCCTGGCTGCTGCTCGAGGTCGACGATCTGAGCGAGGCGCTGCGCCGCTGCGAGCTCGCCAAGAACTACGCGGCGCAGTCGTGTTCGCAGCGCGCCGAGCAGGTGGCGGCGATCACCGAGGGCTTCTGCGAAGTGCACGCGGGCAAGGTCGACATCGGCCTGTCGCGGCTGCAAGCGGCACTCGACCGCGCGCGCATCCTGAAGTCGACCTGGCGCGATGCGCTGATCGCGATGGTCAAGGCGCAGGAGCTGTGCGGCAACCCGCAACTGGCGCTCGTGCACCTGCGCGAACTGCTGCAGGTCACGCGCAGGTCGCAGCAGGAAAAGGCGCTCCTGCACCACCGCATGCACTTACAGGAGCTCGGCTACAAGCCGCCGTCGACCGAGGCCGCGGCGCTGGCGGCCGCTTCGCGCGCGGCGCTCGACCGCGACATGGTGCGGGCGCAACTCGCGCTGCTGCACCGGCAGGCGATCGCCGCCGAACTGATCGAGGACCCGTCCGGCCACCACATCTTCCGCGTCGGCAAACTGGCGGCGCTGCTCGCCGCCGAAGTCGGCCTGGATTCGGACACCTGCTTCATGATCGAGATGTCGGCGCGGCTGCACGACATCGGCAAGATCGGCATTCCGGTGGCGCTGTTTGCCCGGCGCGGCACGATCAAGCCCGAGCAGCGATCGCTCGTGCGCTCGCACGCCAACATCGGCGCTGAGCTGCTGTCGCAGAGTGGATTGCCGCACATCCAGATGGCGATCGACGTCGCGCGACATCACCATGAACGTTGGGATGGGACCGGTTATCCGGACGGACTCGCGGGAGGAGCGATCCCCGATGCTGCGCGAATCACGACACTGGCCGACGTCTTCGACGTCCTGACCCACGACCGGCCGAACCGGCCGGCCGGGTCGCGCCAGCAGGCGCTGGCCGAGATCCGCCGCCTCGCGGGCAGCCGCTTCGATCCGGCGCTGGTCGAGGCTTTCGTGCCGCTGGTCGAACGGCTGGCGGCCGAGGTCGGCGATCTCGATGCGTTCCTCGCCGAGGAGGCGCAGGAGTCTTCGTTCCTTCGTTCGCGCGAGAAGATCGCGCGCGCACTCGACGCCGGTGTCGGCGCCGGCCCGGCGCCGCAAGGCTAGCGGCGCCTCATGCGCCGCCGGCGGCGCGCGCCGCCGGCGCCGGATCGGCGCCGAGGCGAACGACGCGGTCGACCGCGCGCACGGTGTCGGGCCGGTGGCTGACGATCACCACCCCGAGTCCGGCCTTGCGCAGCCGCTCGGTGATCGCCTGCTCGAGGCCGAGGTCGAGCTGGTCGAAAGCCTCGTCGAGGAACAGCACGTGCGGCTTGCGGTACAGCGCGCGCGCCAGCAGGATGCGCTGCTTCTGCCCGGCCGACAGCGTGTGCGCGAGGCTGCCGACGATCGTGTTGTACTGCATCGGCATGGCCTCGATGTCGCGGTCGATCATCGCCGCCCGGGCGCAGGCGCGCACCCGTTCGCTGTCGTGGCGCGGATCGAAGAAGCTGATGTTGTCCTCGATCGTGCCGACGAACAGTTGATCGTCTTGCAGCACGACGCCGACCCGGTTGCGGAAGGCGGCGCGGTCCCACTCGCGCAGGTCGCGCCCGCTCGCGAGCAGCTCGCCCTCGCTGCGCTCGAGCAGGCCGACCAGCACCTTGACCAGGGTCGTCTTGCCGCAGCCCGAGGGGCCGACGATCGCCACCGTCTCGCCGGGCTGGATCGAAAAGTCGACGTTGCGGAACACGAAGCCCTCGGGACCGTAGGCGAAGCCGAGCCGGCGCGCCTCGATGCGGAACAACACCTGCGGCGGCTCGGGCGCGCCGACCTGGGTCGGCTCCGGCTCGGCGAGCGCGATGTCGGCGATGCGCTCGGCGTGCAGGTCGAGCAT
>JBBIST010000143.1:0-4047 GCA_037441125.1 Burkholderiales bacterium
GGCGGTCACCTGCAGCCGCGCCGGCGGCCGCCGACACGGCCGCCGTCGGCGCGGTCGCGGACGGTCGGGCGGGCGCGACGAGCCGCGCGGCGAAGGCCAGCCGCAGGCCGCGGGCGCACCGTTGCCGGCGCGCGAAGCGCTGCCGCTGGTCGGCAGCGACGACGAACTGAATCTGTCGGCGATGCCGCCGCAGCCGCTGCCGCGCGACCTGCTCGAGCGCGGTCGGCGGGCGAGCAAGCAGGCGCTCAACGCGCAGTCGGAAAAGCTGCACAAGGTGCTCGCCGACGCCGGCATCGGCTCGCGGCGCGACATGGAGGAGCTGATCCTCGCCGGCCGCGTGTCGGTCAACGGCCTGCCGGCGCACACCGGCCAGCGCGTGATGCCGACCGACCAGGTGCGCGTCAACGGCAAGCCGCTGCAACTGCGGTTGCGCGCGCAGGGCAAGCCGCCGCGCGTGCTGCTGTATCACAAGCCGGTCGGCGAGATCGTCTCGCAGGACGATCCGCAGGGCCGGCCGGCCGTGTTCGAACGCCTGCCCAAGGTGGGCGGCGGCCGCTGGGTCGCGGTCGGCCGCCTCGACATCAACACCGAGGGGCTGCTTCTGTTCACCACCTCCGGCGATCTGGCCAATCGGCTCATGCACCCGCGCTACGAAGTCGAGCGCGAATACGCGGTGCGCGTGCACGGCCAGATGACCGAGGCGCAGATGCAGGCCCTGCGCGACGGACTGCCGCTGGAAGACGGTCCGGCGCGCTTCAACAAGGTCGAGGAAGCGGGCGGCAGCGGCGCCAACCGCTGGTACCGGGTGACGATCGCCGAGGGCCGCAACCGCGAGGTGCGACGCATGTTCGAGCACCTCGGTCTCGAGGTCAGCCGCCTGATCCGGATCCGCTACGGCGCGGTGGCGCTGCCGCGCTCGCTGGCGCGTGGCCGCTACTCGGAACTTGCTCCCGAGTGGGTGCAGGCCTGGATGCACGACCTGCGCATCGGCCCCGACGAGGTCCGCACCGGCGGCCAGCCGCAGCGCCAGGGCGCCGGGCGTGCCAAGGGCAGGGGGCCGCGCGGCCAGGGCGGCGGCAACCGGCCGCCGCGCCAGCCCGATCCGATGACCAGCACCGTGCAGTACATCGCCGCCGGCGGCCAGCCCGGGATGCGGCAGGCACGGTTCCGGCGACCGAAGCCGCCGCGCGGTTACTCCTGAGGCGCGCTGGGCCGCCGCCCCGCCTTTGCGCTGGCGTCGTCCGGTGCGCTTGTTTGCGTGGACGCCAGTCCCTATAATCGCGGGCTTCCACGAGCAGGGCTTGGCGTTCGCCGAGCCGCCCTCGTGGTTGTGCACCGCGGGTCAAACTGACCTGGGCACAAGCCTGTGGGTCGACGAAATGGGCTTCCAAGCCCATTTTTTTTTGCTGCGTCGAGTTGCGTCGCACGAAGCGCAGGCTCGGGCGACTTTGGGGACGAGGACGTCGTGACGGCGGTGGTTGGCGAGCTTCAGCCCTTGGTCGAGCGCACGGTCGCCGGGCTCGGCTACGAGCTGGTCGAGGTCGAGCGCGCCGCCGGCGGCGTCTTGCGGGTGACGCTCGACCGTGACGGGGCCGCGATCACGCTCGAGGACTGCGAGCGGGTCAGCCATCAGCTCACGCACCTGTTCGCGGTGGAGAACGTGGCCTACGCGCGGCTGGAGGTGTCGTCGCCCGGCCTCGACCGGCCGTTGAGAAGGGCGCGCGACTTCGCGCGCTTCGTCGGCCAGGAAGTGCGGGTGCAACTGGCGGCGCCGATCGCCGGCCGCAAGCGTCTTCGCGGCCGCATCGTCGCCCTCGAAGGTGACGCCGGCAGCGAGCGGATCAGGCTGGAGCTGACACCCGACGACGAAGCGCACGAGCCGGTGCGGCGCGTGCGACACGGCGCCGGCGCCGAGCGCAAGCGGCCGGCGCCGCGGGCAACGGTCGAGATCGCATGGGCGGACGTGGACAAGGCGCGTCTCGTGCCGATGCTGGATTTCAGGAGCAAGCAGTGAACGGCAAAGAAATTCTGATGACCGTCGACGTCCTGGCGCGCGAGAAGAACGTGCCGCGCGAGACCGTGTTCGGCGCGCTCGAACTGGCGCTGGCGGCGGCGACCAAGAAGCTGTTCGACGAAGACGATGTCGACGTGCGCGTCGCCGTCGACCGCGACACCGGCGACTACGAGGCCTTCCGTCGCTGGGAAGTCGTTGCCGACGAGTCCGGTCTGCAGGAGCCCGGGCATCAGGTGATCCTGAGCGATGCGCGCGAAGACGACCCCGAGATCGAGATCGGCGACTTCATCGAGGAGCAGGTGCCGCGCCAGGAGCAGGCCTTCGGCCGCCGCTTCGCGCAGGACACCAAGCAGGTGATCCTGCAGAAGATCCGCGACGCCGAGCGCGAGCAACTGCTGCAGGAGTTTCTCGCCCGCGGCGACCAGGTGGTCAACGGCACGGTCAAGCGCATGGACAAGGGCGACCTGATCTTGGAGATCGGTCGCATCGAGGCGCGCCTGCCGCGCGGCGAGATGATCCCGAAGGAGAACCTGCGCGTCGGCGATCGCGTGCGCGCCTACGTCGCCCGCATCGATCGCCAGGCGCGCGGGCCGCAGGTGATCGTCTCGCGCACGGCGCCTGAGTTCATCAAGAAGCTGTTCGAGCTGGAAGTTCCCGAGATCGAACAGGGGCTATTGCAGATCAAGAGCGCGGCGCGCGACCCGGGCGTGCGCGCCAAGATCGCGGTCTGGACCAACGACCGCCGCATCGATCCGATCGGCACCTGCGTCGGCATGCGCGGCTCGCGCGTGCAGGAGGTGACCAATCAACTGGCCGGCGAGCGGGTCGACATCGTCCTGTGGTCCGACGACCCGGCGCAGTTCGTGATCGGCGCGCTTGCCCCGGCCAACGTCAGCTCGATCGTGGTCGACGAGGACCGGCACGCGATGGACGTGGTGGTCGACGAGGACAACCTGGCGATCGCCATCGGCCGCGGCGGCCAGAACGTGCGCCTGGCCTCGGAGCTGACCGGCTGGCAGATCAACATCATGACCGCCGATGAGTCGGCGCAGAAGAAGGAAGGCGAGCAAAGCGCGGTGCGCGCCGTGTTCATGGACAAGCTCGACGTCGACGAGGAGGTCGCCAACATCCTGATCGGCGAAGGCTTCGCCTCGATCGAGGAGATCGCCTACGTGCCGGCGGCCGAGCTGCTCGAGATCGAGGCCCTGGACGAGGACACAGTCGAGGAGTTGCGTACGCGTGCGCGCAATGCGCTGCTGACCGAGGCGATCGCGCGCGAGGAGAGCCTGGAGAAGGTCGAGCCGCAGCTGCTCGCCCTGGAAGGCATGGACAAGGATCTGGCGACGCGCCTGGCGGCGGCCGAGATCTACACGCGCGACGACCTCGGCGAGCTGGCGGTCGACGAGCTGGTCGAGCTCACCGGCATCGACGAAGAGCGCGCCAAGACGGTGATCATGGGCGCTCGTGCCCACTGGTTCGCTTGACGGCGGGCAACGCGGTCGCCCCAGACGCACGGACGGAGACTTCGCACTTATGCCCAGCAATACGGTTGCCAGTTTTGCGGCGGAACTGAAGGTCGCGCCCAAGCTCCTGCTCGAGCAGTTGCGTGCCGCCGGCGTGGTCAAGCGCGCCGACGAGGACACGCTGAGCGAGGACGACAAGGCGCGCCTGCTCGAGTCGTTGCGCCGCGCGCACGGTGCCACCGAGTCGTCGGAAAAGAAGAAGATCACGCTCACCCGCAAGCAGACTTCGGAGATCAAGCAGGCCGACGGCAGCGGCAAGGCGCGCACGATCCAAGTCGAGGTGCGCAAGAAGCGCGTGTTCGTCAAGCGCGAGGAGCCCGGGGTCGAAGCCGAGGCGGTGCCGCCGGCGCCGGTGATCGACGAGGCCGAGCGCGCGCGGCGCGAGGAAGAGGCGCGGCGCCAGTCGGAGCTGATCGCGCGTCAGGCGGCCGAGGCGCGCGAACGCGCCGAACGGGCCGAACGCGAGCTGGCCGAGGCGCAGCGCCGGCAGCGCGAGCAGGAGGCGGCGGC
>JBBIST010000144.1:0-3911 GCA_037441125.1 Burkholderiales bacterium
GGCGCGGGCATCGTCGCCGCCGCGGCGGCGTGCAGCGCGCCGGGTGCGGCAGCGGCGGCGGCGGGTGCCACGCCCAGCGGCGGCAGCGTGTCGCCCTCGAGCATGATGTTGGTCGGCTCCTCGAGCGTGGCGCGTGCCCGGCGGGCGACCCCCTGCGGCTCGCCGGCGAGCAGCGCCTCGAGGTCGACCACCTCGTCGTGCTCGGAGACTTCGATGCCGCGCCGCTCCGGCATGCGCGACGGCAGCCCCGCCGGATCGAACACCGTATCGCCGTCCAGGCGCAACGGTGCGCCGCCGCGCATCGCCAGCAGCGCCTGCTGCTCGCGCTCGCGCGCGGCTTCACGGATGCGACGCGCGCGGGCAACCGCCCAGAACGCGGTCAGTGCGAGCAGCAACAGCGCGAGGCCGATCAGGAGCGGAGTCGACATGCGGTCTGCTGCGAGGGTTGGACGCAAACGGTGGCGATCGGGCGAGACATTGTGGCAGAGCAGGCTGGATCGGTGCCGCGAAATCGACCGGGATCCTCCCTCGTCCGCAACGATTGCTAGGCCGTCCGGCGCCGGCGCAGTGCCGCCGGCAGCAATGCAAGCCAGAGCGCGGAGAGCGCCCCGCCGCCGCCGGAGGCTGCGGGGCTCGGCGGCGGCGCGGCGCTCAGGGTGCCGGTGATCGGCAGTGAGGTCGTCGCCAGGGGTTCGCCGTTGTGTTCAAAGGTGAGAGTTGCGACATGGGTCGGGTTCGGCGCGGCCGTCGGCCGATAGGTGACTCGCACCTGGCAACTGCCGCCGTTGGGCGCCAGCGTCTGCGCCTGGCAGCCGTTGCCAAGGCCGGTGAAGGAGAAGTGCGGCGCCCCCGAGCCGCTGAGCCGAACACCGTTGTTGGTCGCCACCACCATCGGCGCGCGGCCGTTGTTGAACAACGTCACGTCTGCGCTCGCGCTCTGACCGACCGCCGGCACGGTGAGTGCCGCGCCCGGGCTGGCCGAGACGTTGCCTTCGGCGCGGTAACCGGCGACGTAGGCGGAGACGTCGTTCTTCTGCCCATCGTTGAGCGTGCTCCACAGCACATTCATCGAGGCAGTGCGCGCCGACGCCGAGTCCGCCGCGGTTCGCGCCTGCACCACGGTCTGCAGCCGCGCCTGCATCGAGGCAAGTGAAAGGTTGCCGGTATGGCAACCTGCGCACCCGGTGTTGGTCCACACCTGTTCGCCGCGCGTCCACTGCTGCGCCCCCGCAGCGCAGGCAGTCATCAGCAGCATGGCGCCCAGCGCGGGACGCACGCCGAGGCGGGTCGGAGAGCGGGGAAGCGGCATCATCGGCGGGGTCCTCGGCGGTGGCGCAGCAGCGGCGCGACGGGATTGCGATTCTCATCAGCCGGCGGCAATGCGCGAATCCGCTGTCCGGCCTAGCCGCCGTCGCCCCAGCGCACGCCTGCGCCGGTCCGCATCGCTCCAATTGCGCGACCGGTCAGGCGCTGACGCGTCGATCGACCGCAGAGGCTCGACCGTACAATCGCGGCCCGCCCGTCCGGCCGGCGGCTGCCCACCCGACCCCCGTCAGCGACCGCGTTCCGCGCGCCCATGTCCCTCGCCGTCGTCCGCTCGCGCGCGCTGTCCGGCATGTTCGCGCCCGAGGTCACGGTCGAGGCTCATCTGGCCAACGGCCTGCCGTCGTTCACGCTCGTGGGCCTGCCCGACACCGAGGTGAAAGAGGCGCGCGAACGCGTGCGCGCGGCGATCCAGAACTGCCGCTTCGAGTTTCCGATGCGGCGTATCACCGTGAATCTGGCGCCGGCCGACCTGCCGAAGGAGTCGGGCCGCTTCGATCTGCCGATCGCGCTGGCGATCCTCGCCGCCAGCGAGCAGATCGCGCGCCGCACGCTCGACCGGCACGAGTTCGTCGGCGAGCTGTCGCTGTCGGGCGAGCTGCGGCCGATCCGCGGCACGCTGGCGATGACCCATGCGGTATCGAAGTCGGCCGGCGACATCCACCCGCCGCGCGCCTTCGTGCTGCCCGAGGACAACGCCGACGAGGCCTCGCTCGTGGCCGGCATCGCGATCCTGCCGGCGCGCAGCCTGCAGCAGGTGATCGAGCACCTCGAAGCCGGCGCCGGTCACGCGCACGCCGCGCGCATCGAGCCGCACAACGCCACCGTGCGCCTGACGCCGCCCGCCTACCCCGACTTCTTCGACGTGCGCGGCCAGAAAGCGGCCAAGCGCGCGCTCGAGATCGCCGCCGCCGGCGGCCACAGCGTGCTGCTGGTCGGTCCACCGGGCACCGGCAAGACGATGCTGGCGCAGCGCTTCCCCGGCATCCTGCCGCCGATGACCACCGACGAGGCGCTGGAAAGCGCCGCCGTGCTGTCGCTGGTCGGCCGCTTCGCGCCGCAGCGCTGGGCGACGCGCATGTTTCGCGCGCCGCACCACACCGCCAGCGCGGTGGCGCTGGTCGGCGGCGGCAGCAATCCGATGCCGGGCGAGATTTCGCTTGCGCACCACGGCGTGCTGTTCCTCGACGAACTGCCGGAGTTCGACCGGCGCGTGCTGGAAGTGATGCGCGAGCCGCTCGAAAGCGGCCGCATCACGGTCTCGCGCGCGGCGCGCCAGGTGGAGTTTCCGGCGCGCTTCCAGTTGATCGCGGCGATGAACCCCTGCCCCTGCGGCTACTTCGGGCACAAGGTGCAGGCCTGCCGCTGCACGCCCGAAATGGTGGCGCGCTACCAGGACCGCATCAGCGGGCCGCTGCTCGACCGCATCGACATGCGCGTCGAAGTCGGCTCGCTGACCGAGGACGAGCTGATGGAGCTGCCCGACGGCGAACCGAGCCGCTATCTGGCCGAACGCGTGCAGCGCGCGCACGACCGCGCGCTCGAGCGCCAGGGCAAGCGCAACGACGAGCTCATCTCGGGCGAGATCGAGCGCGTGTGCCGGCCCGCCGGCCAGGTCAAGCAGTTGCTGCACGCGGCCAGCGTGCGCCTGGGCTGGTCGGCGCGCGCTTATCACAGGGTGCTCAAGGTCTCGCGCACAATCGCCGACCTCGACGCAGCCGACGAACTCAGCACCGCGCACGTGGCCGAGGCGATCCAGTACCGGCGTTCGCTGCGCGAGACCTGAGCGGATCCGCTGCGGCGCGCACCGACGCGCCGGGGCGGCCGACCGAGGCTCAGCCGCAGCGCAATCAGCGCGCGACCGGCAGTTGCTGCGAGATGCGCTCGGCGCAGCGGCTGCCGGACTCGATGCAGTCGGACAGCGCCACGCCGTCGCGCCAGTTGCCGGCCAGCAGCAGGCCCGGAACCTCGGCTTCGAGCGCGGCCACCGCCTCGATCCGCTGCCGGTGGCCGAGGTCGTACTGCGGTATCGCGCGCGGCCAGCGCTGCACGGCGCTCGCGATCGGCGCTCCGGCGCCGAGCAGTTGCCGGTTGCAGCCGACCACCTCGGCGACGAGCTGCGACTCGGGCGCCAGCGCCGCCTGCGGATCGCGGCGCCCGCCGACGAAGCTCGTCAGCACCACGCTGCCAGCCGGCGCGCGTGCATCGAACATCGAACTTGCGAACAGCGTCCCCAGCACCGGCGCGCGCTCGACGCTCGGCGCCAGGAAGCCGAAGCCGTCGAGTGGGTGCGAGACGTCGCCGCGGCGGTAGACCAGCGTGACGGTTGCCAGCGGCGGATAGTCGATCGCCGCCAGCGCCGCGGCCGCCGCCGGCCCGCCGGCGCCAAGCGCACCGACCAGTGGCGCCGCCTCATAGGCGGGCACCGCCAGCAGCAGCGCGCGTGCGCGCAGGCACGGGCGCGCGCCGTCGCCCTCGACCTCGAGCGCGAAGCGACCGTCGGGCTCGCGTCGCAGCGCCCGCACGCGCGTCGAACACGCGAGCCCGGCGAGGTGGCGCGCAAGCGCATCGATCAGCGTCTGCATGCC
>JBBIST010000145.1:0-3868 GCA_037441125.1 Burkholderiales bacterium
AATCGTGCCCACATTCACATGCGGCTTGGTCCGCTCAAACTTGCCCTTGGCCATTGCTCTTCTTCCTCAAAGAACGAGTTGATGAGGGAGGATTGAGGATCGAGGATTGAGGATTGAGGGACGACTCAACCGATTGCCTCATCCCGGATCCTCACTTCGTTTTCGCGTTGATCACCGCTTCGGCGACGTTGCGCGGCGCCTCGGCGTAGTGCTTGAACTCCATCGTGTAGGTGGCGCGCCCCTGGGTCAGCGAGCGCAGCGTCGTCGAGTAGCCGAACATCTCCGCCAGCGGCACTTCGGCGCGGATCGCCTTGCCGCCGCCGCCGGCGATGTCGTCCATGCCCTGGATCACGCCGCGCCTCGACGACAGGTCGCCCATCACGTCACCCATCTTCTCCTCGGGCGTCTCGACCTCGACCGCCATGATCGGCTCGAGCAGTGTCGGGCTCGCCGCCCGCATGCCGTCCTTGAAGCCGATCGATGCTGCCATCTTGAAAGCGTTCTCGTTCGAGTCGACCTCGTGGTAGGAGCCGAAGTGCAGAGTGACCTTGACGTCGACCACCGGGTAGCCGGCGAGAACACCTGCTTTCAGCGTCTCCTCGATCCCCTTCTGCACCGCCGGGATGTATTCGCGCGGCACGACACCGCCCTTGATCGCATCGACGAACTCGAAGCCCGTGCCCGGCACCTGCGGCTCGACCTTGAGCACCACGTGGCCGTACTGGCCGCGACCGCCCGACTGCTTGATGAACTTGCCTTCGGCGTTGTCGACCGTTTTGCGGATCGTCTCGCGATAGGCGACCTGCGGCTTGCCCACCGAGGCCTCGACGCTGAACTCGCGCTTCATCCGGTCGACCAGGATCTCCAGGTGCAATTCGCCCATGCCGGAGATGATCGTCTGCCCCGACTCCTCGTCGGTGTGGACGCGAAACGACGGGTCTTCCTGCGCCAGCCGGTTCAGCGCGATTCCCATCTTCTCCTGGTCGGCCTTGGTCTTGGGCTCGACTGCCTGCGAGATCACCGGCTCCGGAAACTCCATCCGCTCGAGAGTGATCACCTTGGCCGGATCGCACAGGGTGTCTCCGGTGGTCACGTCCTTCATGCCGACCGCGGCGGCGATGTCGCCGGCGCGCACTTCCTTGATCTCGTCGCGCTGATTGGCGTGCATCTGCAGCAGCCGGCCGATGCGCTCCTTGCGTGCCTTGACCGAGTTGTAGACCGTGTCGCCCGAGCTCAGCACCCCCGAGTAGACGCGCAGGAAGGTGAGCTGGCCGACGTAGGGATCGGTCATGATCTTGAACGCCAGCGCCGAGAACGACTCCTCGTCGGCCGCCCGGCGCGTGTCCTGTTGCTCCTTGTCGTTGGTGCCCTTGACCGGAGGAATGTCGACCGGCGACGGCAGGAACTCGACCACGGCGTCGAGCATGCGCTGAACGCCCTTGTTCTTGAAGGCCGAACCGCACAGCATCGGCTGGATCTCGCCGGCGATTGTGCGCGTGCGGATGCCGAGCTTGATCTCGGCTTCGCTCAGTTCGCCCGACTCGAGGTACTTGTTCATCAGGTCGTCGGAAGCCTCGGCCGCGCTCTCGACCATCTTCTCGCGCCACTCGACGGCGGTGTCGACCAGGTCGGCAGGAATGTCCTGGTAATCGAACTTCATCCCCTGGGTCGCCTCGTCCCAGAAGATCGCCCGCATCTTGATCAGATCGACCACGCCTTTGAAGCCGTCCTCGGCGCCGATCGGCACCACGACCGGCACCGGGTTCGCCTTCAGGCGCGCGCGCATCTGCTCGTAGACCTTGAAGAAGTTGGCGCCGGTGCGGTCCATCTTGTTGACGAAGGCCAGGCGCGGCACGCCGTACTTGTTGGCCTGACGCCAGACCGTCTCCGACTGCGGCTGCACCCCGCCCACGGCGCAGTAGACCATGCAGGCGCCGTCGAGCACACGCATCGAGCGCTCGACCTCGATCGTGAAATCGACGTGCCCGGGCGTGTCGATGATGTTGATCCGGTGCTCGGGGAAGGACAGGTCCATGCCCTTCCAGAACGTGGTCGTCGCCGCCGAGGTGATGGTGATGCCGCGCTCCTGCTCCTGCTCCATCCAGTCCATCGTCGCGGCGCCGTCGTGCACCTCGCCGAGCTTGTGGTTGACGCCGGTGTAGAACAGGATGCGCTCGGTGGTCGTCGTCTTGCCGGCGTCGATGTGCGCCGAGATGCCGATGTTCCGGTAGCGGTCGATGGGCGTCTTGCGTGGCATGGGAAACCTCGTCGTGCCGGCCGCGCGCAAGGCGGCCGGCGCTGCAACCGTCTCAGAACCTGAAGTGGGCGAACGCCTTGTTGGCGTCGGCCATGCGATGCACTTCCTCGCGCCGCTTCATGGCGCCGCCGCGCCCTTCGGCGGCGTCGAGCAGTTCGCCCGCCAGCCGCTGGGTCATCGACTTCTCGCCGCGCTTCTTCGCCGCCTCGCGCAGCCAGCGCATCGCCAGCGCCATGCGCCGCACCGGCCGCACCTCGACCGGCACCTGGTAGTTGGCACCGCCGACGCGCCGGCTCTTGACCTCGACCATCGGCTTGACGTTGTTCAGTGCCTGGGTGAAGACCTCGAGCGGGCTCTTGCCGCCCTTGCCCTCGATCTGCGCCAAGGCGCCGTAGACGATGCGCTCGGCGACCGACTTCTTGCCGTCGAGCATGATCACGTTGACGAACTTGGTGAGATCCGTGCTGGCGAACTTCGGGTCGGGCAGGATCTCGCGCTTCGGTACTTCACGGCGGCGGGGCATGGCACTTCTCCTTGCGCTTCAGTCATCAAGCGGCCCCCTGTGGACGGGCCGCGACTTACTCGCCGCGCCACCTTGGCGCCGGCGATGCATAAAAAGGGCTGCGCGCACTAGCGCCGCGAGCGGCGCCGGCAGGCTCGGGCGATCTAGCTCGCCTTGGGACGCTTGGCGCCGTACTTCGAACGCGCCTGCTTGCGGTCCTTGACGCCTTGGGTGTCAAGGGAACCGCGCACGATGTGGTAACGAACTCCCGGCAGGTCCTTCACGCGCCCGCCGCGGATCAGCACCACCGAGTGCTCCTGCAGGTTGTGGCCTTCGCCGCCGATATACGAGATCACCTCGTGGCCATTGACCAGTCGCACCTTGGCGACCTTGCGCAGCGCCGAGTTCGGCTTCTTGGGCGTGGTGGTGTAGACCTTGGTGCACACGCCGCGCTTCTGCGGGCTCATCTTCAGCGCCGGGCTCTTGCTCTTGACCCCGAGCGAGACGCGCGGCTTGCGCACCAATTGATTGACGGTCGGCATGTCGATTCCGCTAGGTTGAGCTCTCGCAGTTTCCTGACCCAGTTCCGCGAACGCTTCACGGCCACAGGCTCAGACTGGCACTGTGGCGCGGACCGTCGCTTTCGGAGTGGGTCGCTGCTGTCGCGGGGCGCACGGCACGCGCCCCGGGGCGGCGCCGCCACCCGTACCCCAACTGCCTGGGCGGGCCGATGCCGCGAAAAAGAGCGCAATGTCGCAGACTGCCTCGCGAGAGCCCGCGATTGTGCCAGATCCCAGTCCCCTGGGTCAAACGCTCGCGCGCGGTCGCGCCCGCTCCGGCGCGCAACCCGCTTTCACCGCAACCGATCCGGCGCGCCCCTACTCCTGAGCGGTCGCTGGCCCGCCACCGTCTGCGCCTTCGGCCTCGACCGCCTCGGCCGGCTGTCCCTGCGCCTCGAACGCCGCCAGCGCCTCGCGCTCGCGCGCCTCGGCTTCCTCCTTGTCCTTGCGCGCGCGGTGGAAGGCCAGACCGGTTCCGGCCGGGATCAGGCGGCCGACGATCACGTTCTCCTTCAGGCCGCGCAGATCGTCCTTCTTGCCCATGATCGC